>NZ_JADBQK010000002.1:0-114567 GCF_014895885.1 Enterobacter cloacae complex sp. P17RS
TATGACGGCTGCTATGATGTGTGGTGGTACACCTCGAAAGTGGGGGTGATCGACCTGAAGAAAAAGTCGATCACCATGGGTAAAGGATGTTAAAAAGTGTTCACCATGTCCCCGAACACCTGTCTACCATGTCCCCGGACTGTACATGGGGAGAGGGCTGGGGTGAGGGGCCCAGCGCGCAGAGAACTTACTTCAGCGTCCCCACCAGCGCCTTCCGGCTATCTTCCAGCGACACCACGCGTTTACACACGTCTTTGCCGAACTGCTGGAAATCATCTTCCTGGTTCTTCCACTCGTTCTGAATGGAAGTCTGCAAGCCGCCAAGGCTGCCCAGCACACCCTGCAGCGGGTTACCGCCGCCTTTCAGCACGGCTTTGGCGCCCATCTCGTTGATGCTGTCCTGCAGGATGCCGCCCATCGCCTGGTTCACCAGCTGCTGGCCGTCAGCGCGGACCTGATCGATCGCCTTATAGTGGAACGTCAGGCCATCAGAGCGCGTCTCGATAATGCGGTTCATCTGCTCTTTGAGCTGCTTGTCGAGCTTCGTAAGGCGGGAGCGCATATTACTGCTCTCCCCCACCTCTTTGGTGATGATTTTGTCCAGCGCGACGCGGCTCTTTTCGACGCGTGTCAGGCCACCTTCATTAATCCATGGCAGCGCGGTACGCAAATCGGCCTGATAATCTTTCGCCTGCTCACGCTGTGCGGCAGTCAGGTTGTACTGTTTGCCGTTAAAGGTGACGTTCCCTTCCGGCGTAATCACCAGATTGCCGTTCTCGCCTTTGACCTGCACGGTTTGCGGGCTTAACACCACGTCATCACGCGGGGTGACGCTACATTGATAATCCGCATGGGCGGTGAATCCGGTTGCCATCAAAGCAACAGCCAGCAACGTTTTGCGCATCTTAAACACTCCCTCAGACAAAATGGGCCAGCTAATGCTGGCCCGCTTACTGCTTTATTAGTCCCACCAAACGTCGAAAAGTTCGCTCACGCGGACATCTTCCAGCTTGTGCTCTTCAAGCCATTTGCGAACCAGGGCCTGATGTTCTTCGGTGCATTTGCCCACTTCCTGGGTGCAGATCAGACCTTCCCATGCCAGGTAGCCGCTACCGTCGAAGGCCAGCTTGTTAGGCTCGATCACCTCGTTGATGAACGCATCAACGTCCTGGTCGATCTGCTCAACGCTGGTGCCTTCCGGGAAACGCCAGGCAACGGAGAAGCCCACTTCCTGGAATTCTTCGATGTGCATCTTTTTACGCAGACGACGGCTACGATTCTTTGCCATTATTTCACCCTCTCGAACATTAAGTCCCATACGCCGTGACCAAGACGATGGCCACGCTGTTCAAATTTTGTCACCGGACGCGATTCCGGACGCGGTACGTAGTCGTTGCTCTCGGACTGATTTTTGTACCCGTCCAGCGACGACATTACTTCCAGCATGTGTTCCGCATAAGGTTCCCAGTCGGTCGCCATGTGGAAAACGCCGCCCAGCTTGAGCTTGCTTTTCACCAGCTCGGCAAACGGTGCCTGAACGATACGGCGTTTATTATGACGCGCTTTGTGCCATGGGTCAGGGAAAAAGAGCTGAACCATGTTCAAAGAATTGTCAGGAATCATTTTGTGCAGCACTTCCACCGCGTCGTGACACATCACGCGCAGGTTCTCAACGCTCTCTTCGTGGGCCGTTGCCAGGCACGCGCCGACGCCCGGCGAGTGTACTTCAATGCCGAGGAAGTTCTGCTCCGGGCGCGCTTTCGCCATGGTGACCAGCGAGGTGCCCATACCAAACCCGATCTCCAGCGTGACGGGCGCGTCGCGGCCAAACAGCTCGATAAAGTCGAGCGGCTGCTCGCTGAACTCAACGCCCATCACCGGCCAGTAGTTGTCCAGCGCGTGTTGCTGCCCTTTGGTCAGGCGGCCCTGACGGCGGACAAAGCTGCGAATACGGCGCAGCGGGCGACCGTTTTCATCAAATTCCGGTGAAATGACGTCGTTTTTCATAAAAGAGTTGTCTGCTTGTGAGAATGTTCGGGAAACGGGCATTATCCAAAGTTAAGGCTTCTATGCAAGCATGGGAAAGATCCGGTTTACAGCAGATGGACGCTGTGCTGCAATCTGCGTCCCTGATTATGCGAATCGATGACCATGCAAGCCTCTCAATTTTCAGCCCAGGTGCTGGACTGGTACGACAAATACGGGCGTAAAACCCTGCCCTGGCAAATTGAAAAAACGCCCTACAAAGTATGGCTCTCCGAGGTGATGTTGCAACAAACGCAGGTCGCCACCGTGATCCCTTACTTCGAGCGTTTTATGGCACGCTTCCCGACGGTCACCGACCTGGCAAACGCGCCGTTGGACGAAGTGCTGCACCTGTGGACCGGGCTGGGCTATTACGCCCGCGCGCGCAACCTGCACAAGGCCGCGCAGCAGGTCGCCACCCGCCACAACGGTAAATTTCCGGAAACCTTCGACGAGGTGGCCGATTTACCCGGCGTCGGACGTTCAACCGCAGGCGCGATCCTCTCCCTTTCATTAGGCAAGCATTTCCCGATCCTCGACGGCAACGTGAAGCGCGTGCTCGCACGCTGCTACGCCGTTGACGGCTGGCCGGGTAAGAAAGACGTTGAAAAACGCCTGTGGGAGATCGCTGAAGCGGTCACCCCGGCGAAGGGCGTAGAGCGTTTTAACCAGGCGATGATGGATCTCGGCGCGATGGTCTGCACGCGCTCAAAACCGAAGTGCGAACTCTGCCCGGTGAACAACCTCTGCGTGGCGTATGCCAACCAGTCATGGGCGCAGTATCCGGGTAAGAAACCCAAACAGACGCTGCCGGAGCGCACCGGCTATATGCTGCTGATGCAGCACGGTGACGACGTCTTCCTCGCCCAGCGTCCGCCGAGCGGTCTGTGGGGTGGTCTATACTGCTTCCCACAGTTTGAAGATGAAGACTTGCTGCGTGAATGGCTTAAACAGCGCGGCATTGCGGCAGATACCCTGACGCAGCTGACCGCGTTTCGCCACACCTTCAGCCATTTCCATCTGGATATAGTACCCATGTGGCTTCCCGTGTCCTCATTCACCTCCTGCATGGATGAAGGCACCGCTCTCTGGTATAACTTAGCGCAACCGCCATCAGTCGGGCTGGCGGCTCCCGTGGAGCGCCTGTTACAGCAATTACGTGCCGGTGCAATGGTTTAGCATCGGCAACACAAAGAGGAATACGTATGGCCAGAACCATTTTTTGTACTTTCCTGCAGCGCGACGCTGAAGGCCAGGATTTCCAGCTCTACCCGGGCGACCTGGGCAAGCGCATCTATAACGAGATCTCCAAAGAAGCCTGGGGACAGTGGCAGAAAAAACAGACCATGCTGATCAACGAGAAGAAGCTCAGCATGATGAACCCGGAGCACCGCAAGCTGCTGGAGCAGGAGATGGTGAGCTTCCTGTTCGAGGGCAAAGACGTCCACATCGAAGGCTATACGCCGCCGGAAAAATAACAGCGTGCGGGTGAAACCCCGCCGTTAAAGCAAACACAACACGCACTCCCGGAATGATGAAAAAACTTTTAGCGCTAGCCCTTGTTGCGCCGTTGCTGGTCTCGTGCTCGTCCAAAAAAGGCGATGATTACAACGAAGCCTGGGTCAAGGACACCAACGGTTTTGACATTTTGATGGGGCAGTTTGCCCATAACATCGAGAACATATGGGGATTTAACGAAGTTCTTATTGCCGGACCGAAGGACTACGTTAAGTACACCGACGCCTATCTGACCCGTAGCCACATCAACTTTGATGAGGGTACGATCACCATTGAGACCATCGCAGGCACCGACCCTGCGGCACGGCTGCGTCAGGCGATCGTCAAAACCCTGCTGATGGGTGACGATCCGGGATCTATCGATCTCTACTCCGATGCGGACGACATCACCATTTCGAAAGAGCCGTTCCTGTACGGTCAGGTTGTCGACCAGACCGGACAGCCGATCCGCTGGGAAGGTCGCGCCACGAAATTTGCCGACTACCTGCTGCAGACGCGCCTGAAGAGCCGCTCTAACGGCCTGAAGATTATCTACAGCGTTACCATTAACCTTGTCCCGAACCACCTCGACAAGCGTGCGCATAAGTATCTGGGTATGGTGCGTCAGGCGTCGCGTAAGTATGGCGTGGACGAGTCGCTGATCCTGGCGATTATGCAGACCGAATCCTCGTTCAACCCGTACGCGGTGAGCCGTTCCGACGCGCTGGGGCTGATGCAGGTTGTCCAGCACAGCGCCGGTAAAGACGTCTTCCGCTCGCAGGGGAAATCCGGCACGCCGAGCCGCAGCTACCTGTTCGATCCGCAAAGCAACATTGATACCGGCACGGCCTATCTGGCGATGCTGAACAATGTCTATCTCGGCGGAATTGATAATCCGACGTCGCGTCGCTACGCGGTGATCACCGCCTATAACGGCGGCGCGGGCAGCGTGCTGCGCGTCTTCTCGAATGACAAAGTGCAGGCTGCGAACATCATCAACAGCATGGCGCCGGGGGATGTTTACTCCACCCTCACCACCCGCCACCCGTCTGCGGAATCCCGCCGGTACCTGTATAAGGTGAATACGGCGCAGAAAAATTATCGTCGTCGATAATCAACACACCTTCTCCAGCAAGGAGAAGGTGTTCTGCTTCCCCTCTCCCTGTGGGAGAGGGTCAGGGTGAGGGCATCAGGCCGCACCTATCCTCCACCCATACGAAAATGTTATTTGCATCACAATCCAAACTGCAAATTAATGTGGATTGCATTTTTTTGCGGGAGGTAACAAAACATATCGTTGCCAACTGATAGAATTGCATCAAATAACAACCCTGAATGTTCCTATAACAACATATCTCCCGCTCACTTGTGAGGAAAGTAACATGAACCTTAAGCTGCAGCTTAAAATCTTGTCGTTTCTGCAGTTCTGCCTGTGGGGTAGCTGGCTGACTACACTCGGCTCCTATATGTTTGTGACGCTCAAGTTTGATGGTGCGTCAATCGGTGCCGTCTACAGCTCGCTGGGTATTGCGGCTGTTTTCATGCCAACGCTGCTCGGTATCGTGGCGGATAAATGGTTAAGTGCGAAATGGCTGTATATGCTTTGCCATCTGGTGGGTGCGGGGACGCTGTTTATGGCGGCCGAAGTGACCACGCCGGGGGCGATGTTTATGGTGATCCTGCTTAACTCGCTGGCGTACATGCCAACGCTTGGGCTGATCAACTCCATCTCCTACTACCGCCTGAAATCTGCCGGCCTGGATATCGTCACCGACTTCCCGCCAATCCGTATCTGGGGCACCATCGGCTTTATCATGGCGATGTGGGGCGTGAGCTTCGCGGGCTTCGAGCTGAGCCACATGCAGCTGTATATTGGTGCTGCGCTCTCCGTACTGCTGGCGCTGTTCACCCTGACGCTGCCAACCATTCCGGTGTCTAACCAGCAGAAAAACCAGAGCTGGAGCACCATGCTTGGCCTGGATGCCTTCGCGCTGTTCAAAAACAAGCGCATGGCGATCTTCTTTATCTTCTCCATGCTGCTGGGCGCGGAGCTGCAAATCACCAACATGTTCGGCAACACCTTCCTGCACAGCTTCGATAACGATCCGCTGTTTGCCGGGAGCTTTATCGTTGAGCACGCGTCGGTGATGATGTCCATCTCGCAGATCTCCGAGACGCTGTTCATCCTGACCATCCCGTTCTTCCTGAGCCGCTACGGCATCAAAAACGTCATGCTGATCAGTATTGCCGCGTGGATGCTGCGCTTCGGCCTGTTCGCCTACGGCGACCCGAGCGCGTTCGGCACCGTGCTGCTGGTGCTGTCGATGATTGTTTACGGCTGCGCCTTCGACTTCTTCAACATCTCCGGTTCGGTGTTTGTGGAAAAAGAGGTGAAGCCTGAAATCCGCGCCAGCGCGCAGGGCATGTTCCTGATGATGACCAACGGCTTCGGCTGTATTCTGGGCGGCGTGGTGAGCGGTAAAGTGGTTGAGATGTACACCACCAACGGTATCACCGACTGGCAGCCCGTGTGGCTGATCTTCGCGGCGTATTCGCTGGTGCTGTTCTTCGCGTTCCTCGCGCTGTTCAAGTACAAGCACGTTCGCACAGCGCACGGTACACAGCCGATTGCGCATTAATCCTTGATGTCTTTTGCCCGGTGGCGGCTTCGCCTTACCGGGCCTACAAAAGCACGGAGAGTAGGCCGGGTAAGCGTTAGCGCCACCCGGCTATTTTATTGCAGAGAGCACCCACCCCACCGACAGCAAATCCGCGCTGCCGCCCGGACTCAGGTTTCGTTCAATCAGTGCCTCATCCATCTTAAGCAACGCCTCGCGATCCCAGCCGTTAGCCAGCAGTTCCCGCGCATAGCCCTGAACGTAGCGCAGCCCCTGAATGCCGCCGCGCGACACGAGATTACTGTCCTGATTGACCGCCATCAGGCGCAACAGCAGGCTGTGAAGCGACTGTCCGTTACACTGCCCCAGCGCCTTACGCACCGTCGCAAAGCCGCTCTCCGCCTCGCCTCGCGCCCCGGTTAAGCCGTACTGCTGAAACTGCCGCTCGCCCGCCGTCGCCTGCCCGCTGCGCGCTGCCAGCTCCCGCGACACCAGCCCGCGGCAGATGTTACTCACCTCACAGCAGAGGCTCTCTGCGGAGAGCTTTTTCACACGCCCGGCGGCAAAGCACAGTAAACCCAGGGCAAAAATCCCACCCTTGTGGGTGTTCACCCCGTTCGTCGCGGCATACATCGCCTGTTCGCAGGCCATCCCCATCGGGCGGATAATCCGCAGCTGCTGAGCGGCTGGCTTGTCCGCATGTGCCTCGCCCAGCTCCGCAAAACGGGCAAACCACGGCGTAATCGCCGCAATGCTACGGACAAACAGCGCGTGGTCCATATCGCGATGGGAACCGTTGTTAAGCTTGTCCACCAGCCCCGGCTTGGGAGTTAGCTCCAGCTCCTGCCACAGCGCCGCTTCGGCAAGCCCGGGCACGTCAACCGGGCGCGGTTTAGTCGCGAGCAAACCAGTCATCGATCGTCTTCTCCACGCGGGAAACAACCTGCTCAACGGGGTGATTGCGCGAACGGGAGCAGGCATGCGCGGGCTCGTCGCAGATCAGACAGCGCCGGAGATTCTCTCCCAGCGACTGACGCCCGACGTGGCCGTGCTGAGGGCAGATCACGTCCAGATCCCACAGCCTGCCGAGCGGGTGCGTCTGCTCCAGCTCCGCGCAGTGCGCTTTGATTTCCGCCGCCGGATGGGCGACGCACCACAAGGATTCCGGTCCGGTGGGCAGCCACAGCACCTGGCGGTCCAGCACCTGCCAGCGGTTCTCCCACAGCAGCTGGTCGCACATCTGGAGCGCCACGCCCATGGTGTTGCGATAGCGCAGGCTGTCCTTGATTTCCCCGGGCGTGACCAGTGTGAGGGAGATCACCGGCTGTTGATAGTGCTTAAGCATGTCAGCCTGACGGGCTGCGCGACGCTCTTTCGCCGCCAGCAGTTCCTCCAGGCTGACACCCGCCCGCACGGGTGTCGCTAAAATCATACTGACTCCTTCACCTGTCGTACGGTGTCGATCACGCTGCCGTCGCGGTAACGGATGACGCCGACGATTTTGTCGGTAAATTCAATCGGTTTCGGTACGCCGGTCAGGGAAATCGCCCGCTCATAGAGCGCGCTGATGTCCACTACCTTCAGCCCGGCCTCCAGCAGCCGCTTGCGGATCTCCGGGCGCGCCGGGTTGACTGCGATGCCGTGATCGGTAACCAGCACGTCGATGCTCTCCCCCGGCGTGAGGCGCGTGGTGACGCGCTTCACGACCGTCGGAATGCGGCTGCGCAGCAGCGGCGCGACCACGATGGTCAGGTTGGCTGCCGCCGCCACGTCGCAGTGCCCGCCGGATGCGCCACGCATCACGCCGTCGGAGCCGGTGATGACGTTGACGTTGAAATCAACGTCAATTTCCAGGGCGCTGAGGATCACCACGTCGAGCTGGTCGCAGCTTGCCGCCTTGCTGCCGGGGTTGGCGTAGACGTTGGTGGAGATCTCTACGTGGTTCGGGTTGCGCGCCAGCGAAGCCGCCGCCTGGCCGTCAAAGCACTGGGTGTCGAGCAGCTTTTCGATGAGCCCCTTCTCGTGCAGATCCACCAGGCTGCCGGTGATGCCGCCGAGCGCAAAGCGCGCCTTCACGCCGCTGCGCTCCATCTTCTCTTCCATAAAGCGCGTGCAGGCGGTGGCCGCCGCGCCGGAGCCGGTCTGCATCGAGAAGCCCGGCTTGAAGTAGCCGGAATGCTCGATCACGTCCGCCGCATAGCGGGCGATCATCAGCTCGCGCGGGTTGCTGGTGACGCGCGCCGCGCCGACGCTGATTTTCGCCGGATCGCCCACGCTCTCCACCTGCACGATGTAGTCCACCTGGTCCTGCACCAGGCTGGCGGGCATATTCGGGAACGGCACCAGCTCTTCGGTCAGCAGCACCACCTTGCGGGCAAAGTGCGCGTCCACCATCGCGTAGCCGAGCGAGCCGCAGCACGATTTACCGTGCGTGCCGTTGGCATTGCCAAACGCATCGCTGCACGGCACGCCGAGAAACGCCACGTCGATATTCAGCTCGCCGTCCTGGAGCAGCTTCACGCGCCCACCGTGGGAGTGAATCTGTACCGGCTCGTCCATCAGCCCGTGGGAGATGGCGTCCGCCAGCCTGCCGCGCATGCCCGAGGTGTAAATCCGGGTGATGACGCCGCTTTCAATATGCTCGATCAGAGCGTCGTTGCAGGTCATCAGCGAGCTGGAGGCCAGCGTCAAATTTTTAAATCCCATCCGCGCCAGCAGCGCCACAACGGTGTTGATCACCCGGTCGCCTTCGCGAAAGGCATGGTGGAAGGAGATGGTCATCCCGTCCTGCAGGCCGCTGCGCGCTACGGCTTCTTCAAGGGAGGCACAGAGCTTGCGGTTGTGCTTCGCGTCACTGTCCGCCAGCCAGGGCGTCGCGCTGTGGGCGGTATCAAAGGGTTTCAGGTCCCGCAGATGCGGGAAGTTTACGTGGAGAAGTTCAGTCTGATTCATTGTCTTATCCTTACCGACGCACGCCGGAAGCCGCCGCGCGCTCCAGCACCACCTGCGCGTGGTTAATAATTGGTGCATCCACCATTTTGCCGTTTAGCGACACCACGCCCAGGCCGTTACGCTCGCCCTCTTCTGCCGCTTCAATCACCCTTTTGGCATGATCCACCTCTTCCTGAGTCGGTGCATAAGCGTTGTGCAGCAGGTCAATCTGGCGCGGGTTAATCAGCGATTTGCCGTTAAAGCCCATCTTGCGGATCAGATCGACCTCACGAAGGAACCCGGCCTCGTCGTTAACGTCTGACCACACCACATCGAAGGCGTCGATGCCCGCGGCGCGAGCGGCGTGCAGCACGGCGCAGCGGGCATAGAACAGCTCGGTGCCGTCGCCGCGCTCGGTCTGCATGTCCATCACGTAGTCAAAGGCGGCCAGCGCGATGCCGATGAGGCGCGGGGAGCTGCGGGCAATCGCCACGGCATTGATGACGCCAATGGCCGACTCAATCGCCGCCATCACGCGGGTGGAGCCGACCTCGCGGCCGCACTCGCGTTCAATGCGCTCAAGATGGCCTTCCAGCTCGTAGACGTCGTCCGGGGTGTCGGTTTTTGGCAGGCGGATCACGTCCACACCCGCGCGCACGGCGGCTTCCAGATCCAGCAGGCCAAACGGCGTGCTGAGCGGGTTAATGCGCACCACGGTTTCGATATCCTGATACATCGGGTGCTGTAGCGCGTGGAATACCAGCAGGCGCGCGGTGTCCTTCTCACGCAGGGCGACGGCGTCCTCAAGGTCAAACATGATGGAGTCGGGGCGGTAGATAAACGCGGTGGAAAGCATGGCGGCGTTGGCGCCCGGCAGGAACAGCATACTGCGGCGGAGTTTGCTCATTTCAGCGCCTCCCAGTTGATGGCCTGTTCATCGGCGGCACGCATCAGCGCGCTTTGCAGGCGGGCGCGAATAACACAGTCCAGCGCCCCTTTGTCTTCAATAATGATGAGCCCCTGGCGCACGTTCATGGCGCGCAGCGTGTCGTTGACCACCTGGCGAATTTGCTCGCCAAACTGCTTAATCACTTCACTGTGGATGACAATCTCCAGCTCGCCGTGAGCGGGGGCGATTTTCACCATCAGGTCGCTGGACTCCTGCGTTCCGGCCAGCGCCTCCCTTACAATATTCATGATAAATTCCTGATAGTTATGCGACTTCCGCACTCGCACGATAGTGTGTTTCGAGATGCGCGAAGGTGGAATCCGGGACGATCTCCCGGATCCGGGAAAACTGCTGTGTCTTGAGTAAACGGCGCACTTCGGACGCCGAAATGGCGTTGCCGGTGGCCTTGATGCGCGGCATTTCCACCACCTCGATATGCGAGGCCAGCAGGTCATGCAGCGTCTGGTTGTACTGGCGGGTGATGTCGCAAAAAGGCTCCGAGCCGATAAAGCGGTGCGTGATGCCGAGCGCCGGGGCGATGAAGTCCCGGAAGATCAGCACGTCGATCTCGCTCCACGCCTGCTGCACTTTGCCGGTCTCCTTCAGGAAGTAGGCCGGGAAGGTGGCGCGGGAGATGATGTACTGCGAGCCTTCATGCACCACCACGTTCGGCAGATGGGCTACGCCCGCGCGCACCATCTCGAGACGCGCGCTGAACGGGAAGAACGAGGCGTCTTCACGCACCACGAACAGATGCAGGGCGTCACACCGCGCCGCCGCCTGCTCCACCAGATGGCGGTGGCCGAGGGTGAACGGATTGGCGTTCATCACTATCGCGCCAGTTTTCTGCCCGCCCTTTCGCATCCGGCTTAAGGTACGGCAGTAGCGCGCGATCCCCTGCGGGGTGTTCTCCATCAGCACGGCGTTGTTCCCGCTCTGGGCAATTGGCCAGAAGCCGCTGCGGGCAAAGCGCTCCCGATTGCACGGACGGGTGCAGAGGAAGAGGTGAAAATGGCCGCGCTCCAGCGCCGCATTTTCCACCTCTGCCAGCAGCCGCGCGCTGAGGTTTTCCCCACGAAGCTGCTCGTTGACCGCCACGCATTTGATAACGTTGCCGGCAAGTCCTGCGCAACCCACCAGCTGCGCGCCGGACCAGGCTTCGACAAATAGCGTGATGTCGTTGTCCAGGCCAAGGCCGCTGTCTGCCAGCAGGTAGCGGATCTGGCTTAAGCGTTCCGGGTGTTTCGCCACCAGCGTCTGGCGAAAATCGATGGGTTGACTGTTCATGCCGCCTTTCTCAGTGTGCCGCCGCAAGCCCGACGGCTGGCGCTTCAACAATCACGTTGCTCAGATGACCGATATGCTCGATCTCCACCTCAATGCGATCCCCCTCTTTCATAAACAGCGGCGGGTTACGCTTTTTACCCACGCCGCCCGGGGAGCCGGTGATGATCACGTCGCCCGGGCTTAAGCGGGTAAAGGTGCTGATGTACTCGATGAGCTCCGCGACCTTGTGGATCATGCTGCTGGTGTTGTCCTCCTGCACCATGCGGCCGTTAAGCCAAGTGCGGATCGCCAGGCTGTGCGGGTCCGGGATCTCATCCGCCGTCGCCATCCAGGGGCCAAACGCCCCGGTCTGACGCCAGTTTTTACCGGCGGTGAACCAGGTGTGCTGCCAGTCGCGGGCGGAGCCGTCCATGTAGCAGCTGTAGCCCGCCACGTGGCGCAGGGCGTCATCGCGGCTGATGTTCTCTCCACCCTTACCGATAATCACCGCCAGCTCGCCTTCGTAGTCGAATTCGCTGGAGTGGCGCGGCTTCAGCACCGGCTCGTTGTGGCCGGTCTGTGAATCCGGGAAGCGGACAAACAGCGTCGGAGCCGGGTTGTGCTGGTCAAACTCCTTGCGCTTGTCGGCGTAGTTCATGCCCACGCAGAGGATTTTTTCCGGCTGCACGATCACCGGTAAGAAGGTGATGGCGCTCAGCGGCACGTCCACCGCGTCGTTCAGGTAACGGGTGGCCTGCGCCAGCCCGTTGCCCTGCAGCAGCGCTTTAAGGTCGCCATAGCGGTCGCCCAGACGGCGGCCTAAATCAATCACGCCCTCGGCCTGAACGATGCCGTAGCTGCGTTTTCCCTGGTATAAAAAGCTTGCGAGTTTCATTGTTTTTTCCTGAATACTTAGACGAGGAAGTTACCCAGAATCAGCAGTGAGACAGAGACGTTAATCGCCCCGCCGATACGGGTAGCAATCTGGGCGAACGGCATCAGGCTCATGCGGTTGCCTGCGGTCAGTATCGCCACGTCGCCGGTACCGCCCTGTCCGCTCTGACAGCAGGAGACGATGGCGACATCAATCGGGTGCATACCGATCTTTTTGCCGACGAAGAACCCGGTCGCCACCAGCGCTGAGACGGTGCTGATAATCACCAGCAGGTTGGTCAGCGTGAAGGCGGCCACCAGTTCATGCCACGGGGTGATGGCCACGCCAACGGCGAAGAGGATTGGGTAGGTCACGGAAGTCTGGAAGAATTTGTACACCACCTGCGAGCCCTCCAGCAGGCGCGGAGAAGCGCCGTTGCAGAGCTTCACCAGCACCGCCATAAACAGCATGCCAACGGGCGCAGGCAGGCCAATCAGCTTGTGGCCGAGCATGCCCAGCATGTACAGCAGCACCGCCAGCAGCGCGCCGGAGGCGATAGTGGTCACGTCCGCTTTACCGGAGAACGCAGGCTGAGAGACGGTGGCATCGGCATTCGCGCGGTTAGGCATCAGCTGGCCTTCACCGGTCAGGTGCGGGTAGCGTTTACCGAGCTGGTTCAGGCAGCCGGAGATGATGATTGCCGTCAGCCCGCCGAGCATGACCATCGGCAGCACGCGGCCGAGCGCTACGCCCTGGTCCATATGCAGCAGGGTGGCATAGCCGATGGAAAGCGGAATCGCCCCTTCCCCGACGCCGCCCGCCATGATCGGCAGAATGATAAAGAAGAAGATCTGGAACGGCTCCAGGCCCAGCGCCAGCCCCACGCCCATACCAACAATCATGCCGACGATTTCACCGCACAGCATCGGGAAGAAGATGCGCAGGAAGCCCTGAATCAGCACCGTGCGGTTCATGCTCATGATGCTGCCGACGATAATGCAGCAGATATAGAGGTAGAGAATGTTGGTGGATTTGTAGAATTTGGTCGTGGATTCCACCACCACGTCCGGCAGCAAACCGTAGTAGACCAGCGCGGAAGGGATAAAGGTGGCGCAAATCGCCGCCGCACCAAGCTTGCCGACAATCGGCAGGCGTTTGCCGAACTCACCGCAGGCAAAGCCGAAGAAGGCCAGCGTCGCCACCATCACCACGATATCGCTCGGCAGCTTTCCGCCCAGGCAATCAATCGCGATCAGCGCGCCCGCCAGAACGAACAGCGGCAGAGGAATAATCCCGATTTTCCAGGTATCCATAATATGCCACCACCGCTCCTTGAGGGATGGCCGCTGAATTTCAATCGGGTCGTGGGTAACAGAGAAAGAATCATCAGTTGTGCTCATAATAAGCCCCTTAGTTATTTTGTGCGTTCAGCTTAGAGTCACAAAGGCCTACTTTATGTGAGGAATGGCATATTAAAAGCGAAGTTTTAATGGCAGCTATGGTTTTTATGGTTTCTTTTATTTAATGTGATTTATGCCTTATTTATTATCGTGGTTTTTATGGTTTCTTTTCTGAATTGAACGACCAAATAACATTTAACGTAGCAGCATGAAGATCATAAGCCTTCTGGATAAATCATTTACAGCCCTTGCTGTGCAAGGGATCACAAGTTTCCCGCAAAGCGGACATCCGCATGAAAAAAGATGATATATTGACGATCTTTGCCGCTACTTTGCGTGATAGTTATGAAAGTCTCTTTCCAGATTAAGCTGTTTATTTCGCTGGTTGCCTTTTTCTCAGTGCTTTTTGTGCTGCTGGGCGGATATTATTATGCCGATGTCGGAAAACAGCTTTATCAGGAAATGAGTGCGCGCGCTAAAATACAGGCAGAAGAGATTGCGCTTATTCCGTCATTGCGTACTGAAGTTGAACAAAAAGATATCAACGCCATTCATGAGTTCATGCAGAAAATGGCCGCGCACAGCGACGCCAGCTTTATTGTCATTGGCGATAATACGGGACGGCATCTTTTTCACTCCGTCTTTGCCGACAGGGTGGGCACGACGCTGGTCGGCGGCGACAATGAAGCCGTATTGCAGGGGAAAAGCACGACAACCATACGTAAAGGCGGGTTGGGCATTTCACTGCGCAGTAAAGCGCCCATTTTCAACGACGCCGGGCAGGTGGTCGGCATTGTTTCAGTTGGCTATCTCACCAGCTACCTGGACACAATTACCGTCAGTAAAGTGGTCAATATCCTGATTGCCGCCGTGCTGCTGCTGATCGCCCTCTTTGTCTTCTCCTGGTTCTTTACCCGTAGTATTAAGAAACAGATCTTTTCCCTGGAGCCACGAGAGATCGGCCTGCTGGTGCGCCAGCAAAAGGCGATGATGGAGTCCATCTACGAAGGCGTGATCGCCATTGATAACGAACGGCGCATAGAGGTGATCAACCAGGCGGCGCGCAAGCTGCTGGGCCTGAGCCAGCCGGCCCGGGAACTGCGCGGGCAGCTGATAAGCCAGGTGATCGATCCGGTCCCGTTCTTCGACACGCAGACGATGCTGGCGAAAGATACCCATGACGAGATTTGCCGCTTTAACGATCTCACGGTGATTGCCAGCCGGGTACACATCATGCTTGAGGGGTCGCTGCAGGGCTGGGTGATCACCTTCCGCGATCGCAACGAGATCGACTCTCTCAGCAGCCAGCTCAGCCAGGTAAAACGCTACGTCGATAACCTGCGCATTATGCGTCATGAGCAGCTGAACCGGATGACCACCCTCTCCGGCCTGCTGCATATGGGCCGCTATGAAGAGGCCATTCGCTACATTCAGGCGCAGTCGGAGCATGCTCAGGAGCTGCTGGACTTTATCTCCTCCCGCTTTAGTTCCCCGACACTTTGCGGGCTGCTGCTGGGAAAAGCCGCTCGCGCGCGTGAGAAAGGCGTGGAGCTGAGTTTCGACCCGGCCTGTCGGCTGGACAAACCGTTCCTGCCGCTGGGAGAGCAAGAGCTGATTTCGATTATTGGCAACCTGCTGGATAACGCCATCGAAGCGACGCAGCGATCGCCGCTCCCGCATGCGCCAGTGGAAGTGCTGATAAAGCTCAGCGAGCAGGAGCTGATTATTGAAGTAGCCGACCAGGGCGTTGGCATTACCCCGGCGATCCGTGACCGGATATTTGAACGCGGCATCACCACCAAAACGCGGGGCGATCACGGGATTGGCCTGTATCTGATCGAAAGCTACGTCACGCAGGCTGGCGGCACAATAGAAGTTGCCGATAACATGCCGCACGGGACCATTTTCTCACTGTTTATCCCGGCCCCGGGAACCGTCCGGCAACTGGAAGATACCGACTATGCAACATGAACTTATCGACGTACTGATTGTTGAAGACGAGAACGAACTGGCACAGCTGCACGCGGAGCTTATCGGTAAACATCCGCGCCTGAGGCTGGTGGGGATTGCCGCGTCATTGGCCGACGCGCAGCGACAGCTGGAGAGCAAACAGCCGAAGCTGATGCTGCTGGATAACTACCTGCCGGACGGCAAAGGCATCACCCTTATCAGCAACCCGATGCTGGCCCGCGCCAACTGCTCGGTGATTTTCATCACCGCCGCCAGCGATATGGACACCTGTAGCCAGGCCATCCGAAACGGCGCGTTTGACTATATCCTTAAGCCGGTCTCCTGGAAGCGGCTCAGCCAGTCGCTGGAGCGTTTTGTGCAGTTTGCAGAACAACAGCGGGTCTGGAAGATTGTCGACCAGCAGAACGTGGATTCACTCTATCAGTTACAGGCGAAAAACTATCGTCTGGACAACGGCAGCAAGGGAATAGAGGAGAACACGCTGGCGCGGGTGCAAACGCTGTTTAACAGCAAGGCGGCGCACTGCTTTACGGTGGATGAGGTGGTGAGCGAGACGGGACTGAGTAAAACCACCACCCGACGCTATCTGGAACACTGCGTGGAGGTGGGTTTTCTGACGGTGGAGATGCTGTACGGGAAGATTGGGCATCCGAGAAGGATGTACCGCCGCGCAGAAGCCTGACGAAGTATTATAGGCCCGGTAAGCTTGCGCCACCGGGCCTACGTTCAGACATTCAATACGTACCCATACAGCCGCTTAATCCCGTCCGCATCCTTCTCGCTGTAAACGCCCTGCAACTCCGGCGAGAAGCCCGGCAGCATATTAATGCCCTCTTCCAGCGCCAGGAAATAACGCTGTACCGCCCCGCCCCAGACTTCTCCCGGCACCACGCACAGCACGCCTGGCGGGTACGGCAGCGCACCTTCGGCGGCAATGCGCCCTTCAGCGTCACGAATACGCACCAGCTCCACGTTCCCGCGAATGTACTCCTGGTTGGCATCCTGCGGGTTCATCACTACGGCGGGCAGGCTCTCCCGGCGGAACATCGCCTTCTGTAGATCCTTCACGTTAAAGCTGACGTAGAGATCGTGCATCTCCTGGCACAGTTGACGGATCGTGTAGTCGCGGTAACGCACCGGGTATTTTTGGTAGATGGTCGGCAGCACGTCGGCGAGCGGCGTGTCGTCTTCAATATGCTGCTCAAACTGCCCCAGCATCGCCACCAGCTGCGCCAGCTTCTCGCTGCTTTCGGCAGGCGTCAGCAGGAACAGGATCGAGTTGAGGTCGCACTTCTCCGGCACGATGCCGTTTTCGCGCAGGTAGTGGGCGAGAATGGTCGCCGGAATGCCGAAATCGGTATAGTGACCTGTTTCTGCATCAATGCCCGGCGTGGTCAGCAGCAGCTTGCACGGGTCGACGAAATACTGCTCGCTCGCATAACCCTCAAATCCGTGCCATTTGGCCCCCGGCTCGAAGCTAAAGAAGCGACGCTCGCTCGCGATGACCTGCGTGGGGTGATCCTGCCATGGCCGCCCCGCCACCACCGGCGGGATAAACGGTTTGATCATATGGCAGTTGGCGATGATGGCCTTGCGCGCCTCAATGCCCAGCTCGACGCACTCCGCCCACAGCCTGCGCCCGCTCTCGCCCTCGTGAATTTTGGCGTTCACGTCCAGCGCCGCAAACAGCGGATAAAACGGGCTGGTGGAGGCGTGCAGCATAAACGCGTTGTTCAGCCGCTTGTGCGGACAGAAGCGCGCCTGACCGCGGATGTGGTTATCCTTTTTATGGATCTGCGACGTTTGCGAGAACCCGGCCTGCTGCTTGTGCACCGACTGGGTCACGAAAATGCCCGGATCGTTCTCGTTAAGCTCCAGCAAGAGCGGGGACGTTTCTGCCATCATCGGAATAAACTGCTCGTAGCCCACCCACGCGGAGTCAAAAAGGATGTAGTCACACAGATGGCCGATCTTGTCGATCACCTGGCGGGCGTTGTAGATCGTCCCGTCGTAGGTGCCAAGCTGAATGATCGCCAGGCGGAACGGGCGGGCCTCGTCGGCCTTTTCCGGCGCCGCCTCGCGGATCAGATCCCGCAGATACGCGTCATCAAAGCAGTGCTCGTCGATCCCGCCGATAAAGCCAAACGGATTGCGCGCCGCCTCAAGATACACCGGCGTGGCGCCCGCCTGGATCAGTGCGCCGTGGTGATTAGATTTATGGTTGTTGCGGTCGAACAGCACCAGGTCGCCGCGGGTCAGCAGCGCGTTGGTCACCACCTTGTTGGCCGCCGACGTGCCGTTCAGCACAAAGTAGGTTTTGTCCGCGTTGAATACTTTCGCCGCGAATTTTTGCGCGTGCTTGGCGGAGCCTTCATGGATCAGCAGATCGCCCAGCTTAACGTCGGCGTTGCACATGTCGGCGCGAAACACGTTCTCACCGAAGAAATCATAGAACTGTCGCCCTGCCGGGTGTTTTTTGAAAAAAGCCCCGTGCTGGTGGCCCGGACAGGCGAAGGTGCTGTTA
Source organism: Enterobacter cloacae complex sp. P17RS (assembly GCF_014895885.1). Classification (NCBI taxonomy): domain Bacteria; kingdom Pseudomonadati; phylum Pseudomonadota; class Gammaproteobacteria; order Enterobacterales; family Enterobacteriaceae; genus Enterobacter; species Enterobacter cloacae complex sp. P17RS. The sequence goes on from NZ_JADBQK010000002.1 coordinate 18,056, forward strand.
CCCATCTCTACATACTGGCTCAGGGTATCGAAAAAAGGCGGCAGCAATTCCTCTTCGTAACGGCAGGCGGCGCTCTCCAGTTCCAGGAACTCCTGAGCTTTACCCGAGATAATCGCCGTGACGCCATCAGGCACCTCTCCTGGCTCTTGCGAGAACATAAACACCGGTAGCTGAAAGCCCGTACGCTTCAGCAACGCGAGAATGCCGCTGTAGCTTTCAACAACGGTAATGACGACTGCCGCCACATCGGTGAAATCGGTGTTATCCAGCGTCACCTTTTCACGGTGCGTAGAAACTTTGGATACCAGCTCATGGCTGACGGCAATTTTCATGGTTTTCATAAGCGCAAATACCCTCACCGAGCGGTGAGACAGGGAGGAGAAAATTCGCGCAATCATGTCACTTTTTATTTTCACGCGCAAGAAGGAATCAGTATGCACGAAACCACCCAAAGCTAAGGCTCGCGCAGCCCTGACGTGCCATAATAATGCAATATCAATGAGTAAATAACAGGAGTTAACTGTGGTTATCGGGCCATTTATTAACGCCGGAGCCGTATTGCTGGGCGGCGTACTGGGCGCAGTGTTGAGTCAGCGGCTGCCGGAGCGTATCCGTTCATCCATGCCCTCTATATTCGGCCTGGCATCCTTAGGCATCGGCATCCTTCTAGTGATCAAATGCGCCAACCTGCCCGTCATGGTGCTGGCTACACTGCTCGGCGCACTGATTGGTGAATTTTGCTATCTGGAAAAAGGCATCAATAGCGCGGTGGGCAAAGCCAAAAACCTGATTGCCCGACCGGGCAAGGCGAAACACGGCACGCACGAGTCGTTTATTCAGAACTACGTCGCCATCATTATTCTGTTTTGCGCAAGCGGCACCGGGATTTTCGGCTCGATGCAGGAAGGGATGACGGGCGACCCAAGCATATTGATTGCAAAAGCGTTTCTCGATTTCTTCACCGCCACCATTTTCGCCACCACGCTCGGCGTTGCCGTTGCGGCGATTAGCGTGCCGATGCTGCTGATTCAACTCGCGCTTGCCACCTGCGCCACCTTGATTCTCCCGCTGACCACGCCAGCGATGATGGCGGACTTCACCGCCGTCGGCGGCCTGCTGCTGCTGGCGACGGGCCTACGTATTTGCGGGATCAAAATGTTTGCCGTGGTGAATATGCTGCCCGCATTACTGCTCGCCATGCCGCTCTCTGCGCTCTGGACGCACTTTTTCGCTTAAGATTGCGGCGAAATGGCGAGAGATTGCGCAGTCTGTAACGAAAACAACATTTTTCGTTGACGGCAACGGGCAGATCGGGTTTAATGCGCCCCGTTGCCCGGATAGCTCAGTCGGTAGAGCAGGGGATTGAAAATCCCCGTGTCCTTGGTTCGATTCCGAGTCCGGGCACCACTTATTTATAACCCTCGCTTCGGCGGGGGTTTTTGCTTTCTGAGTCAGCAACTCGTTGTTTGAACAGTAGTTACCCCCCTTATCTTTCCTCCGACCCCGCTTCCCGGTGGTACAACTGGCGTGTTTACCGCCTTTACCTCCACACAGAAGCAGAAAAACCTGACCTTCACCAATCTATTTGAGCATTACAAATGCACATATCAATTGTACAGAGCCCGACAGAGCGGCATCACGTATCCGTGAGTACACCCCATCGGCTAACTGTTTTATTAGATTAATTGGTGGTAAATCCATCCGGGACATCCTGAAAAGTGACCTGTCGGCGTTCCGTACACTGCTGGAACAGGCCCTGGCTAACCGCAGTAAAGTAGGCCGAGGAACGAAGCTGTAAAAAGCGACTTCTACTTCAGACACCGTAACCACATTGCTACTATATTGTGTGTGCGTTGGCACGCATGGCTGTCAGGGGGGCGTTTATCAGTCTAAGCAGAGGCCGGTAAAGCAATTGAGAGGAACTACAATGGATGCAGCATTACTTAACATGATGCGCTCAGGTGGAAGAAATAAAGCCTGGGCGGAAACGATGGTGAATATGGAAGCCAGGAAACTGGTAAATACAGCCAACACTCTGTCGGCTTTTCATCTCAGCGATAGTTTGACTCGAATGAAGTTTGTTCAGGAAATTCGGGACCTCATAGAAGAACAATTTACGTTAGCTCGTCGGGCTAAATCAGATGAAGAATGCATGGAATGCGTTAAAACTCTCAGAGAAGAAAACAGTAACCTGCTGGAACAAGCGCGTTTATTAAGAACGAAGGCAGCGAAGCTTTACGCTAAAGTCGAGTTTATCCGAGAGAATAACAAAATTGTTGGGTATGTGATTTCGGCTGTTAGTGTTGTCCTGGCCGGTGCTGAAATAGCCGCAGGATTTACCCTCATAGGCACTATGACCCCTCTCGGGGTTCTTGCTGGTGCGATTCTGGTTACTGACGGGGCAAACAGCATCAGTAAAGAAGTGGCTCGCTACGCAACTAACAACACTACCAGTGAAGGGCTGGTAGCGAATGCCGCGATGTCTACAGCTGAGTTTATGGGCTTTAGTCGTGAGAATGGGTTAGGTGTCTACAAATCAATTTCACTGGCCGCTAATGCGTACACCATTTTTGGCTTGTTACGGCGACCTGGTACCTGGCGACTGTTTCGTTATCTCCCTGCTGACTATTACCGCAAGGTGAGCACACTGAGCCGCCCGCAGCTTACAATGAAAATAGCGGGTTATGGCGTGAAAGCTAAGATTATTTTTGATCTGTTGTCCGTCAGCGACCCGTCCCAGAATTAGTCAGCAATTTCCGATAACGCCAGGATTTGTAGCCAAGTTTTGCTGGCGTTATATACCAGATGAAAGGTAGTACAATCAATAACGTGAGTGCTAGTGTCAGGCTTGTATCCTTGGATGCAAGTAAAAGAGTTAAAGCCAGTATGATGAAGGCAATAATAGTTATCCACTTCATAGCCTTAAAACGATTGGCCAGATCATGAGTTACGCTATCAAACGAACCACCGTAATTTTCAATATTGTTTTTTAGCTTTTGAATATCTCGTTTGCTAAAACCTGATTTTAAAAGTGCCTCTTCGCTGGTCATTCTGTTATCCGTCCCATAACTCACTGAAACCTGTGACGAAGTTTAACTTAATTTGGCGGATAAATCGCTACCTGACGATATTCATCAAATTAATATATATCAACGGGTTGAAGATATCTTAGAGTATACGCTCGAAAACTGACATTATTGCCCACTGCGGAACTTCGCTGGTAGCAACTCTAATGACTCCTTCGGGGCCGTTTCCAACATCTCCCGCCCTGCCCGGTAGAAGCAACATGCAGATCACCACAGGAGGCTGAATCATGCATGATGAAATCATTAATCAGGCCCTACAGTGAAGCGCAACGCTGCTGCTGTTATCTATTCCCCTATCCACGACACCCTGACCACTGCGTCAGCAGCGCATGCAGTTTAGCCGGCTCCAGAGGCTTGCGCAGCACCAGATACCCTTCCTGCTCCGCCTCCAGCAGAACAGGCGAATTAAATTCGCCGCTGACCATCGCGCCGCTCATGTCCGGCAGACGTTCAAAAAGCGCTTTCAGGATGTCGAAGCCGCTTTCGCCGGATCGCAGGCGCTGGTCGCACAGCACGGCGAACGGGGTGAAGCCGTCGTCGATGATGGCGAACGCTTCTTCAGCGGAGGCCGCGCAGCGCACGTTGATTCCCCAAACGCTCATCAGGCTCTCCCAGGCTGACGTCACCAGCGGGTCGTCATCGACAACCAGGCAAGAACCGCGAAGCGGCGCATAGCGTACCGGCGCAGAGGCGTTGTTATCGGCGGGCGGGATGTCCGTCGCGTTCTCTTCGCCAGCATATTGAGTGAAGCGCATCCAGAAGCGTGAGCCTTTACCTTCTATGGATTGCATCCCGTACTTCACCTTCATCAGCCTGGCACAGCGGGCAACCACGGCGAGGCCCAGCCCGTGTCCGGCGCTGTCGATCTTCCAGGCCAGTTCGGGGCGGTAGTAAGGGGAGAAGATTTTACCTTTCTCGTCATCAGCGATACCGACACCTGTGTCCCACACTTCCACCAGGCACTCGTCACCGCGCGGTCGGATGGCAACCAGCACACCGCCCTGCTGCGTGTAGCGAAGGGCGTTTTGAATCAGGTTAATCAGCGATTGTCGCACCAGCAGCGGGTCGCCCATCACGTGGATGCGGCGTTTGGGTCGACGGGTGGACAGCCTAAGTGCACGGCTGTTGGCCTCTTCGCGAAACAGCGTGATCACCGAGTCGAGCAGAGCGCCGATGTCCACTTTGGTAGGGGCAGTGAGCACTTTTCCGGATTCAATCTTGCTGAGGTCGAGCAGAGAATTGAACATCAAATGCACCGAGCGAACGCTCTGCTGCAGGTCAAGCAGCTGGGGCGTCAGGCTGTCGTCCCGGTTTCGGTGGATAATCGCTTCGATCAGAAAGCCCATGGCGTGTACCGGCTGACGCAGGTCGTGGCTGGCTGTCGTCAGGAACTGATTTTTATCCAGCAGCGCCTGCTCCGCTTCCTCTTTGGCCTGGCGAAACTGTTCTGCCAGGCGTGAGCTTTTTTCCTCAAGCAGCGCTTGCTGAATAAAGTACGCGTGCGACGTTAACGCATGGCGGTAAATGGCGAAGCCGTACAGCAGGTTCAGCATCAGCACAATGAATATCAGCTCGTCCAGCCGCCAGATGATGCCGATATTCAATACTCCCCAGGAGGCGAAGAAAAAGCACGTAAAAGTGCTGATGACCGGCGTCAGATGCGTTGCATTGGCGGCGACGATGGCGGCAATACTGATATTAAGGAGCAGGAAAAAGTCAAAGTTCTGCGTCTGCGGAGTAATTAAATAGAGAGATGAAATCCCCAGCCCGTGAATAAAAGCGATCTTATTTATGCGCGGAAGCCAGCGGCGCAGGACGTCCTCTTCATCATGCTTTTTCACTTCGCGCTGGTAGCGTCGGTGCAATATGCGGATTGCCACGGCACATAGCAGGTAAATAATTATCCAGATAATGGTTGGGCCAAGTTCATCGCCCAGCAAATAGATCCAGATGGCAAAAGGAATACCGACAAATGGCACCGCGCTAAAGCTGAACACCAGCCGCAAAAAAGTGTTGTTTAGCAAACGGATCTGCGCGGGAGATGAGATACCATCTTTCTGTAAACTCTGGAAAAACCTCATTCTGATGATTCCCGCTTGCCATGCAGAAGCGTGATGGCTTCGACCCGGCTGTTAACGCCTATCTTTTTCAATATATTGCTGATGTGTTCTTTGACCGTGGGCTCAGAAATTGAAAGCTGCGCGGCGATTCGTTTATTTGGCAGGCCGCGCATAATCATATTTAAAACGTCTATTTGTCGCGGCGTTAAGTTAAATTTACTTAACTTCTCATTATTCGATTCAACGGGAAAATCGTTTCTCTCAGGAAACCAGGTCAGATTATCAAGGAGTGCACAAACGGCCCGTGAGAACATTTCAGGCGGTTCGCTTTTCAATACAAATCCGTGTCCCCCGGCGGCGTGAACTTTCTGCCAGATGTCATTATTGTCGTCCCCGCTGACCACCAGGAACCGTACCTGTGGGTAATGTTGTTTTACTTCTTTGAGTAATTTCAGTGCCGTTCCGGACGAAAGCCAAAAATCGATTACCAGCAAACGCGGCGGGCCATTATCCCTAATTTGACGGTAGCAATCTTCCTCATTCGTCACCACGCTCGCCTGCTTAAACTGGCAATGTGAAATCAGAAAATTAGCGATGCCGCTTGCTACCAATGGATGGTCATCAACGACCAACGCATAATTCTGCCCCAAAGGATCCTCCTTTTACCTTCGCATATCTGAGTGTACAGATGAATTATTATCTACCCACCCTACTTTAGGAGGGTTTTTTCGATTAGGAAAGGGAAATATATTATTCGCTGATTTGGGTAATTGAAAACATAAATACAATCAGTGAAATTAACTGATTGGATATCAAGGATAATTTATGAAAAAACCACTCATCTTTTTAAGCGTTACGTTGATGCTCGCCGGTTGTTCCACGCTAAAAACCGATCAGGCTATTCCACTCCTGCAGGCGGAGACCGCTAAAATGCTGGGGCTGGGCTCATCGGATGAAATAACCGTGACCAATGTTAATGGCGCCCAGCCGGACGCACTGGGAGGGCAAAAACTGTCTTATCGCGCTACGACGGAAAAAGGGCGTATTTTCGATTGCTCATCAATGATGATGCCGGGGATTTTAGGATCCGCCCCGACGCTCAGCGCACCTACCTGTACCCCTGTTGTCACGCATAAATAATTAACGGCAAATGAAAAGGCGTACATAAATAACGCCTTTTATATTTTCTGACGTATCTGAGTTTTCATAAAAACGATTTTCCAGACATCACGCTAATGAGTACGGAGATAGCCCGTGAATAACTCTACATCGCATGCTTTAGCGGTTAAGACGCCGCTTTCCAGACTTTACCTCGCTCTATTTTCCGCGCCACTGTTACTGCTTTCACCTGCCGATTTCGCGCGTGCAGCCGATGCCATTTTTGATGGCGAGGCGCGTATAACCGAAACGCTGGGTTACACCGGAGATGTTTACGTTGGACGTAATCAACCCGGAAACCTGCTGATTGATAATGGCAAAATCACCGCCTATAACATCAACATCGGTCGGCTGTTCGACGGCCAAATTTATGAAAGCGTGGTCACGGTCCGTGGGCCAAACGCTGAACTTAACGCAGTCAACGATCAGTACGTCCTGCGCGGCGACCTGAATCTTGGCCTCGGCACCCTGCGAATCGAAGAAGGCGCGCTGGCCAGCGCAAAAGAAATCGTTGTCGGCACCACCCGCGGCTACGACAGTCACCTTATCGCCACTGGCGCCGGCTCTCGCGTGACCAGTAATTTTCTCAGCGTAGGTACCGATCTGGGGGCACGCTCCACGCTGGCGATTGAAGACGGCGCGACGCTCAGCACCGCCTATGATGCGCGCATCGGCAATGGTACCGGGCCGGGTGAAACCGACACGCTAAGCCCGAAAGCCACCGTCACGGGGAGCGGCTCACAGTGGAACGTTGGCCGTACGTTGACGCTTTATGGCGACCTGGACGTGTTGAACGGCGGTGCGGTTAACGTTGGCGGCGTGCAGGTGGCGGGCATATCCGGGGCAGGTAAAACCGCCGAGCTGGTTATTGCGGGCAAAGACTCGCGCTTTACCAGCGGCAGCAGCGTGAGCGTGGGCGATTATGGCAATGGCGTGCTGTCGGTGATTGACGGCGGTTCATTTTCCGCTGGCAGCAATACGCTGATCGTGGGGACCTCGGGTTCCGGCTCGAACCGGGGTGCGCTCATTATCGGCAGCCGCGGCAATATGGACACCGGCACGGGTTTAACTGAGCCAACGCTTGGCACAGCGGGCGGCGCGGGGACTCTCGATGCGAATACGGCAATCAGCCTGCGCGGCGGGCTGTTCGGCAGCTATGTCTACTTCAACCATACCGATGAAAATTACGTCTTCAGCAACAAGATGAGCGGCGAAGGTGAGGTGATCAATACTTCCGGGCAGACAACGCTGAATGGCGATCTTTCAGCCCTTCAGGCGAACGTGACCGCGCGCGGTGGCAAAGTCATTATCGCCAGCAACATCAACACCCAGCCAGAAGACGATATTTTTGATATTCAGACTCTTAGCGCCGAGAACGGCGGGACGCTGATCCTCAACGCGACGGCGGGATCCGACGTTAGCGACGGGCTGGGCTACAGCAGCGCCGCCTCAATCAAGGCCGGCGGAACGCTGGGAGGGAACGGCACGCTGGGCCAGACCGAGATCCTTTCCGGCGGGCATATCTCGCCCGGGGATGGCGATATCGGCACGCTGACGCTGAAACGTTATCTGAATTTTGTGGGTGACTCTTTCTATGATGTCGATATCGCCGGTGATGGCCGCAACGACCAGCTGCTGGTCGCAGGCAAAACGACCATCAGCGATCGGGCTCAGGTACAGGTCACTGCGCTGGATCCGCAAACCAGCTACAAAACGGGCCAAAGCTACCGCATTTTAACCTCCGACGGGGGAATTGACGGTCAGTTCGCGGGGGCGGTGTCTAAATCCGCCTTCCTGGACGTGGCGCTCAACCAGAGCACCAACGCCGTCGATCTGACTATCGCGCAGAAAGAGACCGGCGGCGAGAATCCGGGAGGTGAAAACCCGGGAGGCGAAAATCCAGGAGGTGAAAATCCAGGAGGAGGAAACCCAGGCGGTGAGAACCCGGGCGGAGAAAACCCTGGCAGTGAGAATCCGGGCAGCGGCAAGCCGGGGATTTTCCAGACCGTCGCCAAAAGCAGCAACCAGTGGAATACCGCCGGCGCGCTCTCCACCCTGACGCAAAGCGGCCCGTCGCTGGCGCTGTATAACTCGCTGCTGGTACTCAGCGCGCCGGAAGCGCGCGAGGCGTTCAACCAGCTGTCCGGTGAAGTTTATCCGTCAATGCAGTCCAACCTGATCGCCGGCAGCACGCAGGTGTTTAACGTCTTAAACCAGCGTATGCAGCGCGCGTTTGATAACGACAGCCTGCCGATACCACCGTTAGCGATGTCGCTGGTGCAGCAGCCGGAGCCGCAAAACAATGGCGTCTGGGGCCAGACCTTCAGCTCCTGGAGCCGAAACGACGGCGACGGTAACGTGGGCAAGCTGGACGGCAACACCACCGGCTTCCTGCTGGGGGCAGATCGCAAGCTGGCGGATCATAACGTGCGTGTCGGTGGCTACTTCGGCTACAGCCGCGGTGATTACGACGTCGACAGCCGTCGTTCCTCAACGGATACCGATAACTACCACCTTGGCCTGTATGCGGCGGGTCAACAGGATGCGTTCTCCCTTCGCGGCGCGCTGGGTTACACCTGGCACAAGATCGAAGGCGAGCGCAGCGTTGATTTCAGCGGCTTCTCGGATCGGCTGAAGTCGGATTACGACGCCAACTCGCTGCTGGCATTCACCGAAGCGGGCTACCGCTTCGGCCAGCCTGATATGAATATCGAGCCGTTCGTCAATTTATCGTACATTCGACTGCATACCGACAGCTTCAGGGAAGACGGCGGTGCCGCCGCGCTGAGCGTGCGTAACGAAACGATGAATACCTTTTACTCCACCCTCGGGGTGCGCGGTGTGACCGAGCTGCCAAAGAACGTGAACCTCTACGGTTCGTTGGGCTGGCAGCACGCCTATGGCGATAAGAATACCTCTTCGCGCATGGCGTTTGCGGGCAGCGACGCGTTCATTACTCAGGGGCAGGCCGTGGATGAGGACGTGATGGTGGGTGATATCGGCGTGAGCGTACAGCTGTCGCGTGCTGCGACGCTGGATGTGGGTTATCAGGGGCAATATGGTGCGGATACCCGCGTCAACTCGGTTAACGCTAATCTGCGCTGGTCGTTCTGAATTATTTCCAGTAAAAGAACCCGCCCCTGTGGCGGGTTTTTGCTTTTGGGCTCTCAGGAATTCAGGGATCGTTCCCAACCGCATCCAGCAGTTTGTTTTTAAAGATAAACAAACACGCCTCGTTGAAGTTCTCCGCCCCCAGGCGTTCCGACAGCGCCGTCCGTTTGCGATAGAGGCTCTTCACCGACGTGTTCAGTTCATCGGCAATCGCTTCCATCGACATCCCTGCCCTCAACAACCGCAGCATGATCGCTTCGTGCGTGCCAAGCCGTAAGTTAAGCAGCCATTTGGTGGTCAGACGCCTGCCCTTCATATTGAGCACCAGGTTAAATAACGATGCCATATCCGGCGCCGTAAGCGACGTGTTCATAAACAACTTCATACTGAGTAGATTCTCCTCGCGATGTCGCATATCCAGCATAACGCAGCAGATCGTTTTTTTTGTTCTGGCCGGATGGCGTATCAGGTAATCATATAAACGGAGCGGAGAACGGCTATCAATCAACACAGAATATTCATCTGCACCGTTATCAAATATGTTTCTGTCAATCGAGTCGAGCAGGATAATATCCGGGAAAAATAGCCTCATCCCCCTGACAAGATAGCGATCCTGGGTCACTAACACTATTGAAGTTGCCACTAACCATCCCTTTTAGATTAAAGCAAGAACGCACCTTCAGAAAGAAGGCCGCCTTCGTTTTATAGCGCTGTAATATTAACGACAATATGTATTCTGGCGTTGAACATCCCTCAATACAGACATTGATGAGTAAGACTTCCTGTAGACTTTCATTCAATGGCTGGCGTTAATTATAAATAAAAAACAATCGCAGAAAAGTCACTTCGCTGAACATTAAGACTTTTTGTCATGAAACTTCCCAAACATGCACCAGAAAGTACTTTAATTGCTACAATAAAACCTCGCCGGGAATATAAGCAAACTCAAAAAGACATAAATAAAACACATTAATATCAAAGAGTTACAAATACATATTCAATTCAAAATAATCACAAAAGACATCTCATTCCAGAATTATCCCAAAACTACCCCTCTGCATTTCACCATATTTATCCGGCAACATATCAGGTGTACATTACCTTCCACCCAGTTCCCAAAGCGGAGGTTCCATAATTACCTTAAAGTAAGTACCCCATAACGTTACTGCATTCAGATTTAATGTTCTCATTTATGGCCTTTAACGCAGAGTTAAAAGGCGGCCGTGTTATGCAATGGATTCATGATAAACAAATGGCAAATAGATATGGAAAGATCGCTTCGCTTCAATACGTTATTCTTTTATCGCGCCCCAGGATTATTGTTTCTGCTATTTCTGTTTCCTGTTCTCGTTCAGGCAACGGAATCCGTTTATGAGCAACAGATTCAACAGGCACGTAACGGTAATTACACGCCGTTTCTCAATTATCTTCAGCGGTATCAGCAACAGCATGCTCTGACGCCCGAGCAAGTGGCGGACTGGTTACAGGTGGCTGCATGGGCAGGTCGTCATGACGAGGTGATTCAGCTCTGGCAGCGCTATGGCATTTATATGCCGCTGCCCGCTCGCGGCGTTGCGGCTGTCGCGCAGGCCAGAAGAGATCAAAAAGCGTGGCAGCCTGCCTTATCACTGTGGAAAGAGGCGCTTAGCCTTGCGCCACATAATGACGATTATCGTATCGGCTATATCAAAACCCTGGCCGATGCCCGCATGGATACGCTCGCTCTGCAGGAAGCCCGCCAGCTGGTGACGGAAGATCCCTCTCCGGCGCATCTTCAGACGCTCTCGTACGTCTGGTTACGCCAGGGAAAAAGCTGGGATCGGCTTTTAGCGGACACGCGCGCGCTGACCCTCGCGCCGGAGAATAACGCGCTCCTTAGCGAGTTAATTGACGCGCTAACGGATAACCGGGTGAGTACTCCCGCGCTGATGCTGTCACAAAGGGTAACGCTGACCCCCGCGCAGCGCCGCCGTCTGGAGCTTAATGCCGCCGCAGAATGGGTTCGCCTTGCCGACGTGCCTGGCAGAACGGAAAAGGAGCGCCTGCAGCTGGCGCAAACGGCACTGAATCGTTACGACGCCCTGCTCTCACGCTGGCAACACGAACCGCAGGCAGCGGAAGACATCATCCTCGCCCGTATCGACAGGCTGGGTGCGCTGTACGCGCATGGCGATTACCCGCAGGTCATCCGTGAATATCAGGCGCTGACGGAGGCGCAGCATTCGGTGCCGGGCTGGGCCATCGGCTGGGCGATCTCCGCGTATCTGCAGGAGAAAAACGCCACTGCCGCCTTCTCGCTGCTGCAACGCTATCCGCAATACGCCGCCGATCCGCAGGACGAGGAGCATGCGCTTTTCTACGCCTGGCTGGACACGGGGCAGTATCAGGCCGCTCGACAGTACGTAGAGCGCCAGACCCGCAGCGTTCCGTGGATCCGCTACGATTTCGGCTCGCCCACTCCGCAGCCCAACGATCGGTGGCTTACCGGGCAGTCGCTCAAATTTAACTATTTGCTCTCAACCAACGCCCTGCCGGACGCGGATAAGCTGGCGCACCGTCTGGCCACAACGGCGCCGGGCAATCAGGGGCTGCAGATTGACTATGCCACCCTGCTTCAGGCGCGGGGCCAGCCGCGCGCGGCCGAGCAAACGTTAAAAAGGACGGAGGCGCTGGAGCCATCTAATCTGGAGCTGGAACAGCAGCAGGCTTACGTCGCCATGGATCTGCAGGAGTGGCGCCAGATGGATTTACTGGCCGACGACGTGCTTGCCCGCGCGCCCGTTGCTCGCAGCGCAAGGCGTCTGGACAGGCTCAGAACGGTGCATCACATGTCCGAGCTGCGCCTTAACGCGAGCAAGGGCTTGCACTCCGATAACCCCATCAGCGGAACGCACGACCTGAACGGGGATGCCACGCTCTATGGTCCACCGGTAGCGGATAGCTGGCGGCTGTTTGCGGGTACCCGCTATGCGCAGGGTAATTTCGATGAAGGCAAAGGCACCAGCCGTCACCTCCTGGGCGGCATCGAGTGGCGTCCTCGCGACCTTCAGCTCGAAGCCGAGGTATCCAGCAACCGCTATCACGGTGAAAACAAGCCAGGTGCTCGCCTCTCAACCACGTACTTTCTCAATGATAACTGGCAGGTCAGCGGCAGCCTTGAACGCTTATCCCGCACCGCGCCGCTACGGGCATTACGCAACGGGATTAGTGCCAACCGGGGTGAAGGCGGGATCCGCTGGTATCAAAACGAGCGCCGTGAGTACCAGTTCAGCGCCGCCGTCAGCCGCTTCTCAGACCATAATCGCCGACAGGAATACACCCTTACGGGTAAGGAGCGTCTCTGGCAGACCCCGACCCTGACGCTGGATCTTGAACCGGGGATCGCCGCCAGTAAAAACAGCCTGCGGGACACGCTCTATTACAACCCGGCGCGGGATCTGTCCGTGACGGCCGCCCTGTCCGTGGACCATGAGATGTACCGCCATTACGACACCCTCTGGAGCCAGCAGTTGGTGGCGGGAGGCGGCAGCTACTGGCAGAAAAACCAGCCCGTTGGCGCCATCGCCCTGCTGGGCTACGGGCAACGCGTCCAGTGGAATAACGTCATTGATACCGGCGTGATGCTGAACTGGGATAAACGCCCTTACGACGGCAAACGCGAGAGCAACCTCTCCGTCACGCTTGATGCGACTTTACGCTTTTAAGGATGAATATGCTGAACACACGTTTTTCCGTGAGCCTGATCCTCATCGGCTGGCTCTGCCTCAGCGCGAGCGTCTGGGCGCAGGCGATCTCGTTCATTGCGCCCGGCGAGCGGCCGCAGCCGGAGGCGAGCAAACCCTGGCCGCAGAACCAGTTCCTGGTGCTGGCCTACCACGACGTCGAAGACGATGCCGCCGATCAGCGCTACCTCTCCGTGCGCACCAGCGCGCTAAACGAGCAGATTAGCTGGCTTCTGCACAACGGCTATCACGCCATCAGCGTGCAGGACATTCTGGACGCACATGACGGCAAAAAATCGCTGCCGCCGAAAGCCGTTCTGCTTAGCTTTGACGACGGCTACAGTAGCTTCTACACCCGCGTCTGGCCGCTGCTTAAGGCCTGGAACGTGCCTGCGCTCTGGGCGCCGGTGGGCAGCTGGGTGGATACGCCAGCAAACCAGAAGGTGAACTTTGGCGGCCTGATGACGCCCCGGGATCGCTTCGCGACCTGGGACATGGTGCGCGAGCTCAGCCAGTCTCCGCTGGTTGAGATCGGATCGCATACCTGGGCCTCGCATTACGGCATCGTCGCCAACCCGCAGGGCAGCCGCGAACCGGCCATCGCCAACCGCTTTTATGATAAAGCGACGGGGCGCTATGAAACTGACCAGCAGTTCAGCCAGCGGATCGGCGATGACGTCCGCAAGGTGACGGAGAAAATCGCGCAGGTGACGGGCAAAGCGCCGCGCGCCTGGGTCTGGCCTTACGGTGCCGCCAGCGGTACGTCGCTCGCCATCGCCAGGCAGCAGGGCTACCGGCTCGCCTTTACTCTGGAGGACGGGCTGGGTGACGTGCGCAATCTCGGTAGCATTCCCCGTTTGCTGATCGCCGGCAACCCCTCGCTCAAAGCGTTTGCCAGTTCGGTCAGCCGGGTTCAGGAGCACGATCCCGTGCGCGTGATGCACGTCGATCTCGACTACGTTTACGATCCCGATCCGGCTCAGCAGACCCAAAACATCAACAGGCTGATCCAGCGGGTCTACGACATGAAAATCAGCCACGTCTTCCTGCAGGCGTTTGCCGACCCGCAGGGCGACGGCAGGATCAGGGCGCTCTATTTCCCCAACCGCCGGCTTCCGGTCCGGGCCGATCTCTTTAACTTCGTATCCTGGCAGCTGCAAACCCGCGCGGGGGTGAAGGTCTACGCGTGGATGCCGGTGCTCTCGTTCGATCTCGATCCTGCCCTGCCGCGCGTGCAGCGCCGGGACGATCGAACCGGCCAGCTGCGCGAGGCCAATGAGCCCTACATCAGGCTTTCACCGTGGGACCCGCAGGTTCGCCTGCAGGTGACGGAAATCTATGAAGATCTGGCCCGCCATGCCAGCTTCAACGGGATCCTGTTCCATGACGATGCGGTACTGACGGACGTTGACGCTGCCGGGCAGGACACGACGCGCCAGAAAAGCCGGAGGCTTATCGGATTTACCCGCGCTCTGAGCCAGGCGGTGAAGCACATCCGCGGCCCGCAGATAAAAACCGCGCGCAATATGTTCGTCCTTCCCATTCTGCAGCCCGAAAGCGAAGCGTGGTTTGCGCAGAATCTCGATGATTTTCTGGCGGCCTATGACTGGACGGTCCCCATGGCAATGCCGCTGATGGAGTCCGTTCCGGCGAACGAGAGCAATGCCTGGCTGACGCGTTTGATCAAGGCCGTCGCCGCGCGGCCCGGCGCGCTGGATAAAACCATTTTCGAGCTGCAGGCCAGAGACTGGGAGCAGAAGCCGCAGCGCGCCGTCTCCGACAGTCAGCTTGCGGCGTGGATGCGCGTCCTCCAGCTGAACGGCATCAAAAACTACGGCTACTACCCTGACGATTTCATCAATAACCAGCCTGATATCTCGCGCATCAGGCCCGTCTTTTCTTCCTACTGGTACCCTGACAATGACTGATCGCATAATCGCCTTTTCAATTTTGTGTCTGGTATTCGGGCTGCCGTTAGGGGTGGCCGCCCTCTTTACCGGCGAGCTGATTCTGGATTTTGTCTTCTTCTGGCCGCTGTTTATGTCCGTGCTCTGGGTCACCGGCGGCCTCTATTTCTGGTTTCAGCTTGAACGCCGCTGGTCGTGGGATAAAGACACGCCCGCCCCGACGCTCGCCGGCGAGCCGCTCATCTCAATTCTAATCCCCTGCTTCAATGAGGAAAGAAATGCCAGAGAGACCATCAGCGCCGCGCTGGCTCAGCGGTACGAGAATATTGAAGTGATCGCCATCAACGACGGCTCGTCTGATAACACCGCGCAGGTGCTGCAGCAGCTGGCGCTGGAGCAGCCGCGCCTGCGGGTGATTAACCTCGCGGAGAACCAGGGAAAAGCGGTGGCGCTCAAAGCCGGGGCGGCGGCGGCCCGTGGCGATCTGCTGGTCTGCATTGACGGCGACGCCCTGCTCGACCGCGACACCGCGGCCTATCTGGTCGCGCCGCTGATTCAGTATCCCCACGTCGGGGCGGTTACCGGGAACCCGCGCATTCGCACGCGCTCCACGCTGATTGGCCGCATTCAGGTTGGCGAGTTTTCGTCCATCATTGGGCTCATCAAGCGGACGCAGCGGATCTATGGCCGGGTCTTTACCATCTCCGGCGTCATCGCCGCCTTTCGCCGACAGGCGCTGGCGGACGTCGGGTACTGGAGCCCGGACATGATCACCGAAGACATCGACATCAGCTGGAAGCTCCAGCTGCGCCACTGGGATATCTTTTTCGAGCCGCGGGCGCTGTGCTGGATCCTGATGCCTGAGACGCTGAAGGGCCTGTGGAAGCAGCGTCTGCGCTGGGCACAGGGCGGCGCGGAGGTATTTCTGGTGAACCTGCGCAAGATGGTGCGCTGGGAGCATCACCGCATGTGGCCCCTGTTTCTGGAGTACGCGCTGTCAACGCTGTGGGCCTTCGCGTATGCGATAACGGTGCTGCTGTACATCATCAGCCACGTCGCGCCCATTCCCGCCAGGCTGACCGTTGAAACCCTGTTTCCCCCGGCGTTTACCGGGCTGCTGCTGGGCGTGATGTGCCTGCTGCAGTTCCTGGTCAGCTTGTACATCGAGCGGCGCTATGAGCGCAAGGTGGCCAGCTCGCTTTTCTGGGTGATTTGGTTCCCAATGGTCTACTGGATGATTGGTCTGTTCACCACCCTCGTCGCATTTCCAAAAGTCATGCTTAAACGTCAGCGCGCCCGCGCGCGCTGGATCAGTCCGGACCGGGGAAAAGGAAGCCTTCAATGAACGAAAATACCTTAATTTTGACTGAACATCGGTTGCTGCCACGACTTTTTGATGCCGCGTTAACCGTGGTGGCGTGGGGCGGGTTTCTGTTCTTCCTGTATGCCAGGCTGTGGATGCAGTTAACCGAGGAGAGCGACCACCGGTGGAGCGTGATTATTGCCTCCTTTAATACGGTGTTGATCTATTTGCTGTTCGCCGCGCTCAACGGCTGGCTGCTGATTTTGTGGTATCAGTACAACCGCCGCCGCGCGAACGTAAGACGACGTCAGCCGGGCTTGTTGCATCATGACGAACTTGCCCGCAGCTTTAACGTCTCACCGCAGCTCATCTCGGAGATGAGCCAGCACAACCTGCTGACGGTTTATCATGACCAGATTGGACGCATCATCGAATTGAAAACCAGCGCGCAGCAGGACGAGGAAGCGCAGTAACAAAAAGCCCCCACAGAGAATACCCTGCGGGGGCTTTTTAGCGCAGATGCACGTTACTTATCCTTGAGTACAATCAGCGGCTCGATATCGCTCTCTTTTTTCACCACCAGCGAGTCATCGCCACGCAGGCAGGTCCCGCCGTAATTTCCGCCCACGGTAAAGGTACAGACCTGTATGTACTTGCCGTCGACGTTTGGCAGGCACCACAGCTGCTGGTAGATATTTTTGCGGTCAACAAACTTGCCGCTGGATTTATCCAGCAGCTCGTCCTGGGCGCTGATGAGATCGATATTGCTGCCGCAGCGTCCGGCAATCGGCTTGACGGCGTATCCGGTCTGCTTCAGCAGGTCGTTCACCTCAAAATCGGTGTCGAGCAGGTAACGGTGGTTCGGGAACAGCTGCCACAGTACCGGAAGAATCGCCTTGTTGCCGGGAATAACGGTCCACAGCGGTTCAAAGACCAGCACTTCCGGGCGCAGCAGAACATCAATCAGGCGTACCTCGCCCGCAGGATGCCCGGTGCGGATCGGCACGGCGGCGTATTCGGTTTCGCTGACCTCGCGGATCTGCTCTATCGCCGTCTCCCACGCCCAGGTTTTCCACACGCAGTTGACGTGACGACCTTCGTCGTCAATCAGCTGCCCGGCGGCATCCCAGCTCAGGGCGCCAAGCCCGTGCAGAATTTTGGTTTCAAACCCGGCCTGCATCAGCGAGCGCTGGATAAAGAGCGCGTGGTAGTCCTCTTCGACATCGTTGTCCTGCATGATGTGGACGAACGGCCGGGCGTGGCTATGCTTCCATGCGCCGGTCAGCTCTTCCAGCAGCCCTTCCGCCGGGTTGTGCCCGTTGCCGCGATAGCCGTTTTTCACCCACTCCTCAAGGATAAGCCCGCCCTCGGTATGGCAGGAGGCGGAGTCGGCGTTGTACTCGTAGACCTTAATCCCGCGCTCATCCATGCAGAAATCCATACGACCGGTGATCATATGGTGGCGACGCCACTGCCAGGAGAGGCGCAGGCGCGGCCAGAGGATTTTCGGGATGTCGAAAAGCGCCAGCAGATTGTCGTCTTTCAGCACCTTGTCCGTCGCGTGCAGGTACATCAGGTGCAGTTCGTTGGTGGCCTTGATCAGCTCCTGCTCGGCGCTTTCGGTAATGGTGAAGTACTGGCAGGGATCTTTGTTGATCACATGTCCGTTCGCACGGATATACGCCTGCTGCAGCGCGTCATTTTCGTTTAGCCATTTTCCGTCGAACTGACGTTTGTTTTTCAGCCGCGCGCCGCTAATTTTCAGTAGTTCACCGTCCGGTTCAGGCTGGGTAATGCTGTGCTCCGTGTCGTCCGTCTGGATCATCCAGCCGAGAATTTCGGTATCGCTGAAGGTGTCATGAAGGGTATAGCAGCCGTTCTCCACGGTCATGCGCAGCTCGCGCGTCCACTGCTGTCCGAGCGGCAGCGGGGAGTGAATAACGTTCTGCTCCGCAATACGCACCTTATCGTCCAGAAGCTGGGTGATCACCGCCACGTGGCCGGTCTCGTGAAACTCGCCGCCTTTTTGCCAGATCAGCAGCGCCCCGGCGCGCGGCGCGCGCTTCGAGCCGTTGGCAAAAGCCTGAAGGGGCAGAATGTTATCGTTCACCACCTGGCGTAAAAAGCGCAGGGAGAAGATCTCCCACGCCATGCCGACGTCGGTAAACACGAATCCATAGTTGAGGAACAGGAAACGGCGGGCGAACTCAACGCACTGCCACTTGTGGCCCATGTATTCGTTGCCGATATAGCTGCGGAAATCCGCGTCTTCCGGGTATTTTCGCGGATCCAGACTGCCGTAATTCGATGAGTAAATCGCCACGCCACCCGGCGCATAGCCTAACAACGTCCCGAATGGCGCATCACTGCTTAACTTTCCTTTACGCATGTATCCAACCTAAAACAGGCAGGCGGCAATTTTTTATGGGTTGTCGTCGTCTGCACGTTGTAATTAACCTGACAGAGGAGCGTTTATCATACACCTGCGCGACGCGTGAATAACATTTAAAACAGCCAGCATGCCGCGAAATGCCCTGGCGCAATCTCCTGCATCGCAGGCTCCTGCGTCTGGCAAACCGGCATGGCGTGCGGGCAGCGGCTGCAGAACTTACAGCCTGGCAGCGCGGACGTGGGGCCTGGAATGTCGCCGCGCAGGGTGGCGTCTTCGAGATTGCGGATGCGCGGATCGGGCTGGGGAACCGCCGCCAGCAGCGCGCGGGTGTAAGGGTGTGCCGGGCGCTGATACAGTTCATTCGCCGGGGCCACCTCTACCAGTTTGCCGAGATACATCACTCCAATGCGGCTGGAGATATGGCGCACCATGGAGAGATCGTGGGCGATAAACAGATAGGTTAGCCCCAACTCCTGCTGCAGGTCCTGCAAAATATTCACCACCTGCGCCTGCACCGATACGTCCAGCGCCGAGAGCGGCTCATCACACAGCACAAATTCAGGATGCACGGACAACGCGCGGGCAATACTGATGCGCTGACGCTGCCCGCCGCTGAACTCATGCGGGAACCGTTCAAGGTGTTCGTGCTTCAGCCCCACTTTGTAGAGCAGCGTTTCCGTACGTTCTCGCTGTTCTTCGCGGCTGTAGCCGTGGATCTGCATCGGTTCGGCCACCAGCTGTCGGACCGTCATACCGGGGTTGAGCGAGGAGTAAGGATCCTGAAAAATTGCCTGCATCCGCTTACGCAGCGGCTTGAGCTCTCTTTCGCGGGCGTGGGCGATTGCCTGTCCGGCAAAGTGGATCTCGCCAGAGGTAATATCGAAAAGGCGCAGTATGGCGCGCCCGAGGGTGGATTTTCCGCAGCCGGACTCACCCACCAGGCCAAACGTCTCGCCGGGCTGGATATCAAAGCTCACGCCATCAACCGCCTTCACGGCCACGCCTTTACGCAGCAAACCGCCGTTGAGCGGATAGTGCTTGCGCAGATCGCGCACGCTCACTAAAGGGACCTGTTGTTCACTCATGCCTGAATCTCCTTATCGGCCCCTAGCCAGCAGGCGGCGCGATGGCCTTCCCCCATGGCGTAAAAAGCGGGCTGCCGTTCACACTGGGGCATGCGTTTCGGGCAGCGTTCGGCGAACGGACAGCCCGGGGGCGGGTTAAGCAGGCCAGGCGGCGCGCCCTCAATGGGCGATAAACGTTGGTTGACCTCATCCGGGCGCGGCAGCGAGGCCAGCAGCCCCTGGGTGTAAGGATGCGCAGGGCGATAAAAAATGTCTTCCACGCTCCCCTCCTCCATCACCAGCCCGCCGTACATCACTACCACGCGGCTACAGACCTGCGCCACCACGCCGAGATCGTGGGTGATCAGCAGAATCGCGGTTCGGGTCTGCTGTTGCAGGCTTTTCAGCAGGCGCAGGATCTGCGCCTGAATGGTCACGTCCAGCGCGGTGGTCGGCTCATCGGCAATAAGAAGCTTCGGGTTGCAGGAGAGCGCAATAGCGATCATCACCCGCTGGCGCATCCCGCCGCTGAACTCGTGGGGATACTGGTCGTATCGGCGTTCCGCTTCAGCAATGCCCACCTGATCCAGCATGGCTATTGCTGCCGCTTTGGCCGCTTTTTTCGACAGTTTTTTATTTCGCACCAGGATCTCAGACATCTGCTTGCCGATAGTGAGCACCGGGTTCAGGGCGGTCATCGGATCCTGAAAAATCATCGCGATCTCGTTGCCGCGAATGGCACGCATCTGCGCGGGCGTTTTCTGCGCCAGGTCCTCATTCTGGAAGCGAATGCTGCCGCCGGTTATCCGTCCGTTGCTCCCCAGAAGCTGGATAATCGACTTACAGGTGACGCTTTTCCCGCAGCCCGACTCGCCGACGATACCGACGAGTTCCCCCGGCTGAACCTGAAAGCTCACGCCGCGCACCGCGTGAACCTCGCCCTCGCGGGTGCGGAACGTGGTTTGCAGGTTCTCAAGCGCTAATAAGTTACTCATCGCGATTTGCTCCCGGCTCAAAGGCGGTACGGAACACATCGCCCAGCACGTTAAAGCTGAACACCGTCAGCAGGATCAGAATGCCGGGGAACATCGCCAGCCACGACGCTTCGCCAATATAAGACTGGGCGTTGTTAAGCATGCTTCCCCATGATGCCGCCGGTGCCTGCACGCCCAGCCCTAAGAAGCTGAGCGTAGACTCCATCAGAATGGCCGAGGCGATATTCAGCGTGGCCGCCACGATAATGGTCGGCAGCACGCCGGGAATGATGTGGCGCACGATAATACGCAGCGGATGCGCTCCCGACGCGCGGGCATAAAGCACGTACTCGCGCTCTTTCACCGATAGGGTTTCAGCACGCACCAGACGCGACATGTTCATCCACGTCAGCAGGCTGATAATCAGAATGATGTTATCCACGCCCGGCTTGAGGTAAGCATTCACCACCAGCAGCAGGAAGAAGGCCGGAATGGCCATCAGGATATCCACGGTGCGCATCATCAGGTTATCCAGCCAGCCGCCAAAATAGCCGCTCACCGTTCCTACCACCGTGCCGATAAGCGTGGAAAAGAGCATGGCAAGAAAACCGACCATCAGGGAGATCTGGCCGCCGTACAGCGCGCGGGTAAAGTAGTCGCGCCCGTATTCGTCGGTGCCGAACCAGTGCGCGGCATCCGGCGGCAACGTGCGCGCGCCGAGCGCCATCCGATCTGGATCGTACGGACTTAACCCCGCACAGAGCGCGGCGACAACGAAAATAAAAAGCACAAACAGGGAGAACTGCGCCGGACGGTTGCGGCGCAGCTGGTGACGAACCTGCTGCCAGCGTCTGCTCATCCGGTTACCTCAGCGTACGAATGCGGGGATCGGCGAAGCGATAAAGCACGTCGGCGATCAGGTTACCGACGATCAGCATTATCGACGAGAGCATGATGATCGCCATAATCAGCGGGTAGTCCAGCGAGGCGATCGACTGGATCCCGAGCAGCCCCATCCCCGGCCAGGAGAAGACGCTTTCCGTCACATAGGCCCCCACAATCAGCTCACCGAACGACAATCCGAACAGGGTGATCACCGGCAGCAGCACGTTTTTCAGCACGTGGCGGAACAGAATGCTGGAACGCGTGGCGCCGTAGGCCAGCTGGGTCTGCACGTAGTCGGCCGAGAGCTGCGAGATGGTGTTGGAGCGGATGTAGCGTACGTAGCTGGAAAGATTATAAAACGTGAGAGCAATACACGGCAGCACGCCGTGGCGCAGCAGATCCAGCGCATTATCTTCCATGCCGATGGTGCGCATCCCCATGCTGGGGAACCAGTTAAGCTGCACGGCAAAAACGGTGATGAGCAAAATGCCGAACCAGAAAATCGGTACCGAGATGCCGATATAGGCAAACAGGTTCAACAGGTGATCCAGCCAGCGGTGCTTAAATGCCCCCGCCAGCAGCCCCAGCGGGATCGCCAGCACGATAGCCATCAGCAGCGACACCCCCATCAGCCCCAGCGTGGCCGGAATGCGTTCGCCGATCATCTCCAGCACCGGGCGGTGGTAAATCAACGAATAGCCGAGATCGCCCTGCAGGACGCTTTTCAGCCACAGGACGTACTGCGTGACCAGCGGCTTATCCAGCCCCAGGCTCTGGCGAATGCGCTCAATATCTTCCGGCGCCATACGCGGCGTGATGTACGCGGCCACGGGGTCGCCGGGCGCGAGCTTGACCAGCAAAAACGCCACCAGCGAAATAAAGAAAAGCATCGGCAGCAGCTGCAGCAGCCGACGCGTGAGGAGTGTGTTCACGACGTGCCCTTAAAAGGCCCCGATATTACGACCGGGGCAACAGCCTATTTTTGATAAATTTTTGACAGATCCTGGAACAGATAAACCGGCTTCGGCTCCGCTTCCTTCGTGCCGCCGAAGCGTTTATCCACGGCGACGGTCGCATTGGTGTAGGCGATCGGGTAGTAGGTCATCTCGTTCGCCACGGTCTGCTGAATTTGCTTGTAGATATCGGCACGTTTCGCGGCGTCGGTTTCCACGGCACCTTTATCCCACAGGGCATCAAACTGCGGATTTTTGTAGTGCGCGTAGTTATAGGCTTCGTTGCTCATGAACAGCGATTTGTAACCGTCCGGCTCTGATCCCATAATGTAGCCGCCCAGGTTCAGTTCCCACGCGGTGTTGTTCATATCAAGACTGCGCTGAGACATGGCGTTGGAGTCCAGCGGCATCAGCTCCACGTTCACCCCAATGCCCTTCAGCGCCTGCTGAATGTAGAGCGCCATGCTCTCCTGGGTTTTGTTGGTGTTCACATACGCCAGGCGCAGCTTGAGATTATCCGGCGCGCCGGACGTCTTGAGCAGGTCTTTGGCTTTTTGCAGATCGAATTTGTACTGTTCAACGTCATCCGTCTTATAAAGCGTATCTGGCGTCAGAAACGACGTCGCCGGTTTAGCGTAGTCCAGCGAGGTAAACGCGGTCTGGGTTAGCTCGTCTTTGTTGATGGCGTACGCGATGGCCTGACGCAGCGCTTTGCTCTTCATCACCGCCACGTTCTGGTTGAACGTCATATAGGCCAGACGGCCTTCCGGATAGACCACGAAGTCAAATTTCCCGGTATTTTTCAGGCGGTTCACATCCTGCGGGTCAACCATCTTGAGGTTGATTTCACCGTTTTGCAGCGCCAGGTTGGCGGCGTTGCTGTCTTTGGCGAAACGGTAGGTGACGGAATCGAGCTTCGGTTTGCCGTTCCAGTAATCGTCGAAGCGCGTAAGGGCGTAATACTGACCGGCGCGATACTCTTTAAATTTGAACGGCCCGGAACCGACCGGCGCATCGTTTTTGGTGCTCTTTTCCAGGTCGCCTTCACCGGCGAACACGTGCTGCGGGATCGGGTAGATCTGCACCAGGGTGCCGGTAAAGGCCGCGCTGACCTGCGGTAAGGTGAACTTAACGGTGCGCTCATCAACCTTGTTCACTTCAACAGGCTTGCCGCCGTAGGTAAACATGCTGCGGAAGAAGCTGTGCTGTTTGGCATCCAGCAGCTTATTGAAGGTGAAGACCACGTCGTCCGCCGTCAGCGGCTGGCCGTCCTGCCATTTTAGGTTGGGTTTTAGCGTCAGGGTATAGCTCAGGTTGTCGGCAGAAGGCGTCAGGCTTTCCGCCAGGCCCCACTCAATGTTGCCGTTATTAAAGCTGTACAGCGGGGCATAAAGCGCCTGCATGATGGTTAATGTTGTGCGGTCGCTGGCGTAGAGCGGATTAACGGCTAACGGGTCGCCGGAGGTAATCCCGATAATGAGCGAACCGCCCTCTTTTGGCGCGTCGCTTTTTGCCGCCGCGGCCGAATTTGCCTCTTTATTTTTCGCATCATCACAGCCCGCCAGGCCTAACGCGAGCGAAACGACCACTGCCGATAACAGAAGCTTGCGCATCTCACTAACTCCTTGCCTTATAAAGTGTTTATTACTGCATCTTTTATTTATGTTGAAGCATCATATTCAGCTTTAGTGGTTTACGCATTAATTATGAAAATGCGATTTTCGATTAAGCTTATGCCGGATTTGATATATATAAGCAGCAGAAGGAATAGCGGTTAATTGCTTGCGCTCACAACGTTAAACGCTTCACAAATCTCCTGCTACACTGCCTCAACACATCACTAAAAAGGCAGGCCAACATGTCAGACAACACGTATCAGCCACCAAAAGTATGGGAATGGAAAAAGAACGGCGGCGGCGCGTTCGCCAACATCAACCGTCCAATTTCCGGCGCAACGCATGAGAAGGATTTGCCCGTAGGCTCTCACCCGCTGCAGCTCTACTCGCTGGGCACACCGAACGGCCAGAAGGTGACGATCATGCTCGAAGAGCTATTGGCACTGGGCGTGACGGGCGCGGAATACGATGCGTGGTTGATCCGCATCGGCGAGGGCGACCAGTTTTCCAGCGGGTTTGTCGACGTGAACCCGAACTCGAAAATCCCGGCGCTGCGTGACCACTCCACGAACCCGCCAACGCGCGTCTTTGAATCCGGCAATATCCTGCTCTATCTGGCGGAGAAATTCGGCCACTTCCTGCCGAAAGATCCGGCGGGACGCACCGAGACGCTGAACTGGCTGTTCTGGCTGCAGGGTGCGGCACCGTTCCTCGGCGGCGGCTTTGGCCACTTCTACAACTATGCGCCGGTAAAAATCGAGTACGCGATTGACCGCTTCACCATGGAAGCTAAGCGCCTGTTCGACGTGCTGGATAAACAGCTGGCGCGCGGGCGCTACGTGGCGGGTGAGGAGTACACCATCGCGGATATGGCGATCTGGCCGTGGTTCGGCTGCGTGGCACTGGGCAGCGTCTATAACGCCGCCGAGTTCCTGGACGCGGAGAAGTACACCAACGTCCAGCGCTGGGCGAAGGACGTGGCGAACCGCCATGCGGTTAAGCGCGGTCGCATCGTTAACCGCACCAGCGGCGAGCTGAACGAGCAGCTCCACGAACGCCACGCGGCGAGCGACTTCGATACTAATACGGAAGACAAGCGTCAGGCGTAACGTTCCGCCGGGCGGCTCCCCGCCCGGCAGCCGCGATCCTTGCCCAGGGCATGATTAGCCTAAAGGTTGAGTGGCTATTGCTGGCACTATCTGGACGTTTTTCTCACCTCAGAATGAGAAACGCCGTATCAACTGACAGCAGTCACAAAGGATCTGTTATGAAACTTATTAAAACAACGCTGGTTATCAGCTCCCTCATTTTTTCCACCTCGGGAATGGCCATCGACAAAACCGCCGCCGGCGCGGTAGCAGGTGCTGCTATTGGCGCAGCCACGGGCAAAGATCTGAAATCAACCGTGGGCGGTGCCGTGGTTGGCGCAGGCACGGGTGCAATGTTCAAAAACGGCGAAAAAGGCAAAGACGCACGTAAGGGCGGTGCCGTGGGTGCCGTCGTTGGCGCGGGCGCGGCTGCGGTGACGGGCAATAGCGTGCTGAAAGGCGCGGCCGTGGGTGCCGGCACGGGCGCGCTGATCGGTGAAGCGACGCACTAACAGCATCGGGAAAAGAAAGAAGTAAGGCCGCATCAGGCGGCCTGTTGTGTTATGCCGTCAAGCGGAACTTCTGCACCGAACGCTGAAGCTCTTCGGTCTGGCGTTCCAGCGCCGCAGCTGCCGCGGAAACCTCTTCGACCAGCGAGGCGTTCTGCTGGGTGACGCCGTCCATCTGCGTAATGGCAATCCCGACCTGCGAAATGCCCTTACTTTGCTCCTCAGAAGCCGACGCGATTTGCTTCATAATGGTCGTCACTTCCGTCACGTCACGCAAAATCGCATTCATGGTGGTGCCCGTCTCGCTCACCAGCTGCGCACCCTGCTCGACGCGGGTGACGGAATCGGTAATCAGACCCTCAATTTCTTTTGCCGCATTGGCGCTTCGGCTTGCCAGGTTGCGGACTTCACCCGCCACCACGGCGAATCCACGCCCCTGCTCGCCCGCTCGCGCCGCTTCTACGGCCGCATTGAGCGCCAGAATATTGGTCTGGAAGGCAATGCTGTTGATGACGTTGGTGATTTCAGCAATTTTCTTCGAGCTTTCCGAAATACCGCTCATGGTGGTGACCACCTCTTCCACCAGCGAGCCGCCGCGGCTGGCGGTGGTTGAGGCCACATCGGCAAGCTGGCTGGCCTGACGCGCGCTTTCGGCGTTCAGCTTCACGGTAGCGGTCAGCTGTTCCATGCTGGCCGCCGTCTCTTCCAGCGCGGCAGCCTGCTCTTCGGTACGGGAAGAGAGATCGTTGTTGCCGCTGGAGATCTCCGTCGCGCCGCGCCAGATATTCTCACTGCCGGAGCGAATGGTGCTGACCGCTTCACGCAGGCTGTCCTGCATGGCGCTCAGCAGCGGCACCAGCTGTCCCACGCAGTTGCGGCCGAAAGGCGCAATGGGCTGGCTGAGATCGCCCTGGGCAATCTGGCGGAACTGCTGGCGAATGCGCTCCAGCGGTTTGACCAGCATCGCCACCAGGTAGCGGTCGGTAAAGAGCAGGATCAGCAGGCCGATAATGGTGGCGACGATAATAACCGTGCGGGTCATGCTGGTCAGGCCGTCGACCACCATGCGGGTGCTGTCGAGCGTCTTCGCGGCGGCATTATTGAACTTCTCGGCAGCGGCACCGAACGCACGGCTCAGCGGCGGCGTAACGTTGTTGGCCTGCTGGCGGTAGCCGTCCAGGGTCGCCTGCTTCGCCTGCTCCATTTGCGGCGTCACGCCCTGTTCAAGCAGCGCCTGCCAGGCACCGATCACCTGCGCAGAGACCTGCTCATCCATTGGGCCAGGCGAGATCGCCTTCATTTCGGCCAGTTTCTTACCCATGTTGTCCAGCGCCTGTTGGGCAGAGGACAAATCCGGCGTGCCGCCAGCGGCTTTGACCTCCATGGCGCGGCTCAGACGAGTGACAAAGCGGAAATACTGATCGTTGCCCTGGCTGAGCACCATCATCTGTTTAACCAGTTGGCGATCGACTTCATTGCCGTCTGATACCCGTGACAGGGACCAGGTGCTGTACAGCCCAACGCCCGCCCACATTAAACAAAAAATCCCGAGGATCGTCAGCATGACGAAACGGATCGTGAAATTACGGAGCATATTCATAAGTCTTCCTTGCCGTGAGGGTGAATTCGCCCAGAGGCGAGTGCTACTCTCGTTATCGGCAGGGTGCAGGGAAATTATAACCTTTTGTGATTATTTTTCGTTAGCGTGGCTTCACAGGTCGCACAGCCACCGTTAACCCTTATCTTCGCACGACATGATGTGATAAGTTCAGAATGAAAACGTCGTTTCAAAAAAATCATCTATAAGAAAAGGAGACATCATGTCCTGGTACCCTGACGCTACCCGCTACGAGAATATGCAGTACCGCTACTGTGGCAAGAGCGGCCTGCGCCTTCCCGCGCTGTCGCTGGGCCTGTGGCATAGCTTCGGCCACGTTCAGCCCCTTGACTCCCAGCGCGCGCTGCTGCGTAAAGCCTTCGATCTAGGGATTACCCATTTCGATCTTGCCAACAACTACGGCCCGCCTGCGGGAAGCGCGGAAGAGAACTTTGGACGCCTGCTGCGTGAGGACTTTGCCCGGTATCGCGACGAGCTGATTATCTCCACTAAAGCCGGTTACGACATGTGGCCAGGCCCGTACGGTTCAGGCGGCTCACGCAAGTATCTGCTCGCCAGTCTCGACCAGAGCCTGAAACGTATGGGCGTCGAATACGTGGATATTTTCTATTCCCACCGCGTGGATGAAAATACGCCAATGGAAGAGACGGCCTCCGCGCTGGCTCATGCTGTTCAGAGTGGGAAAGCGCTGTACGTGGGCATTTCCTCCTACTCTACCGAGCGCACACAAAAAATGGCCGCGCTGCTGCACGAGTGGAAGATCCCGCTGCTGATCCACCAGCCGTCCTATAACCTGCTTAACCGCTGGGTCGACAAGACCGGCTTGCTGGATACGCTGGAAGCAAACGGCACGGGGTGTATTGCATTTACCCCGCTGGCGCAGGGTCTGCTGACCGGAAAATACCTGAACGGTATTCCGGAAGGTTCTCGTATGCAGCGCGAGGGGAACAAAGTGCGCGGCCTGACGCAGAAAATGCTGACGGAAGCTAACCTGAACAGTCTTCGTCTGCTTAATGAGATGGCGCAGGCGCGCGGGCAGACAATGGCGCAGATGGCGTTGAGCTGGCTGCTGAAAGATGCTCGCGTGACGTCAGTGCTGATTGGCGCGAGCCGCCCGGAACAGCTGGAGGAGAATGTTCAGGCGCTGGGTAATCTGCGCTTTACGGAAGATGAACTGACGCGGATTGACCAGCACGTGGCGGACGGGGAACTGAATTTGTGGCAGGCGTCGTCGGATAAATAGTGTGGTTCGATGCTTTCTCCCCTCACCCTAACCCTTCCCCGGGAGAGGGTTAGGGTGAGGGGAGAAATGTGTACCTTATTTCTTACTGATCTTATCCAGATACCCCATCACAAACGCCGACAGCACAAACGTCAGGTGGATAATCACATACCACATCAGCTTATTATCCGGGACGTTTTTCGCGTCCATAAACACGCGCAACAGGTGGATAGAGGAGATTGCCACTATAGATGCCGCAACTTTATTCTTCAGCGACGAGGCGTCCATTTTCCCCAGCCAGCTGAGCTTTTCTTTATGCTCGGCGATATCAAGCTGAGAGACGAAGTTCTCATAACCGGAAAACATCACCATCACCAGTAAGCCGCCCACCAGCGTCATATCCACCAGCGACAGCAGAACCAGAATTAAATCAGCTTCCGCCACGGAGAAAATGTTAGGCAATACGTGGAAAATCTCCTGGAAGAACTTGATCGTCAGGGCGACCAGCGCCAGGGAAAGACCGAAATAGACGGGTGCGAGCAGCCAGCGAGAGGCATACATTGCGTTTTCAAAGAAGCGTTCCATAAAATCCTGTCTGCAAACGAAACCAGCGCTCAGTATATCTCAACGGCGCTGACTGTTTGCAAGAACTAACCAGTACGCCACTCAGACGTCGTCCGGGTTAACCTCAGGACGCGCATACTCCGGCCAGACCAGCACCACCAGCTCCGGGTAGGCTTCCAGGCTAAACTCGCGAAAACACTGGCGAAGGTTTAATACGTCCAGGTCTGAATACGAGACCTTCTCACCGTTAAGACAGCGCTTTTTGATGTTGTCGTAATATTTATAAACCGCTGAATTCAGATCGCTACAGCGACGCTGCGCCTCAAACAGACCGGGCGTGTCATTAATTTCCGACATTTTCATGCGCTTAATTGTCGCGTGTAAGAAGTCGATATATTCATGATTCACCCGCCAGTACCAGACAGGCGTAACGGAGTTCATCAAAACAGAGAAATGATCTTCTCCTTCCTCTTTTGTCATCAGTTCAGATTGTGGCGGTTCACTGGTGTCTTTCGACACTTTCGTTTTATTGAACTCCTGCATCAATAAAAGCACACCAGCGGTCAGTAATAGTAATGTGATGACCGTAAAAAAGATGCTGTTCATGGGTTGGCTCCATTTTTTTTGATTTTAAAATTGCCTCATGATATTGTCAACGAATCTCACGCCTTTACCAACCCCACCCTGTTGAAATTAAAGGAAATTAAAAATGCTGCCCGACTATCTCGTCCCGGCTAAGTACCACATTACGCCTGTGGAACAGCAACCGACGGAAGAAGAAAAAAAGGCCAGTTTCACTCAGGGGAAAAGAAAGCTCTCTGATTTCGAGCCTGATATATTAATTGGCGTTTCTCACACTGGCAAATCCCGTAATATGCTGCTGGAAGAGCACGATCGCCATATAAAAGACCGCTTATTTCGCGCTATAAAAATTGAAGCCTTCGTCCACCTGCTGAATGACCTGCAGGCAGAAGGCGAAATAGATGCGCAGAAACTAAGTCAAATAATGTCTGAAAAAACGAAGGAAATAAATGAGGCCGGCAATGAAATTTGGCTTAATCTAATTACGCGAGAAAAAAACAACCCTATTTTTTATACCCTGGGGGAAGATTAACGTGAAAGAAGTTAAAGTTAAAGACAATAACGTTTATTTGACTTTAGATGATAAAAAAAGTGATGAATTTATCTTAAAGCAAAATATCGAGGCGCTAAGAAATGCAAAAAATGCCGAGATGACGCGTATTACACAAGACCTGGTATCGATCCCGGCAACGCTGGTGCGTCTGAAATGGCAGAATCGCCGTGAGATTTATCCGTTACAGGTTAAAGAAGAAATTTACGGCGCCGTGATGAACGCCATCATCGAACAGCTTCCAGAACTGAAAGAGAAACTGCTGGGACGTCTTGAGGCCAACTATCAGTATCTGCTTGCCAGAGAAGTCGCCACCCTGCGCCTGACGCGCAAACTGTCAGCCGGTGAGTACCGTACGTCAAACGTCACCTGCGTTGCGCTCGATGAGGACGCGCTGACCACCCCCTCTACCGCACCGACGGACAACAAAAACGCATAAACCGACAGGCATAAAAAAAGCCGGCTTTCGCCAGCTTCTTTATCACTTCGAGGCCGCTTTCTCTTCCCCGACCAGCCCAATCTTCAGATAACCCGCCTGATGCAGCGTGTCCATTACCTTCATCATGGTTTCGTAGTCGACGGTTTTGTCCGCCCGGAAGAAGACGGTGGTGTCCTTCTTGCCGCCGGTCAGCTGGTCCAGCGCCGGAATAACGGAGGCATCCGTCACAGGGTCGTTCCCCAGGAACATGGATTTATCCGCTTTCACCGACAAATAAATTGGCTTTTCCGGGCGCGGCTGCGGCTGGCTGGATGAGGCCGGGAGATTCACCTTCACGTCAACCGTCGCCAGGGGTGCAGCCACCATAAAGATAATCAGCAGAACCAGCATGACGTCGATAAACGGCGTCACGTTGATCTCATGCATTTCACCGTTATCGTCCAGATTTTCGTTTAGACGCATTGCCATACGATCAACCTACGCGCAGTTTAGAGGCCGCATGCACCGGTTTAACGGAGCTGGCGTTGAGGTCCAGGTCACGGCTTTGCAGCAGCAGAACCTGTGCAGCAACGTCACCGAGCGTGGCTTTGTAGTTGCCGATCATACGCGCGAAAATGTTGTAGATAACCACCGCCGGAATTGCCGCGACCAGACCGATTGCCGTCGCCAGCAGCGCTTCAGCGATACCCGGGGCAACTACCGCCAGGTTGGTGGTTTGGGTCTGGGCAATGCCGATAAAGCTGTTCATGATGCCCCAGACCGTACCGAAAAGACCGATGAACGGTGAAATCGCGCCGATGGTCGCCAGATACCCATTGCCGCGTCCCATGTGTCGGCCAACGGCCGCAACGCGACGCTCCAGACGGAAACCGGTACGCTCTTTAATACCTTCGTTATCTTCACTGCCGGCGGAGAGTTCCAGCTCGTTCTGAGCTTCATTCACTAACAGGGTGGTCAGGCTTTTCGGGTGGAAGGATGAGGTCATCTCAGAAGCCTGATCCAGAGAGCGGGCTTCTGCCAGCTGCTGCTGTTCCCGCTTGAGGCGACGCTTCTGCGAAAGCAGCTCGGCGCTTTTGCTGAAGAAGATAGCCCAGGTGACAACGGACGCCAGAATCAGGCCGATCATCACAATCTTAACCACGATGTCAGCATGATGATACATGCCCCAAACGGAGAGATCCGTCTGCATCAAATTATTACCCACTCTGTATCTCCAGGACGCAAATCACAAAATCTGAACGTAATAATATCAAAAAGCCGTCGAATTGATAGTCGTTCTCATTAGTATTTACATGGTGCCGTAATTTTCGCTCAGTTTCCTTGCGCTTACGCAGTAAAAATTTCTTATGCGCTTTTTTGCTAATATTTTCTGCTTATTCGATAAGCATGCGGGTGCAGTTTTTTACAATCGTGGTAGTCTGGACGTCCAGACGTATAAAAACAGGGTTAGCGAACATGACCAAGAAGCATCTTGATACCACGCTGGTGCAGGCGGGACGCAGCAAGAAATACACTCAGGGATCGGTCAACAGCGTGATTCAACGCGCCTCCTCGCTGGTGTTTGATACCGTTGAGGAGAAAAAAATCGCCACGCGTAACCGCGCAAAAGGTGGGCTGTTCTACGGTCGCCGCGGCACGCTAACCCATTTTTCGCTGCAGGAAGCGATGTGCGAGCTGGAGGGGGGCGCAGGCTGCGCGTTGTTCCCGTGCGGTGCGGCGGCGGTCGCCAACACCATTCTGGCGTTTGTGGAACAGGGCGACCATATCCTGATGACCAACACCGCCTATGAACCCAGCCAGGATTTCTGCACCAAAATTCTCAGCAAGCTCGGCGTGACCACCAGCTGGTTTGACCCGCTGATTGGTGAAGGCATTGCTGAACTTATCCAGCCAAACACGCGCATTGTGTTCCTGGAATCTCCTGGCTCCATCACCATGGAAGTGCACGACGTTCCGGCTATCGTGAAGGCCGCGCGCAGCAAAGCGCCAGAGGCGATTATCATGATCGACAACACCTGGGCGGCAGGTGTGCTGTTTAAGGCGCTGGAATTCGATATTGATATCTCGATTCAGGCGGCAACGAAATACCTGATTGGACACTCTGACGGGATGATTGGCACCGCGGTTTCCAGCGCGCGCTGCTGGGACCAGCTGCGGGAAAATGCCTACCTGATGGGCCAGATGGTGGATGCAGACACGGCATACATGACCAGCCGGGGCATTCGTACGCTCGGCGTGCGTCTGCGTCAGCATCATGAAAGTAGCCTGACAATCGCTGAATGGCTGGCGCAGCATCCGCAGGTTGAGCGCGTGAACCATCCGGCGCTGCCGGGTAGTAAAGGTCATGAGTTCTGGCAACGTGACTTTACGGGCAGCAGCGGGCTGTTCTCGTTTGTGCTTAAAAAACGGCTGAGTAATGACGAACTGGCAAGCTATCTGGATAATTTTACCCTCTTCAGCATGGCCTACTCCTGGGGCGGTTTTGAATCTCTGATCCTGCCGAATCAGCCGGAGCAGATCGCGGCCCTGCGCCCCGGTGGTGAAGTGGACTTCAGCGGCACCCTCATTAGATTGCATATCGGTTTAGAAAATGTGGACGATTTAATTGCGGATTTATCTGCAGGCTTTGAACGTATCGTGTAGAGTGCGGGCTGAAAATGTACTCCCCGGACGCATTTGTGAACACTGCAAGCAGAAAAGTCTGCATGAGTTGCGCCTGCGATCAATCCCGACAGGTGAAATTGGGAGTACAATAGCGTTATCTCTGCTGTTCCACAGGAAAGTCCATGGCTGTTATTCAAGATATTATCGCGGCGCTCTGGCAACATGATTTTGCCGCCCTGGCGGATCCCCACGTTGTAGGCGTCGTCTATTTCGTGATGTTCGCGACGCTGTTTCTGGAAAATGGATTACTGCCAGCCTCGTTTTTACCCGGTGACAGTTTGCTTTTGCTTGCCGGGGCGCTGATCGGCAAAGGCGTCATGGACTTTACGCCAACGATGGTTATCCTTACCTCCGCCGCGAGCCTGGGCTGCTGGCTGAGCTATCTGCAGGGCCGCTGGCTGGGGAACACGCGTGTGGTGAAGGGCTGGCTGGCGCAGTTACCGCATAAATATCACCAGCGTGCGACCTGTATGTTTGACCGCCACGGCCTGCTGGCGCTGCTCGCCGGGCGTTTCCTGGCGTTTGTTCGCACCCTTCTGCCCACCATGGCGGGTATTTCCGGGCTGTCTAACCGCCGCTTCCAGTTCTTCAACTGGCTGAGCGCCCTGCTGTGGGTTGGCGTGGTAACCACCCTCGGCTACGCGCTGAACATGATCCCCTTTGTGAAGCACCATGAAGATCAGGTGATGACCTTCCTGATGATCCTGCCGATATTCCTGCTGGTTGCTGGGCTGGTGGGTACCATTGCGGTGGTGATTAAGAAAAAGTATTGCAGTGCATAAACAAAAGCCGGGTGGCGCTACCGCTTACCCGGCCTACGTTTCCCCTCAGGCGCCCTGCATCGTTCTTATACGTGACGCATCTTCTCCCGGCGTGACGCCGAAATAGCGCTTAAACTCCCGACTGAACTGCGACGCACTTTCATAGCCGACGCGCATGGCCGCCGCGCTGGCCTTCATGCCGTCGTGAATCATCAGCATCCGTGCCTTATGCAAACGGTAGGTTTTGAGGTACTGCAGCGGCGAGGTGCTGGTCACCGACTTAAAGTTGTGGTGAAACGCCGAAACGCTCATGTTCGCTTCCGCCGCCAGCTGGTCAACGCTGAGGTTCTCAGTGTACTGGCTTTCAATACGCTTGAGCACGCGGCTGATCAGGCTGAAGTGGGTCTGTCGGCTCACCAGCGCAAGTAACGCCCCGCCGCCCGGCCCCAGCAGCACGTGATAAAGAATTTCGCGGATAATCTGCTTGCCGAGAATACGCGCGTCCAGCGGCCTTTCCATGACGTCCAGCAGGCGCTCAATGGCGCAGAGGATCTCTTCCGACAGCGTCGCCGAGTTAATCCCGCTGGAGGCCATCGACGGCTGGAAAAGCTCGTCTTCGCCAATCTCCATCAGCAGCTCCTGCAGCTGAAGAATATCGACGTTGACGCGAATACCCGCCAGCGGGACCGCCTCCGTCGCGAAGGTTTCACATTCGAAGGGTAAAGGTACCGTCAGGAGCAGATATTCATTGGTGTCGTAGCGGAACACCCGCTCGTTGATATAGCCAATCTTATGGCCTGAAAAGAGAAAAACGATGCCCGGCTGGTACATCACCGGCGTGCGCGTCCCGGGCTGCGTGCCGTAGAGCAGGCGAATGTCCGGCAGCAGGTCGCTAACATTATTTTCTTTATCTATCAGCACTTTAATCTGCGAGGTAAGCTGAAGGCAGATCGCTTCACGGTTCATTTTACGTTACTCCGGGTACGGTTTCCGACCCTCACAGTCTGCGCATTTTTACGAAGTTTCTCCAGCGCTCTGTAGAAATGGGCAAGACATCGGCAGGAATGTGCATTGAGAGCCTGGCCCCGGACGGCCACAATGAGCAGCATCAGGTAGCCATCAGCGCCACCACGGTTTTTCACCCACTAAAGGGAACGAGCAATGAACAACTTTAATCTTCACACCCCAACCCGCATTCTGTTTGGTAAAGACGCTATCGCCGACCTGCGCGCGCAGATCCCTGCTGACGCCCGCGTGCTGATCACCTACGGTGGCGGCAGCGTGAAAAAAACCGGCGTGCTGGATCAAGTTTACAGCGCTCTGGACGGACTGGACGTGCGTGAGTTCGGCGGCATTGAGCCAAACCCGTCTTACGAAACGCTGATGAACGCGGTGAAAATCGCCCGCGAAGAAAACATCACCTTCCTGCTGGCGGTCGGCGGCGGCTCCGTGCTGGACGGCACTAAATTCATCGCGGCAGCAGCGCACTACGCTGATGGCATCGATCCGTGGCACATCCTGGAAACCCGCGGCAGCGACATTAAAAGCGCGATCCCGATGGGATCCGTATTGACCCTGCCAGCGACGGGTTCTGAATCCAACAAGGGCGCGGTGATCTCCCGCAAAACTACCGGCGACAAGCAGGCCTTTATGAACGAACACGTTCAGCCTGTCTTTGCCATTCTGGATCCGGTTTACACCTACACCCTGCCCGCGCGTCAGGTGGCGAACGGCGTGGTCGATGCCTTTGTACACACCGTCGAGCAGTACGTGACCTACCCTGTTAATGCCAAAATTCAGGATCGCTTCGCGGAAGGCATTCTGCTGACGCTGATTGAAGACGGCCCGAAAGCGCTGAAAGAGCCGGAAAACTACGACGTGCGTGCCAACGTCATGTGGGCCGCGACGCAGGCGCTGAACGGCCTGATCGGCGCTGGCGTGCCGCAGGACTGGGCAACCCATATGCTGGGCCACGAGCTGACGGCGATGCACGGCCTGGACCACGCCCAGACGCTGGCCGTTGTGCTGCCTGCGCTGTGGAACGAAAAACGGGATACCAAGCGCGCCAAACTGCTGCAGTACGCCGAGCGCGTGTGGAACATCACCGAGGGTTCTGACGATGCGCGTATTGATGCCGCCATTGCAGCGACCCGTAACTTCTTTGAAAGCCTGGGCGTGCCAACGCGTCTGTCCGGCTACGGCCTGGACGGCAGCTCCATCCCTGCCCTGCTGGCAAAACTTGAAGAGCACGGCATGACCCAGTTGGGCGAGCATGGCGACATTACGCTGGACGTCAGCCGTCGAATCTACGAAGCGGCACGCTAAGCGTTTTTGGCATCCTGACTTTCGTTTTTTGACATTTCGTCCAGACTTAATGCACACCCCATCGCCGGAGTCCCCCTCCGGCGATGCGCACCTGAAGGAGGAAAAATGGCAAACCAAACCGTAATCAAGCTGCAGGACGGCAACGTGATGCCCCAGCTGGGGCTAGGTGTATGGAAAGCCGGTAACGACGAGGTCGTCTCCGCCATTCATAAAGCACTCGAAGTCGGCTATCGGTCGATTGATACCGCCGCCGCGTACAAAAACGAGGACGGCGTGGGGACCGCGCTGGCCAGCGCCGGCGTCCCTCGCGATGAGCTGTTCATCACCACTAAACTATGGAACGACGATCAAAAGCGCCCCCGCGAAGCGTTGCAGGAGAGCCTGGAGAAACTCCAGCTTGATTTCGTCGATCTGTACCTGATGCACTGGCCGGTTCCGGCCATCGACCATTACGTTGACGCCTGGAAAGGGATGATTGAACTGCAGA
Source organism: Enterobacter cloacae complex sp. P17RS (assembly GCF_014895885.1). NCBI lineage: Bacteria > Pseudomonadati > Pseudomonadota > Gammaproteobacteria > Enterobacterales > Enterobacteriaceae > Enterobacter > Enterobacter cloacae complex sp. P17RS. The sequence goes on from NZ_JADBQK010000002.1 coordinate 55,096, forward strand.
AAGAGGGGCTGGTGAAAAGCATCGGCGTCTGTAACTTCCAGGTGCATCACCTGCAGCGCCTGATTGACGAAACGGGCGTCGCTCCGGTGATTAACCAGATCGAGCTGCACCCGCTGCTGCAGCAGCGCCAGCTTCACGCCTGGAACGCCACCCACAAGATCCAGACCGAGTCCTGGAGCCCGTTGGCGCAGGGCGGTGAAGGCGTGTTCGATCAGAAAATCATCCGCGACCTGGCGGATAAATACGGCAAAACCCCGGCGCAGATCGTCATTCGCTGGCATCTGGATAACGGCCTGGTGGTGATCCCGAAATCGGTCACGCCGTCGCGCATTGCCGAGAACTTCGACGTCTGGGATTTCCGACTGGACAAAGACGAGCTGGGTGAAATTGCGAAGCTGGATAAAGGTAAGCGGCTTGGGCCGGACCCGGATCAGTTTGGCGGTTAATCGCGTTAAAACGCCGGGTGGCGGCTTCGCCTTACCCGACCTACAAAAAACCCCGGCAAGCCGGGGTTTTCTTTTACGCTTTACGCTTCACAGGTTTCTTTACACTGGAATTACCGTTCGAACGCTGATGCACAATCGGCGTATGTTTGGTCAGCGCCGGGCGCGTATTGCGGTTCTGGCGACGCGCTTCGCGCATCTCATCCAGCGTAGGAGCGGGTACCAGGCAGTCGCGGCGCGAGCCAATAAGGTGTTTTTTACCCATATCTTCCAGCGCCTGGCGGATCAGCGGCCAGTTTTTCGGGTCGTGGTAACGCAGCAGCGCCTTATGCAGACGACGCTGTTTATCCCCTTTCGGCACCACCACCTCTTCACTCTTGTAGCCAATCTTACTCAGCGGATTTTTGCCGGTGTAATACATGGTCGTCGAGTTGGCGAGCGGTGAAGGATAGAAGTTCTGCACCTGATCCAGACGGAAGCGACGCTGCTTCAGCCACAGCGCCAGGTTCACCATGTCTTCATCGCGCGTGCCAGGGTGCGCGGAGATGAAGTACGGGATCAAATACTGCTCTTTGCCCGCCTGCTTCGAGTAGGTGTCGAACAGCTGCTTAAAGCGATCGTAGCTGCCCATGCCCGGCTTCATCATCTTCGACAGTGGGCCTTCTTCGGTGTGCTCCGGCGCAATCTTTAGATAACCGCCGACGTGGTGCGTCGCCAGCTCTTTGATATAGCGAGGATCTTCCACGGCGATGTCGTAACGCACCCCGGAAGCGATGAGGATCTTCTTGATGCCCTTCAGATCGCGCGCGCGGCGGTAGAGGTTGATCGTCGGCTCGTGGTTAGTATCCATGTGCTCGCAAATGCTCGGGTAGACGCAGGAGAGACGACGGCAGGTCTGCTCCGCGCGCGGCGACTTGCAGCGCAGCATATACATGTTCGCGGTTGGGCCGCCGAGATCGGAGATCACGCCGGTAAAGCCCGGCACCGTGTCGCGAATGGCTTCGATCTCATTGATGATCGAATCCTCAGAGCGGCTCTGGATAATACGGCCTTCGTGTTCGGTAATGGAGCAGAAGGAGCAGCCGCCGAAGCAGCCGCGCATGATGTTGATCGAGAAGCGGATCATCTCATACGCCGGGATACGGGCGTTGCCGTACGCCGGGTGTGGCACGCGCTTGTACGGCAGCGCAAAGACGCTGTCCATCTCTTCGGTGGAGAGCGGGATCGCCGGTGGGTTGATCCAGATGAAGCGCTCGCCGTGCTTCTGCATTAGCGCGCGGGCGCAGCCCGGGTTGGTTTCATGGTGCAGAATACGGGACGCGTGCGCGTAGAGCACCTTGTCGGCTTTCACCTTCTCGTAGGACGGCAGCAGCACGTAGGTCTTTTCCCACGGCTTCGGGCGCGGCGGCTGCACAACGATAGCCTTCGCTTCCGCTTTCTTCGGCTCAACCGGCTTGTTATCGGCACACGGCAGATCTTCACCGTACGGGTGCGGGATCGGGTCGATTTTGCCCGGCATATCAATAATGCGTGAATCCACTCCGCTCCAGCCCGGCAGCGCCTCTTTCACCATGATCGCAGTATTGCGCACGTCGCGGATGCTGCTCACCGGCTCGCCCTGCGACAGACGGTGCGCCACTTCCACCAGCGGACGCTCGCCGTTACCGTAAATCAGCATGTCGGCCTTGGAGTCCACCAGCACCGAGCGGCGCACGGTATCTGACCAGTAGTCGTAGTGCGCGGTGCGGCGCAGGCTCGCCTCGATGCCGCCGAGGATCACCGGCACGTCTTTCCAGGCTTCTTTGCAGCGCTGGGTATAAACCAGGGTCGCGCGGTCCGGACGTTTGCCCGCCACGTTATCCGGCGTGTAGGCGTCGTCATGGCGCAGCTTACGGTCGGCGGTATAGCGGTTGATCATCGAGTCCATGTTGCCAGCGGTCACGCCGAAGAACAGGTTTGGTTTTCCCAGACGCATGAAGTCGTCTTTGCTGTTCCAGTCGGGCTGGGAGATGATCCCCACGCGGAAGCCCTGCGCTTCGAGCATACGGCCACAGATGGCCATGCCGAAGCTCGGGTGGTCAACGTAGGCATCGCCCGTGACCAGAATGATATCGCAGCTGTCCCAGCCCAGTTGGTCCATCTCTTCCCGGGACATCGGCAGGAACGGCGCCGGTCCAAAGCAGGCCGCCCAGTACTGGGGCCAGGAGAAGAGGTCACGATCCGGCTGGATCAGGGAAATTGCGCTCATAGTGCTTCCGAAGAAAAAATAGACAAAAGGGCGGGGATTATACGCTGGAACATTGTGGGAAATGAAGGGGTATTATGCGGGCTGTTGCCCTCACCCCAACCCTCTCCCACAGGGAGAGGGAGAAAAGCACGTTACGGCGCCGGATTCACCAGCATCTGCCCTACCGAGCCCCTGTCCATCATCTCCAGCGTCTGGCTGTGGAACAGGAATGGGAAGTGCGGCCACGAAGGCTGACCGTAGTAGACGAGCAGTTCAACCTGGCCGTCCACCCACACGGTATCTTTCCAGCCGCGATCTTCCGGGAACGGCATCGCGCCATTAACGTTGCGGATCAGGAATGACACACCTTCAATATGGAACGACTGCGGCATGTCTGACCGGACTGTCCAGCGCTCCCACGTTCCCTGCTGAGCGGTGATATCAATGCGATTTACATCCCACAGCGCGCCGTTGATGCCCGGATCGTCGCCCAGGCTGATATCACGGCTGCGCACCGGCGAGCCGCTCATGATCTCCTGCGGCAGCAGGCGCATCGGCAGGCTATCGGTGACCAACGGCAGCAGGCCGGTTGGACGCAGAGTAAGCACCAGCGTGGAAACCAGAATGCTCGACGGCTCAAAGAACCCGCGAATACGGTCAACGATGCTCGCGGCTTCACCACAGGTGACGGAGACTTCGTCCCCGTTGGTCATATCCACCAGAATTTCACGACGTTCACCCGGCGCCAGCGCCAGCTGTTTAACGGAGACCGGCGCGGGTAAAAAGCCCTGGTCGCCGGAGATCACGTGCAGTGGGCGGCCATCGCTCATCTGCAGCTGATAGCGACGCGAGTTAGAGGCGTTGAGCAGGCGCAGGCGCACCCAGCCGCGGGACACTTCCACGTACGGGCTCTGCGCGCCGTTAACCAGCAAGGTATCGCCGACAAAGCCACCGCTGCCCGGCTCGCTGTACTCCGGCGTGCCGAAGTTATCCAGACGTTTGTCCTGAATAATGACCGGGAAATCATCCACGCCGTAGTGGTTCGGGATCGGCAGAGATTTACTGACCTCATCTTCCACCAGCCACATGCCGGCCAGACCGTTATAGACCTGCTGCGCCGTACGGTTAGGGGTATTGGCGTGATACCACAGGGTTGCCGCGCTCTGGCGAATCGGCAGGACGGGCGCCCAGTCGGCGTTGGGGGACATCATTCGCGCCGCGCCGCCAATCAAAGGGCCAGGAACCTGTAAGCCGCTGATGGTCATGGCGACATTTTCAGCCGTACGGTTGCTGTAAATGAGCTTAACGTCATCGCCGTTCCACACGCGGATGGTCGGCCCGAGGTAGCGCCCGTTAATGCCCCACACCGGCGCGCGCGTGCCCTGGGTAAAGGACCAGTGGCTGCGCTGAAGCGTGAGGAAAAGCGGCTGCCCGCGACGGGATTCAATCAACGGCGGAATGGGCAGCGGCTGCTGCTGCCCGGCGGCGCTGGCTGTCAGCGGCATCGCACCCGCACAAAGGGCAATCCCCGAAGCCTGAATAAACTGACGCCGACTGAGTGACATATAAGCTCCATCTGAAACGACTAACAACGCGGGAATTCTTTTTCCCTTTAACGCCGAATTAAACCTTACCGGCGGCTTCTCTTTCTGCGACTTCTTTATCCAGCAGCGCAATATGCTGAGCCATTAGCTCGCGGCAGTGTGCTGCCAGTTCGCGCACCTGGTCTTTACCGTATTTGCTGGTATCGACGGGTGGCAGCATTTCGACAATCACCAGACCATTATTCAGGCGGTTAAGATTAATCTTATTAGAAGTATTGGAAACGCACACGGGAATAATTGGAACACCTGCCGCAATTGCGGCATGAAACGCGCCGGTTTTAAACGGCAGCAGGCCGCGGCCGCGGCTACGCGTCCCTTCCGGGAACATCCAGATAGAGATCCGGCGCTTTTTAAAATGATTCACCACTTCTGCAATCGTGCCGTGCGCTTTTGCACGGTTGTTACGGTCGATCAGCAGGTTACCGGTCAGCCAGTACAGCTGGCCAAAAAACGGGATCCACAGCAGGCTTTTTTTCCCCACCGTCACGGTCGGAGGCAGAACAATATTGGAGGCCGTCACCATATCGTAGTTGTTCTGATGGTTGGCGATATAGATGGCGTTACCGAAGTTCTCCGCTCCTTCAGGCAGGCGTTTTTCAACCTTCAGACCAAACAGCGGCGCAAGGCGACCGAACATATGGCCAAAGGTGGCAACATGCTTCGGATTACGCGGGCTGAACAGGCAGTAAATAGAGCCGAAAATACAGACCAGAATGCAGTAAATAACGGTAAGAATGAGACGAACAATGTATAGCATAGCGACCTCTGAAGCCCTGACAGCTGACAATTATACTTCACCTGTGGCCAGGTAAGGACTTTATTACGAGCGCGTATTGTTAATCGCAACGCACGAATTAACAACGATTTTACGGGAAATTTTATTGAAATACCCCCTCCGGACAGAGGGGGTGTCATGACATTACTCTTCGCTGTCGCCCGCGCTGCTGCGCGCAGGCGAATCAATCTCCACGCGGTCGATACGCTGCAGGCCGCGCATCAGCGAACCGCGGCGACCGCGCTCGCCCACCACTTTCTGCAGCTCTTCCGGGCGAAGCTTGATTTTACGCTTGCCAACGTGGATGGTCAGCGTGCTCTGCGGCGGCAGCAGGAAGAGGTGCGCCAGGCCATCTTCACCTTTCGCGGCTTCCGCCGACGGGATGTTGATGATCTTGTTGCCCTTACCTTTCGACAGCTCCGGCAGGTCGCTGACCGGGAACATCAGCATGCGTCCGGCAGAGGTGATCGCCAGCAGCATGTCGCTCTCGTTCTCAATCACCAGCGGTGTCATCACGCGGGCATTGTCCGGCAGGCTGATCAGCGCTTTACCGGCACGGTTACGCGACACGAGGTCGTTAAAGGTACAGATAAAGCCGTAGCCCGCATCGGACGCCATCAGCAGCTTCTGGTCGTCGGCCTCCATCAGCATGTGGTCAACCGTTGCGCCCGGCGGCAGCGTCAACTTACCGGTGAGCGGTTCGCCCTGGCCGCGCGCGGAAGGCAGCGTGATCGGGTCGATAGCGTAGCTGCGGCCCGTGGAGTCGATAAACGCCACCGGCTGGTTGCTCTTGCCTTTCACGGCCGCTTTAAAGCTGTCGCCCGCTTTATAGCTTAGGCCCGGCGCGTCGATATCGTGGCCTTTGGCGCTGCGCACCCAGCCGCTCTGCGACAGCACAATGGTCACCGGCTCGGACGGCTGCATGTCGTGCTCGTTCATCGCCTTCGCTTCTTCGCGCTCGTGCAGCGGAGAACGACGGTCGTCACCGAAGGCATCGGCATCGGCCTGCAGCTCTTTCTTCAGCAGGGTGTTCATCTTGCGCTCGGAGGCGAGGATCGCCTGCAGCTGATCGCGCTCTTTTTCCAGCTCGCTTTGCTCGCCGCGGATCTTCATCTCTTCCAGCTTAGCGAGATGGCGCAGCTTCAGTTCGAGGATCGCTTCGGCCTGGGTTTCGCTGATGCCAAAGCGCGACATCAGCGCAGGCTTCGGCTCGTCCTCGGTACGGATGATCTCAATCACTTCGTCGATATTGAGGAACGCCACCAGCAAACCTTCGAGGATATGCAGGCGCTTAAGCACTTTCTCCAGACGATGGTTCAGACGACGGCGCACCGTATCGCGGCGGAACGTCAGCCACTCGCTGAGGATCTCCAGCAGGTTTTTCACCGCCGGACGACCGTCCAGACCAATCATATTCAGGTTGATGCGGTAGCTTTTTTCCAGATCGGTAGTGGCGAACAGGTGGTTCATCACCTGCTCCATGTCCACGCGGTTAGAGCGCGGCACGATCACCAGACGGGTCGGGTTCTCGTGGTCCGATTCGTCGCGCAGATCGTCCACCATCGGCAGCTTTTTATTGCGCATCTGGGCGGCGATCTGCTCCAGCACTTTGGCACCGGAAACCTGGTGCGGCAGCGCGGTGATCACCACGGCGCCGTCCTCTTTATTCCACACCGCGCGCATGCGCACGGAGCCGCGACCGTTCTGGTAGATTTTGCGGATTTCTGCACGCGAGGTGATGATCTCGGCTTCGGTCGGGTAATCCGGCCCCTGCACGATATCCAGCAGCTCGTCCAGCGAGGTTTTTGGCTGCTCGATCAGGGTGATGGCGGCTTTCGCCACTTCACGCAGGTTGTGCGGCGGAATGTCCGTCGCCATGCCGACCGCAATACCGGTGGTGCCGTTCAGCAGGATGTTCGGCAGACGCGCAGGCAGCATCTTCGGCTCCTGCAGCGTACCGTCGAAGTTTGGCACCCAGTCAACGGTTCCCTGACCCAGCTCGCCCAGCAGCACTTCGGCGTATTTGGACAGGCGGGATTCGGTATAACGCATCGCTGCGAAGGATTTCGGATCGTCCGGCGCCCCCCAGTTCCCCTGCCCGTCCACCAGCGGATATCGGTAAGAGAACGGCTGGGCCATCAGCACCATCGCTTCATAGCAGGCGCTGTCGCCGTGCGGATGGTATTTACCCAGTACGTCACCCACGGTACGGGCGGATTTCTTGAACTTAGCGGTGGCGTTCAGCCCCAGTTCGGACATCGCATAGACGATGCGGCGCTGAACGGGCTTCAGGCCATCCCCGATAAACGGCAACGCCCTGTCCATGATGACGTACATGGAGTAGTTCAGGTAGGCGTTTTCCGTGAATTCATGTAGCGCGAGGCGCTCTGCCATATCGCTCATTACGTGTGATTCCTCAACTCAGAAACCGAAGGGTTTCAGGCAATATTGCCGCAGATACTACCTCATCTGACGAATTGAGTCACAAAGAAAAAGGGCCGCATAAGCGGCCCTTTTCGGGTTATTTGTTCAGCTTGATAACCTGCTTCACGTCGATTTCAAACTCGTTCCAGTCTTTGTCGACTTTACCCTGCAGCTCTACTTTATCCTGCGGGGTGACGGTCACGCCGTTCCAGCGCTTGTGGTCAATCTCAACCACCACCGTGCCGGACTCGTCGCGGAAGGTGTAGCGGTCATCGGACAGGCGCTCGGTAATGTTCCCGCGCAGCTTCACCCAGGCATCGTCCTTCAGATCTTTCACTTTAGCCGCGGTGGTGAGGTTGGCGTTGTTATCGACAAAACCGCCCTGCTGGGTTTGCGTCTGGGTCTGTGTCGCAGATGGTCCAGTAAAGCCGCCCTGTGCAGCAAAGACCGGCGCGGTGGTCATCATCATGATGGCAGCAATTGCAGCGAATTTTTTCATCTTCATCTCTCCCTTTAACGTCGTTTCGCAGTCCATTAAACAGGGTAAACCTTAACAACTTCTTAAGGGAAAAATTTATTTATTTTTACTGTACAGCAGGCGCTTGCAGAGGGTTTACTGACGGCATCAAGGAGGGAACATGCGCATTTTACTGGTAGAAGACGACAGGTTAATCGGCGATGGCATCAAAGCAGGCTTAAGCAAACTGGGCTTTAGCGTGGACTGGTTTACCGACGGGAAAACCGGGCAGGCCGCGCTCGCCTCAGCGCCCTATGATGCCGTGGTGCTTGACTTGACTCTACCGGGAATTGACGGTCTGGAGATCCTGCGCGCCTGGCGCGAAAGCGGCCGCAGCGAGCCGATACTGATCCTGACCGCGCGGGATGCGCTGAACCAGCGCGTTGAAGGGCTGCGCCTCGGTGCGGACGATTATCTCTGTAAGCCGTTCGCGCTGATAGAAGTGGCCGCCCGTCTGGAAGCACTGGTGCGCCGCAGCCACGGTCATACCCGCAGCGAGCTGCGCCACGGCAAGGTGACGCTCGATCCGGCAAGCCTCGTCGCCACGCTGGAGGGCGAAACGCTGACGCTTAAACCCAAAGAGTTCGCCCTGCTGGAGCTGCTGATGCGCAACGCGGGCCGGGTGCTGCCGCGCAAGCTGATCGAGGAAAAGCTTTATACCTGGGACGATGACGTCTCCAGCAACGCCGTCGAAGTCCATGTCCATCATTTACGCCGCAAGCTCGGGAGCGAGTTTATCCGCACCGTGCACGGCATCGGCTACACCCTGGGTGACGCATGAAGCTGAGCCTGAAGCTGCGCCTGACGCTCCTCTTTTTAGCGCTGTCTCTGACGGCCTGGTTTGCCGCCAGCCTGGTGGCGTGGCAGCAGACCACCCACAAGCTCGATAAGCTGTTCGACACCCAGCAGATGCTGTTTGCCAAACGGCTGCTGACGATGGATCTGGACGAGATCCGCGCGCCGGAGCGCATGCGCGAGGTGCCGAAAAAGGCCAAACACGGGCATCTGGACGATGACGCGCTGGCCTTCGCTATTTACGCTTCAGACGGCACGATGCTCCTTAACGACGGCGAAAACGGGCGCGATATCCCGTATCACTATCGTCGTGACGGCTTTGATGACGGACGGCTTCAGGATGACAACGATGAATGGCGCTTTTTATGGCTGACGTCGCCAGACGCAAAATACCGTGTCGTTGTCGGCCAGGAGTGGGAGTACCGGCAGGATATGGCGCTGGACGTGGTCAGCTCGCAGCTGACGCCGTGGCTGGTGGCGCTGCCGGTGATGCTGCTGTTGCTTATTGTCCTGCTGAGCCGGGAGCTGAAGCCCCTGAAAAAGCTGGCCCAGACCCTGCGTTCCCGCTCGCCGGACGCCACCGACGCCCTGCCCACTCAGGGCGTGCCGGCGGAAGTGCGCCCCCTGCTCGACTCGCTGAACCATCTTTTTACCCGTACCCAGGAGATGATGACCCGCGAGCGCCGCTTTACCTCCGACGCCGCCCACGAGCTGCGCAGCCCGCTGGCGGCGCTGAAGGTGCAAACCGACGTGGCGCAGCTTTCTCAGGACGATCCGCAGGCGCAGGAAAAAGCGCTGGCGCAGCTGCACGCGGGTATCGACCGCGCCTCCCGGCTGGTGGATCAGCTCCTCACCCTGTCGCGCCTGGACTCTCTGGACAGCCTGGACGGCGTAGAACAGATAGCGATGGCTGATCTGCTGCAGTCTGCGGTAATGGATATTTATCCTTCGGCACAGCAGGCGGGTATTGATATACGCCTGCACATCAACGCGCCGGAGGTGACCCGAACGGGTCAGCAGCTGCTTCTGAGCCTGCTGGCGCGTAACCTGCTGGATAACGCCACCCGCTACAGCCCGCGCGGCAGCGTGGTAGACGTGACGCTGAACACCCGTAGCGTTACCGTGCGCGACAATGGCCCGGGCATTTCGCCCGATGCGCTGGCGCGTCTCGGCGAGCGCTTTTATCGTCCACCGGGTCAGGACGCCACGGGCAGCGGGCTGGGGCTATCCATTGTGAAACGCATTGCCGCGCTGCACGGCATGCGCGTCTCACTGGGCAATGCGCCAGAAGGCGGCTTTGAAGTGAAGGTTAACTGGTAAGGGATTATTGCATTTAGCGCAAAAGACTTTGCACATTTTGCTTATTTTTCCGCTCCGTCCTCGCGCGTAGAATACCTGGCATACTCTCATCACCGAGGACAAATAATGAGCAATATTCTGATTATCAACGGCGCTAAAGAGTTCGCGCACTCTAAAGGCCAGCTGAATGACACCCTGACCGAGGTCGCGGACGGTTTCCTGCGCGACGCCGGGCATGATGTTAAGGTCGTGCGCGCGGACAGCAACTATGACGTGAAGGCCGAAGTGCAGAACTTCCTGTGGGCCGATGTGGTTGTCTGGCAGATGCCGGGCTGGTGGATGGGCGCGCCGTGGACCGTGAAAAAGTACATGGACGACGTCTTCACCGAAGGTCACGGTTCGCTGTATGCCAGCGACGGACGCACCCGCTCAGACGCCTCTAAAAAATACGGCTCCGGCGGCCTGATTCAGGGCAAAAAATATATGCTCTCCCTGACCTGGAACGCCCCTCTGGAGGCCTTCACCGAAAAAGATCAGTTCTTCGAAGGCGTGGGCGTAGACGGCGCGTATCTGCCGTTCCACAAGGCGAACCAGTTCCTGGGGATGGATCCGCTGCCGACCTTTATCGTCAACGACGTGATTAAAATGCCTGACGTCCCGAGCTATATCGCAGAATATCGCAAGCATCTCGCGAAAATTTTTGCTTAACTGGTAGCCTGGAATTAAAGGAGTAGTAACCATGCTTACAGTAATCGCAGAAATCCGTACTCGTCCAGGTCAACATCACCGCCAGGCGGTGCTGGATCAGTTCGCGAAAATCATCCCAACCGTACTGAAAGAAGAAGGCTGCCACGGCTACGCGCCGATGGTGGACGCCGCTACCGACGCAAGCTTCCAGGCCACTGCGCCAGACTCCATTATCATGGTTGAGCAGTGGGAAACCGTCGCGCACCTCGAAGCACACCTGCAGACCACGCACATGAAAGCGTGGAGCGATGCGGTGAAGGGTGACGTGCTGGAGACCCACATCCGTATTCTGGAGCAAGGGGTTTAAAACCTGCCTTCCCTCTCCTTCCGGGGAGGGAATTCTCTCTGACCTGCTATGCTTATTCTGACTTCATGATTAACAGGAGGATGGAATGGGTCTTTTTAACTTCGTGAAAGAAGCAGGCGAAAAGCTATGGGATAACCTGACCGACCACAAAGGTCAGAGCGACAAAATCACCGAGCACCTCAAGAAACTCAACATTCCCGGTTCAGACAAAGTTCAGGTTAATGTTACCGACGGCAAGGCCAGCGTGACGGGTGACGGGCTGACCCAGGAGCAGAAAGAAAAAATCCAGGTCGCCGTCGGCAACATCGCGGGCGTCAGCGAGGTGGAGAACAACATCACCACGACCGATGCCAAAGATGAAGCCACCTACTACACGGTAAAATCCGGCGACACCCTGAGCGCTATCTCCAAAACCGTGTACGGCGATGCCAACCAGTACAACAAGATTTTTGAGGCTAACCGCCCGATGCTCTCCAGCCCGGATAAAATCTATCCCGGCCAGACGCTGCGTATTCCTAAAGCGTGATCCGCGAGTCGGGGGTCGCCCCCCGACCGTTTTTACCAGTACAGTTTCCAGCTCTGCGTAAAGCGCACCAGCGCCTCCACGTAGAAGTAATCTCCCCAGCTCGCACACTCGTCCACCCCTTTGTTGCTCGCCAGGTGATAGACCGAGTGCTTCAGCAGCCCGGTGCCCTTCTCCTCTTTGCCCATCAGGTAGTGCTTCGTCAGTGACGACATAATGCCTTTGGCCCACTCCAGATACCGCTCCCGGTCTGGATCCGTCACGGGCAGGTGCTTCACCAGCTCCAGCAGCCCGCACACCGCAATCGCCGCCGAGGACGAATCGCGCAGCGCGTTGGTCCCCACCAGCGCCAGATCCCAGTGGCAGACGTAGTCTTCCGGGAGGCGGTTGAGGAAGTAGTTCGCCAGCCGCTTCGACAGGGCAATCATCGTCTCGTCGCCGGTATAGATATAGCTCAGCAGGAAGCCGTAAATCCCCCACGCCTGCCCGCGCGACCAGCAGGAGTCATCGGCATAGCCCTGCTGGGTATTGCCGTAGCGCGGCGCGCCGGTTTGTACGTCCATATAATAGGTGTGGAACGTGGAGGCATCGTCGCGGATGAGATAGTTTGCCGCCTGCATGACGTGCGCTTTTGCGGCGTCAGCAAAGCGCGGATCCCCCGTCTGCTCCGTCGCCCAGTAGAGCAGCGGCAGGTTCATGTTGCAGTCGATGATCATCCGTCCGGCCTGCTCCGGGTCTGAAAGATCGCCCCACGCCTGAATGATTTTCGCCTTCTCATGAAAGCGCTCCAGCAGGGCTTCAGCCGCCAGCAGGGAGAAACCGCGCGCCTCGCGGCTGCCGGTAAGTCTCCAGGCCGCCACGCAGGAGAGCGTGTACAGGAAGCCCAGATCGTGAGTGTTGGTGTCGCTGCGCCCGGCGATGCGCAGGCCGAAGGAGCGCACGTGTTTTTCCGCCATCGAGCGGAATTTCTCCTCGCCGCTCATCTCCCACGCCAGCCACAGCTGGCCGGTCCAGAAGCTGGTTGTCCACTCTACGTTGTCGGTCAGCGGGTAATAACCGTTCCGGCAGGTTTCCGCCGGGAACTGCTCTCCGAATGCCGTTAAATGACGGCTAATCAACTCGAGGACGTGGCTACGCGCAGAGATCAGTTCATCGCTAAACAGGCGCGAGTCTACGGGAGCAGGAATGGCAGACAGGCGTTCCTCTCTGATACGACTTAACATATTTCGGTTCCTTGTGGTCAGCGTGATGAAGGTTCTGCTACGTTCAGCGGGCGGGGGCCGCGCCATTTGCTCTGGCAGGCGGATAACGTAAAAGCAGAAATAAGGGTAAAGATCAGCGCCGTCGCCCCCATGATGATATAGGTCTGTTCAAAGCCGATGCGGTCATACATATATCCGGCAGGCGAGGAAACCACCACGTTCCCCACGTACAGCATCGCCTGATAGCCCAGCAAATACATGGTGGCGTTCACGCGCTTGTCGAAATGCTCCGCAATATATTTAAAGACCGACACCAGCAGCAGGCAAATTTCTATACCATATAGCGGCTTGAGCACGGAAATTAACAGATGCGAGTCGCACATCCCGGAAATAATCAAACGCGCCCCGACGATCAGCCCGACAATTAATAGCCCGCGCCTGGCGCCAATAAAGTTAACGAACAGCGGGACAACCATATACATGACGAATTCTATGCCCGACTGCACGGTGCCGAGATAACCAAACACCGCGTTGCCCTCATGAATATCGTCAAAGAAGGTAACGAAATAGCGCGAGAACTGCTGCTCGGCGATAAACATCATCCACGCCACGCCCGCCACGTACAGGCAAAAAGCCCAGAATTTACGGTTACGCAGCAGGGCGTACACATCTGCGGGGGCAATTTTCTCTTTGGTCAGTACCGCATCGGCATGAACGGAGTTAGTGTTCACTTTCAGGCTGAGCAGGACAACCAGCATCACGATCGACGTCACGCTGCCCATAATGAAGTTATAGGTCGGTGAGAGGTTGAACAGCAGGCCGGAGAAGGACGATGCCACCGCCCAGCCGAGCGAGCCCCACATACGAATTTGCCCGAACTCCATGCCGTTTAAGCGGCTGAATCGGTCGGAATAGGATTCACACGCCGCCACGCCCGCATACCAGGCAAAGCTTAAATAGAGCGCGCCGATAATAATCCCCAGCAAGGTGCTGGACATTAACAGCGGCTGATAGACGTAAATAAAAAACGGCGCCATCAGGGCCGACATGGCGACCACAAAATAGAGCAGGTATTTGCTCATGCCGATTTTATCGAGAATATAGCCGTAGATGGGTTTGAGGATAACGGAAAATATTCCGTTCACCGCGAACACGGTTCCAATTACCGTCCCGCTGAGATTCGCTTTTTGACCCAGCCAGATCGCCAGCAGGCCAATACTCGCGGACCAGGTAAAGAAATAGAGAAAAATAAAGCTGCTGATTTTGTAATATTCGGTTCTGTTGGTTGTCGATGTATTTTTCATACCATCCTCGCCGAGGTGTAGGGTCAGAATTTTTATAACGTGAACGACAGCAGACGTTCGCCTCCAGGATCGCGGATTACGACCCGGTTATGGTTCATATCCAGCTGCGGCGCGGCCGCAACGTTCTGTTTTTCACTGGCAATGACGGCGCAGCAGAGCCAGCGCTCTCCCGGTTGGAGATCGGTTTTTAACAGCGGAATGGAGGCGCACTCCGGGAACATGATGCTGCTGTTCGGCGGCGTGACGATGCTGTCCGGGGTGCGTTCAATGAAAGGCGACAGATCGACAATCGCACTGCTGCCGTTCTCTGCCGCCAGATAGCTGCCGCGCGCGCGGATTTGGTGCTCCGTTTTCATCACGGCGAAACCGCCCTCCGCCGTTTGCAGCGTGCGCGCGCTGTTGATGCGGTGCAGGCGCAAATGCCACTCGCCGAAGGGGATTTGCCAGGTCTCAATGTGCACGTCGTGCCACGGCGACCAGCGTGAATAGATGTAGTTTTCATCCACCCGCACCGCGTCGCACTCGCGACGTCCGCGGAAATAGTTATCCCCGTCCGCCAGCAGCAGCATGGAATCACAGGCCGCATGCTTCAGGCCAAAGCGCCCGCGCTCAATGGTGAAGCCAAAGCGGCTGGAGTAGGCAAATTTGGTGTATTTCGCTTCGGTGTTGACGTAGTTGTTCAGCTCCAGCTGACCGGCGGTGAGCATGGTGACGTGCTGAGAATTCGTCGAATGCATCAGGATCTGCTGCGCGTGCGGGATGACGTGCTTCTCCGCCAGCGCGGGCAGCGGCTGTTCTTCTGCCTGCCAGAACGGATGCGTCTCCGGCAGCGCCAGAATCAGGTAGCTTTTTAGCGCCCAGTAGGGCGAGCCGGGAGAGTTATAGTCCTCACACATGGCGAGGTTCGGACAGGCAAAACCGAGGGTCAAAATGCCGTCCCGATCGGTAATCGTCTGCTGCTGCCACCAGCGGAGGTGGCGCAGGATAATGCCTTTCACAATACCCGGCGTGAACACGTCAAGTTCAGAGAAGGCAACCGCGCTCCAGAAGGCGACCATCGCAAAGCGGTAGGTCAGGCTGCGGCCAAACGGTACCGACGCGCCGTCCGCGGCGGACCAGTAGATAAAGTCCTCCGCAAACAGACGCGAGCGCTCGCGCAGCACTTCTGCCCTCGCCTCGTCGCCGCTTAAAGTGGCGTAAATCAGGCCGTAGAAGTGGAACGCCATGGAGATGTAATAATCTTTCGGGCGACCCGCGCCGTCGGAATACCAGCCGTCACCCAGGTAATAGGCCTCCATCAGCGCAAACCGATGGTCGATGGCGGCCTGGTCGTACGGCAGCCCGGCGCGTTTGAAGCCCAGCTGGACCATAATGGCAAAGTAGTTCCAGTTGCTGTCGGGCATCTGCGCGTCGGCAATCTGATTCAGCCACGCGTGCAGGTTCATCACCTCGCGCTCGCTGAAGCAATCGGTGAGTTTATTCCCCAGCAGGGAAAGCCCCAGACCGTAGGATGCCATCTCGACCAGACGCTGATCGTACGGACCGGTTTCGCCCCAGTAGCCCGGACTTTGCGGATCGGTGCCGATCCTGATGGCCTGCATGTACTTCTCGCTAAACGGCGAAGCATCGCCCGAAGCCAACAGCGGAAACAGCCCCCATAGCGCGCGGGAGAGCCCCTCCATCTGCGCGATATCCGTCGCGTAGTGCGCGCAGGTATCACCCAGCGAGAACCGCGAATGATTTACCGGAAACTGCTTATCCAGCGCGCCAAGTAAGGTATTCAGAGACGCCACGACGTCCTGGCGTGAAGACAACAGATTTGATTTTTCTTCGCTTTCCGCCCGCATAGTTCCACCCTCGTCATCAACTGCGGCCAAGCATAGTGAATGCGTAAGGTGGAGAAATGTTAGCCACGTCACAGGTGGGAACGTTCGATAAACCTGCGGTTGATAAAATTTAAAAAGGTGGTTTATAAATCTCTTCTGACGGGAAAAAGTTGAGTTTTATTGCACTATGCATGACGCGCCCATAACCGATCGTCTTGAGCTCATTACTTTAAACGACACCGTAGCGTCGTTCAGCCGCCTGTTTGCTAACACGGTGCGTTACCACCACTGGCATCAGTGTCTTGAAATTCTCTATGTGGAAGAAGGGTTTGGCGTCGCGATTGTCGATAACCGTCACTACACCATGCGCCCCGGACGCCTGTTTTTCTTTCCGCCATTTACCCTGCATAAAGTCAGGGTGGACGAACAGGCGGAAGCGATTTACCGCCGCACGATTATTCACCTCGACCACCACGCGGTGCTGAAGTGCCTGCGTGATTTTCCGCACACGCAGCAGCGGCTGGAGAAACTCTCGCGTCGCGGCTCAGAGGCGTGGGTGGTTGACCTGGCACACTGCCACAGCCATGTCGATCATCTGTTCAGCTGTTATCCGCCGCCGATGAGCAGCGAAAGCATCGCCGGGCTGCTGATTAGCCTGTTTGCTATGTTGCCTGACGATCGTACCGGCGCACCGGGCAGCAGCACGGGGATCGCCAGCCAGGTGATGTTCTGGCTGGACGAGCATTATCAGGAGAAATTCCGCCTCGACGCGCTGGCAGCGGAACTGGGCAGATCGCGCAGCTACGTGTCGCGAAAATTTCATGCGGAGACGGGGGAGAAAATCCACCACTACCTGAACACGCTCCGCCTGCGTAAGGCGTGCGAATGCCTGCTGCACAGTGACGCGAGCGTGCGGGAGATTGCCGTGCGGGTGGGATTTTCCGACGTGACCTGGTTTATCAGCGCATTTAAGAAGGGGATTGGCGAGACGCCGCTGCAGTACCGGAAGAATCATCGTGCGGTATGACACCCTCACCCGCCCCTCTCCCGCGGGAAGAGGGAGACAATCAACTGCTTTTCTTGCCCGGCTTTAGCCCACGGTGAAGCTCGTTGATGCGCTTCATCGACTTGATGGTGCGCTGCGGCTCGGTGGAGGCGACGGATAAAACAATCATCTCCAGGCACAGCAGCACCGTGCCGTGGAGCGGGATTTTGCCCTTCTCGCCGCCGCGCGGAACGTGGATCACCACGCTGGCCTCTTTGCTGAATCGGGAGTCGGTGGCATTGGTGAGCAAAATGGTGGGGATCCCCAGCCGTTTCGCTTCGCGCAGCGTGGTCTGTCCTTCCCGATGCGCGGATTTTTGCGTCATCATGATCAGCACATCCCCGCGCTGGAGACCTATCAGCTGCTCGGCCAGCCCTATTCCGGTGCGGTTAAGCGGCGTGGCGGGTAGCCCCATCCGGCTGAACAGCCTGGCGGTGTAGTCGGCCAAAATCCCGGATGCGCCAATCCCAAATATGGCAACCTGCCTCGCCTGCGCCAGCAGCGAGACCGCCTGCGCCATCGCGAAGCGGTTGTGGGGTTCAGACAACACCTCACAGGTGTGCTGATGCCCCTCCAGCACGAAATCAATGCTCGCATTGACGTCGCTGGTCAGCGTATTCACCGTGGTGGAGATCTTTTCGCTGGAGGTGACCACCGGGCCAAACCACTGCTCCAGCGTCTGCTTGAGATCGCGCAGCCCGGCGAAACCCAGCGCCTGGATGGCGCGAACGACGGTGGCGTCCGACGTTTTCAGCAGCGTCGCGATCTCCATTGCCGTCTGCTCCATCACCGCTTCACGATTTTCATTGATATAGCGCGCCACCTGCAGCAGGCGCGGCGTGAGCTGGTGCGACCGGGAGCGGAGGCGGTCGCCGAAGAGATCAACTTTACGGCTCATCGTGACGCCTCCGGCAGCGGACGTCCGGCAATCTGCGACTGGACCTGCGCGGCCATCAGCCCTAACGAGGCGAACGAGTTCGAGATGGCCTCTTCACGCGAGATCAGAACGTAATGTCCGGTGCGACAGGCATTCAGGAACTGACACCAGCCCGGCATCACCGCATCCATCGCCGCCAGCTCATCCTGCGGTTTGCCGCCCGTATCCCCGCGCCAGGTGGCGAAAACGAAATCCGCATCCAGCTCCGGCAGCCGCTCGGCGCTGACGTCAATTCGTCCCCCTTCCGGGATGGACTCAATCAGCGGCGGGAAGGTGAACCCGGCATCACGCAGCACGCGGCCCAGCGAGTGATAGCTGTGCAT
The DNA here is from genome assembly GCF_014895885.1 of Enterobacter cloacae complex sp. P17RS. Classification (NCBI taxonomy): domain Bacteria; kingdom Pseudomonadati; phylum Pseudomonadota; class Gammaproteobacteria; order Enterobacterales; family Enterobacteriaceae; genus Enterobacter; species Enterobacter cloacae complex sp. P17RS. Next base: position 73,394 of record NZ_JADBQK010000002.1, read on the forward strand.
GGCGTTGATTTTCCCCTGATTGGCCTGAATCACCGACACGCTCACTTTGCGGGTATCAATAGTCGCTTTCAGCGCCTTAATTTGCTCCTGATAGCGCCGCTCCAGAATCTTGAGCCGCGCCTGCGTGCCCGTCAGCTGCGCCAGCTTGCGGTAGATCTCCGGCGCGCCGCCGTCGAGATGATCGATACTCACCGTCGGGGCAATTTTCTCCAGTTGTTCCACCGGGGTATTTCGCGTCGGCTCGGTAATGATCAGGTCAGGCTTTGCGGCGGCGATGGCTTCAATGTCGATATCCGCAGTGCCGATAAACTTGATGTCGGAATTATCGAAGTCGACGCCGGTCAACATGCCGCTGGAGCGCAGAAAATGGCTGCCGTCCGGCCGGGTGCGGCCATGGCTCGCCACCGGCGGTACGCCAAGCTCAATCAGCGGAATAGTAATGTCCAGGTCGTGTAGCGAGACGATCCGTTTCGGATGCACCGGCACCACCACCTTACGGTTCAGATCGTCAGTAAACGTCTGCGTCGGCTCGGTCGCGCTCGCCGCAAATCCCACCAGCAACAGCAATGAAAACAGTATGCGCATGTTAATCCCCTAAAATCTGTCCCGACGCTGCCAGAGCAGCAGCAGGAAAAACGGTCCGCCAATCAGTGAAATCACAATTCCCGCCGGCAGCTGCAGCGGGAGGAATGCCAGCCGCCCGACGTTATCCGCCAGTAGCACCAGCAGCGCCCCCAGCACGGCGCTACCCGTCAGGAGCGCCGTTTGCCCGCCGCGGAGCAGCAGGCGCGCCATGTGCGGCGCAATCAGCCCGACAAAACCAATGCTGCCCACGCAGGAGACGCAGGCCGCCGTCAGCACTACCGGGGCGAGAACCCTTAGAAGCGCCAGCCGGTTTGTGCGCACGCCAAGGCCCGCTGCGGTGTGGTTACCAAGCAGCGCCACGTCCGCAGCGCGGGCGGTAACCAGCAGCAGCGCAAACGCCGGAAGCGCCCAGGCTGCGGCAATGCAGACCAGCGTCCAGTTTGCCGCGTGGAGGCTGCCCGCCAGCCATAGCATCGCCGTCTGCACGTCGCGCAAGTCCGCCGTGGTCATAAAGACGCCCATTGCGGCGGCAAAGACCCACGACACGCCGATGCCGATCAGGATGAATCGCGGACGTGAGATATCGCGCGCCAGGGCTACCACCAGCAGCGCGGTGAGCAGCCCCCCGGCCATGCCAACCAGCGGCCGCCAGGCCAGGCCCAGCGCCGGGAACTGAAATATCAGCAGCAGTACCGCCGCGCTACAGCCCTCTTTCACCCCGATAAGCCCCGGATCGGCCAGGCCATTGCGGGTAATGGACTGCATTGCTGCCCCCGCCATGCCGAGCATCCCACCGCACAGCGCCGCCATCAGCAGGCGCGGCAGGCGGATATCCATCACGATGTAGCGCGTCTCTGACGTCAGGGTTTCTGGATAAAACAGCGCGCGCCCGATGGCGGAAGTGGGGATGGGCAGAGAGCCGTGCGTCAGGCCAAACCCCGTCAGCAGGCAGGCGGCCAGCGTCAGGAAGACCAGACATACCAGCGCCTTTGGGCGGACCAGCGCCGAGAAGGTGCCAACGCGTAGCGCACGCAGTCCGGCGCGGTTCATTTAAACATCCTCGAGGCCATGAAGATAAAGACAGGGGCGCCAACCAGCGCGGTCATGATGCCGGTTGCCAGCTCCCAGGGCGAAAACAGCGTGCGGGCAGCGATATCCGCCAGCAGCAGAACCAGCGCCCCGCACAGGGCGGACAGCGGCACCATCACGCGCAGATCGACCGACACCAGACGGCGAACGAGCTGGGGCACCACGAGGCCGATAAAGCCGATCGGCCCGGCGAGGGAGACCGCCGCACCGCAGAGCAGCGCGATGGCCATCAGGGCAAGCAGCCGCGTTTTCAGCAGCGATACGCCAAGCCCCTGCGCCATTCTGTCGCCCAGCGCCAGCATGTTGAGCGAGGGCGACAGCCAGAGCGCCAGCGCAAAGCCCACGCCAGCCACCCACAGGGCAGCGGCAATCGTTTCACCGCTGACCCCCGCTAAATCCCCCGCCAGCCAGGTGCGCATGGCGAGCAGCGTCTGTTCATCGAGGATGAGCACCGTGGCGGTAATCGACGAGGCAAGCGCCGACATCGCCACGCCGCACAGCGTGACCTTCATCGGCGTAAGCCCGGTGCGTCCGGACGAGGAGAACGTGAGCACCAGCAGAAACAGCGCCGCGGCTCCGGCGGCGGCAATCAGCGGGCGCCCAAACGGCAGCGTCATCCCCAGCGCGCTCGTCAGCACCACCGCGAGCGCCGCCCCGGCGTTGAGCCCCAGAATATGCGGTTCGCCGAGCGGGTTGCGGATCGTGGATTGCAGCAGCACGCCCGCCACGCCGAGCGCGGCCCCCGCCACCATCGCGGCGCAGAGGCGCAGCAGTCTGAGCTTGATGATGATGTTATGGTCGAAATTGCGCGGATCGAAGTGGAGGATGGCCTCCACCACCGTTTGCGGGGCGATAAAGCGGGCGCCGATCCCCAGATGGGCAATCGCGCCCGTTGCCAGCAGCAGGGCGAACATCAGGAAAGCCAGAGAGGTGCGCATCATGGCTGTTTTGCGATCTGGCGAAACGGCATAAAGAACGGTTTACCGGTCAGCGGATTGATGGACATATGCACGTCGACATCAAACACCGCTTTAATCAGCTCCGGCGTGCAGGCGTCCCCTTCATGCAGTACGCCCTCGACTTTTCCCTGGCGTAAAAAGACCAGCGAATCGCCGTAGCTCACGGCGAAGTTGAGATCGTGCAGCACCACCACCACGGTACGTCCGTGCTCGCGCGTCAGCGTATGCAGCAGTTCGAGGATCTCCACCTGATAGCGGAGATCGAGGAACGTGGTGGGTTCATCCAGCAGGATATAGGGCGTTTGCTGCGCCAGCGCCATGGCGATCCAGCAGCGCTGACGCTGGCCGCCGGACAGGCTTTCGACGGGCATGTGGGCAAACTCGGCCGTGCCGGTCAGGCGCAGGGCCTCCTCTACCGCCTGCTCGTCCTCGTCGCTCCACTGGCGCATAACGTTCTGCCAGGGAAAACGCCCGCGCGAGACCAGCTCAAAGACGGTTAACCCTTCCGGCAGCAGCGGAGACTGCGGCAGGATACCAAGCTGGCGGGCGACGGCTTTCGTCGGCTGCGCGTGGATCGCCTTGCCGTCGAGAACCGCCGCGCCGCCAAGCGGCTGAAGCAAACGCGCGATGGTACTCAGCAGCGTGGATTTTCCGCAGCCGTTCGCCCCCACCAGAACGGTGATTTTCTGCTGGGGGATCGCAAGGGAAATATCATCAACGATGATTTTTTTCTGATAACCGGCAGAAAGATTCTCCAGAACCAGACCCGGTTTTGTCGTGTTGTGAGCCACGTGCATGCCAACGTAATAAAAAAGGGAAACAAATATAAATAAAAATCATTCTCTTTTGAGAGTTTGAGGCCGCGCCATGTAGTAGTCAAGGGAAGAAACACCCTGAAAAAACCAGGGGTAACGGTGTGCTACTACACTGGCCGGTAAAACAATAAAGACTTAATTTTCAATTGATTAATTGATTACCCCTGTGCTTTCCCGTTACGTTTCAGAGATGTAGCCGATTTTTAGCTTTTTTCATTTACTACTACATTTCCGCATGATTGAATGATTCTCAATTACATGTTCGATGCCAGTTCTGGCTAACGGGCAGACCATAAAGGGCAATGACTCACAGGTTCTTCCGTGAAGGTGCTTCACGGATATTTTGGGATAACAGTTGTAATGGCTACGTTCACACCTTCACTCTCTGGGATAAAAGGGCGCGCGCTCTTTTCACTGCTGTTTATGGCGCCGCTGTCGCAGGCAGCAGACACCACGGCTAAAGACGGCGAAACGCTTACCGTCACCGCCGATCCAAATGCTACGGCGGAGGCCACCAACGGCTACCAGCCGCTGAATACCTCCACCGCCACGCTGACCAACATGCCGATGCTGGATATCCCGCAGGTGGTGAATACCGTCAGCGATAAGGTGCTGGCGGATCAGCACGCCACCACGCTCGATGAAGCGCTCTATAACGTCAGCAACGTGGTGCAGACCAACACTCTGGGCGGTACGCAGGATGCCTTCGTACGCCGCGGGTTTGGCGCAAACCGCGACGGCTCGATCATGACCAACGGCCTGCGCACCGTGTTGCCGCGCAGCTTTAACGCCTCAACCGAACGCGTGGAGGTGCTGAAAGGCCCGGCCTCAACGCTGTACGGCATTCTCGATCCGGGCGGCCTGATTAACGTCGTCACGAAGCGCCCGGAGAAAATCTTCGGTGGCTCGATTTCTGCCACCTCTTCCAGCTTTGGCGGCGGCACCGGACAGGTCGATGTCACCGGTCCGATTGAGGGCACGCGCCTGGCGTATCGCCTCACGGGCGAGTATCAGGACGAGGATTACTGGCGCAACTTCGGCAACGAACGCAGCACGTTTATCGCCCCGTCGCTGACCTGGTTCGGCGACGATGCCACCGTGAGCGTGCTCTATTCGCATCGCGACTATAAGACGCCGTTCGATCGCGGAACGATCTTCGATCTCAACACTAAAAAGGCCGTCGACGTCGATCGCAAAACCCGCTTTGACGAGCCGTTTAACGTGACCGACGGGCAGTCCGATCTCGCTCAGCTTAACGCGGAGTATCGCCTCAACAGCCAGTGGACCGCGAGATTCGACTACAGCTACAGCCAGGATAAATACAGTGACAACCAGGCCCGCGTCATGGCCTACGATTCAAAAACCGGCACCCTGACCCGCCGGGTGGATGCAACCCAGGGCTCGACCCAGCGCATGCACAGCACCCGTGCGGATCTGCAGGGCAACGTGGATATCGCGGGCTTTTATAATGAGATCCTCACCGGCGTGTCGTATGAAAATTACGATCTGCTGCGCACGGACATGATGCGCTGTAAGAACGTTAAAGGTTTCAATATCTATAATCCGGTTTACGGCAAACTCGACGAGTGTACAACCGTCTCCGCCGCTGACAGCGACCAGACGCTCAAGCAGGAGAGCTACTCGGCCTACGCCCAGGATGCCCTGTACCTGACGGATAAATGGATCGCCGTCGCCGGGCTGCGCTACCAGTATTACACCCAGTACGCGGGCAAAGGCCGTCCGTTTAACGTCAATACCGATAGCCGCGACGAGCAGTGGACGCCGAAGCTGGGGCTGGTTTACAAACTGACGCCCGCGGTCTCGCTGTTTGCCAACTATTCGCAGACGTTTATGCCGCAGTCGTCCATTGCGAGCTACATTGGCGACCTGCCGCCGGAAACCTCAAACGCGTACGAAGTAGGCGCAAAGTTCGATCTGTTCGACGGCATTACCGCCAATATCGCGCTGTTTGATATTCACAAGCGCAACGTGCTGTATACCGAAAGCGTGGGAGGTGAAACCATCGCCAAAACCGCGGGCCGCGTGCGCTCCCAGGGCGTGGAGGTGGATCTTGCCGGGTCACTGACCGAGAACACCAATATTATCGCCAGCTACGGCTATACCGACGCGAAGGTGCTTGAAGACCCGGACTACGCGGGCAAACCGCTGCCGAACGTGCCGCGCCACACCGGCTCACTCTTCCTGACGTACGATATTCATAATGCGTTTGCCGGGAATACCCTGACGCTCGGCGGCGGCGGGCACGGCGTAAGCCGCCGCTCGGCGACCAACGGCGCGGATTATTATCTGCCGGGCTATTTCGTGGCGGATGCGTTTGCGGCGTATAAGATGAAGCTGCAGTATCCGGTGACGCTGCAGGTGAACGTGAAGAACCTGTTTGATAAGACCTACTACACGTCGTCGATTGCGACCAACAACCTGGGCAACCAGATTGGCGACCCGCGCGAAGTGCAGTTTACGGTGAAGATGGAGTTTTGATGTAAAAAAGCCCGGTGGCGCTAATGCTTACCGGGCCTACGATCCATTCCCTCTCCCTGTGGGAGAGGGTTAGGGTGAGGGCATCAGGCCTCAATATCCGCCATATCCCCTTTCTCCTGCAGCCAGTTACGTCGGTCTTCCGAACGTTTCTTGGCGAGGAGCATATCCATCACGGCGTTGGTTTGCTGTTCGTCTTCGTCGCTGATCGTCAGCTGCACCAGGCGGCGCGTGTTCGGATCCAACGTCGTTTCGCGCAGCTGCATCGGGTTCATTTCGCCCAGCCCTTTAAAGCGCTGCACATTTGGTTTGCCCTTCTTACGCTTAAGCTGCTCCAGCACGCCCGCCTTCTCTTCTTCCGTCAGCGCGTAGTAAACCTCTTTGCCGAGGTCGATACGGTAGAGCGGCGGCAGCGCCACGTGGACGTGACCGTTTTTCACCAGCGTGCGGAAGTGCTTCACAAACAGCGCGCACAGCAGCGTGGCGATGTGCAGACCATCGGAGTCCGCATCCGCGAGAATGCAGATCTTGCCGTAGCGCAGCTGGCTCAGATCCTCGCTGTCCGGATCGATGCCGATCGCAACGGAGATGTCGTGCACTTCCTGCGAGGCCAGCACTTCGTCTGAAGAGACTTCCCAGGTGTTCAGGATCTTACCCTTGAGTGGCATGATCGCCTGATATTCACGATCGCGCGCCTGTTTGGCCGACCCACCCGCCGAATCCCCTTCCACGAGGAACAGCTCGGTGCGGTTGAGATCCTGCGCGGTGCAGTCCGCCAGCTTGCCCGGCAGCGCAGGGCCGCTGGTCAGCTTTTTACGCACCACTTTCTTCGCGGCACGCAGACGACGCTGGGCGCTGGAGATGGCCATTTCAGCCAGCATCTCAGCCGCCTGAACGTTCTGGTTCAGCCACAGGGTAAACGCATCTTTCACCACGCCGGAGACGAACGCCGCGCACTGGCGCGATGACAGACGTTCTTTAGTCTGACCGGCAAACTGCGGATCCTGCATCTTCACGGAGAGCACGTAGGCGCAGCGGTCCCAGATATCTTCCGCCGAGAGCTTCACGCCGCGCGGCAGAATGTTGCGGTATTCGCAGAACTCACGCATCGCGTCCAGCAGTCCCTGACGCAGGCCGTTGACGTGGGTACCACCGAGCATGGTTGGGATCAGGTTAACGTAGCTTTCGGTCAGCAGCTCGCCGCCTTCCGGCAGCCACAGCAGCGCCCAGTCCACCGCTTCGGTATCACCGCTAAAGTTACCGACAAACGGTTTTTCCGGCAGCGTCGGCAGGCCGTTTACCGCTTCGCACAGGTAGTCGTTCAGGCCATCGGCATAGCACCAGGTCTGCTCGGTGTTGTTGACGTGATCTTTAAAGGTAATTTCCACGCCCGGGCACAGTACCGCTTTGGCTTTCAGCAGGTGCGTCAGGCGAGAAACGGAAAAACGCGGGCTGTCGAAGAAGCTTTCGTCAGGCCAGAAGTGGACGCTCGTGCCGGTGTTGCGCTTAGCGCACGTGCCGACAACCTGCAGATCCTGCACCTTCTCGCCGTTTTCAAACGCGATGTTGTACACCTGACCGTCGCGACGGACGTTCACTTCCACGCGTTTGGACAGGGCGTTCACCACGGAAATCCCCACGCCGTGCAGACCACCGGAGAACTGATAGTTCTTGTTGGAGAACTTACCGCCCGCGTGCAGACGGCAGAGAATCAGCTCAACGGCAGGCACGCCCTCTTCCGGGTGGATGTCCACCGGCATGCCGCGACCGTCGTCGATGACCTCCAGCGACTGATCGGCGTGCAGGATGACGTCAACGCGTTTGGCATGGCCCGCCAGCGCTTCGTCCACACTGTTATCAATAACTTCCTGGCCCAGATGGTTCGGGCGCGTCGTATCGGTATACATCCCCGGGCGGCGGCGAACCGGCTCAAGCCCGGTGAGTACCTCAATGGCATCAGCGTTATAGGTTTGCGTCATGATTTAAACTAGCAATTCGCATTGATTGTCAGTGGCTGTGCAGTCCAAGAAAATCGACAATCTGGGTGAAATGATCCTCAAAGCCCGTGAAAGCATGGTTTCCGCCCTCTTCTATAGTCTGGCGGCAGGAGGCGTAATACGCCACTGCCTGGCGGTAATCCAGCACTTCATCACCCGTCTGCTGCAGCAGCCAGATGAGATCCGGCGCTTCAAGCGGGTCGACCTGCATAACTTTGAGATCGTAAATATGGCGTGACTCTAGCACATATTGCTGCCCGGTGTAGGGGTTCTCGTTTTCGCCAAGAAAGTCCCTCAGCAGCTCAAATGGCCGTACCGCCGGATTAACCACAACGGCGGGCAGCATAAAGCATTGTGAGAGCCAGGTGGCATAGTACCCGCCCAGCGATGAGCCGACTACGCCAAAGGATTCACCGCCGTGTTCAAGCACGATCGACTCGAGCATTTCCGCCGCCTCCGCCGGGTACGGCGGCAGCTGCGGGATAATCATCTCAACGTGGGGGTGATGCTCGCTCAGCCACTGGCGAAACTGCGTCGCTTTTGCGGAGCGCGGCGAGCTGTTGAATCCGTGCAGATAAAGGAGCGTAGACATCAGTAGCCTTCTGAAGCGGTATCCGGGCGGAACTCTGCGCCTGCCAGACGGCAGACTTCCGTGGTCAGCGTGCCGTCGGCATGCAGTTCCAGCCAGCGCCAGCCTGGCGCGATGGTATCCAGCGTAAAGTTGGCGCAGTGCGGCTTAAACTGCACACAGGTTGACGGCGTCGCCAGCATGCGGCGTCCGTTCCAGTCGAGATCCTGTTCCTGATGGATGTGTCCGCACAGCAGGTGTTTCACGCGCGGGTATTTCGCCAGCACGCTATCCAGCGCCGCGGAGTTACGCAGGCTGTGCTGATCCAGCCAGCTGCAGCCCGCCGGCAGCGGATGATGATGAAGCAACAGCAGCGTATGACGTTCAGGTTCGGCAGCCAGTTTGGTCTCCAGCCAGTCGAGTTGAAACTCGCTTAATTCACCGTGCGGGACGCCAAATACCTGGCTGTCCAGCAGCAGGATCTGCCACTGTTCACCCGCAAATACGCACTTCGCCGGAGAAATCCCCGCATCCTGAAGGGAGCTGTACATTGCGGGCTGGAAATCGTGGTTTCCGGGCAGCCAGACGCAAGGCACGCTAAAGCTCGCGATGCCTTCAGCAAAATGCTGGTAGGCCGCGGAGGACTGGTCCTGCGCCAGATCGCCCGTTGCGACAATCAGGTCGCAGTCGCGATGTTCAGCGTGAATGGCGCTCAGTACCGCCTGATAACTCTCCCAGGTATTAACCCCCAGCAAAGTTTCATGCTTTTCGGCAAAAAGGTGGGTATCGGTGATTTGTAATATCCTGACTGGCGCCCCACCAGCAACAGTCAGGTTCAACAGGCTTTCCAAATGGTGTCCTTAGGTAGGTTTATGACGCTAACAAACCGGAATCGCCATTGCTCCATGTGCTAAACAATATCTTAGCCAGTCGGCTAAAAACTGGTTAATTTGATGCTTTTCGTCGCGTTGATGCAACTTTTTATTCGGATAATCATACCGCGCCTTGAAGCGAAAGATCTGCTGACTTGAACACACTTCAGCGACCATCGCGTCATGATAGAGACGCACCGTCATTGACGGCAGGCTCCAGTAGCTGATGCTGGGCGCTGTTTGTTCTATTTCCACCAGCGTAGTGTAGCGCGTTGATTCTGTTATCGTTAACCGATACTGCGCGTTGCTCACCTGATAGCTTACCGTTTCGCCGGGTGCGTCGTTTCTCGGCAGCAGGCGGCGCAGCTGTGCGAAATTGGTTTCGCACAGGCGCATCATTTCTGGGAAGTCAGGCGTATAGCGCTTCATTTTTTCCACTCGTTTCGTAATGTCTGATAATGCAGCTGCAGCCATTGCAGGGCGATGACAGACGCTGCGTTGTCGATTTTCCCCTCTTCTACCCACTGATAAGCCTGTTCCCGGCTCACCACATGAACCCGAATATCTTCGTTTTCATCAGCCAGACCGTGAATACCTTCTGCGGTCGTGGCGTCCACTTCGCCCACCATAATGGATAAGCGTTCGCTGGTGCCACCCGGACTCGCCAGATAGCTCAACACCGGTTTAGTGCGGCCTACCACCAGCCCGGCCTCTTCCAGCGCCTCGCGACGGGCGACGTCTTCAACCGACTCGCCCTCTTCGATCATCCCTGCCACCATCTCCAGCAACCACGGGCTTTCACTGGTGTCATACGAGGCAATGCGGATCTGCTCCACCAGCACGACTTCGTCACGCACTGGGTCAAAGGGTAGCAAGACAGCCGCATGCCCGCGCTCAAAAATTTCACGTCTGATTTCGCCGCTCATTTCACCGTTGAACAGGCGATGCCTGAAACGGTAAAGATCCATCGAAAAAAAACCGCTATAAAGCGTTTCTCGTGCAATAATTTCTACATCGTTTTTGGCGAATGTCACGGGCAACTTTTCTGGTTTTTGCATGAGTCGAGTCCTGGTAGCAATGGTGATGAAATTATGAATTTCAAGGCTGTTTGGCTGCCGTTTGTAAGGCTATATGGTAGATTGGTGCAAATTACCGCCAGATGGCACGTAACGCCAACCTTTTGGTGTGGATGATTCTGTTAGAATCGGCAATTATTTTTTAATTAGATCAGCGCTAATACTGCTTCACAACAAGGAATGCAAATGAAGAAATTGCTCCCCATCCTTATCGGCCTGAGCCTGACGGGCTTCAGTGCAATGAGCCAGGCGGAAAACCTGTTACAGGTCTACCAGCAGGCACGTCTGGGCAACCCTGATTTACGTAAATCAGCGGCCGATCGTGATGCTGCGTTTGAAAAGATTAACGAAGCGCGTAGCCCACTGCTGCCGCAGTTAGGTTTAGGTGCAGATTATACCTACAGCAACGGTTTCCGCGACGCTAACGGCGTTAACTCCAATGCTACCAGCGCCTCACTGCAATTAACACAGACGCTGTTTGATATGTCCAAATGGCGCGCCCTGACCCTGCAGGAAAAGAGCGCGGGCATCCAGGATGTGACCTATCAGACCGACCAGCAAACGCTGATCCTGAATACTGCCACCGCGTACTTCAACGTGCTGAGCGCCATTGACGCGCTCTCCTACACCGAAGCGCAGAAACAGGCGATCTACCGCCAGTTGGATCAAACCACCCAGCGCTTCAACGTGGGTCTGGTGGCGATCACCGACGTGCAGAACGCCCGTTCACAGTACGACACCGTGCTGGCCAACGAAGTGACCGCGCGTAATAACCTCGACAACGCGCTGGAATCCCTGCGCCAGGTGACCGGGAATTACTACCCTGAGCTGGCCTCCCTGAACGTGGATAGCTTCAAAACGGATAAGCCGCAAGCCGTTAACGCCCTGCTGAAAGAGGCGGAAAACCGCAACCTGACGTTGCTGCAGGCGCGTCTGAGCCAGGACCTGGCCCGCGAGCAAATTCGTCAGGCGCAGGACGGCCATCTGCCAACCCTGAGCCTGAGCGCGTCCACCGGCGTTTCTGACACGACCTATAGCGGCTCTAAAACCAATTCTGCCCAGTATGACGACAGCAATATGGGTCAGAACAAAGTGGGCCTGAGCTTCTCTCTGCCACTGTACCAGGGCGGTCAGGTAAACTCTCAGGTGAAACAGGCGCAGTACAACTTTGTTGGCGCGAGCGAGCAGCTGGAAAGCGCGCACCGCAACGTGGTGCAGACCGTGCGTTCGTCCTTCAACAACGTGAACGCGTCTATCAGTAGCATCAACGCCTATAAACAGGCCGTTGTGTCTGCACAGAGCTCCCTGGACGCGATGGAAGCGGGTTACTCGGTCGGTACACGTACTATCGTTGACGTGCTCGACGCGACCACCACGCTGTACAACGCGAAACAGCAGCTCTCCAGCGCGCGTTATCAGTACCTGATTAACCAGCTGAACATTAAGCAGGCTCTGGGTACGCTGAACGAGCAAGACCTGCAGATGCTGAACAGCGCGCTGGGCAAGCCGGTCTCTACCTCGCCGGACAGCGTTGCGCCGGAGAACCCGGAGCAGGTTGCCGCCGTTGATAACTTCAACGCTAACGGCAGCGCCCCTGCCGCACAGCCAGCGGCCGCGCGTAGCACGGCACCTGCAAGCAGCGGTTCTAACCCGTTCCGTAACTAAGAGTGTTATCACGCCCTCTCTCACCGGGAGAGGGCGCAGCTGAATCACACCCGAACGTAAGCCAACGTAAAGATCCCCCTGATTCCGCCCCTCTTCGCTTCATTTTCAACCACTCATCCACTATCCTGAGCGTTATTACCACTGGGTCCTGGAAGACAAACATGAAACGGACAAAAACGATTAACCACGCGTCGTTCCGCAAAAGCTGGAACGCACGTCATCTCACCCCTGTTGCGCTGGCAGTAACCGCTGTCTTTATGCTGGCAGGCTGTGAGAAAAACGACGAAACGGTTTCGCTGTATCAAAACGCGGACGACTGCTCCGCCGCAACCGGCCAGACAGCAGAATGTAAAACCGCCTACACCAACGCCCTGAAAGAAGCGGAACGCACCGCGCCGAAATACGCCTCACGCGAAGACTGCGTGGCGGAATTTGGTGAAGGACAGTGTCAGCAGACGCCAGCTCAGGCAGGTACTGCGCCGGAAAATCAGGCGCAGGCGCAGTCCAGCGGCAGCTTCTGGATGCCATTAATGGCAGGCTACATGATGGGCCGCCTGATGGGAGGCGGTGCGGGCTATCAGCAGCAACCGCTGTTTAGCTCGAAAAACCCGGCCAGCCCGGCTTATGGTCAATATACCGATGCCAGCGGCAAAGGTTATGGCGCAGCGACCCCGGGCCGCACCGTGACCGTCCCGAAAACCGCGATGGCGCCGAAGCCTGCGACCACCAGCACCATCACCCGCGGTGGGTTCGGTGAGTCTGTGGCGAAACAGACCAGCATGCAGCGTAGTGCAACAGGCACTTCCACTCGCTCAATGGGCGGCTGATCATGGAACGAGTCGGTATTACCGAGCGCCCGGACTGGCGCGAAAAAGCCACTGAATACGGTTTTAACTTCCACACCATGTACGGCGAGCCGTACTGGTGTGAAGATGCTTACTACAAACTGACGCTCGACCAGGTGGAAAAACTGGAAGAGGTGACGGCCGAGCTGCACCAGATGTGCCTGAAGGTGGTGGATAAAGTCATCGACAGCGACGAGCTGATGACTAAATTCCGTATTCCGAAGCACACCTGGAGTTTCGTCCGTCAGTCGTGGAAAACGAATCAGCCTTCGCTTTACTCTCGCCTCGATCTGGCGTGGGATGGCGTGGGTGAGCCGAAGCTTTTAGAAAACAACGCGGATACGCCGACCTCTCTTTACGAAGCGGCATTCTTCCAGTGGATTTGGCTGGAAGATCAGATGAACGCCGGAAACCTGCCGGAAGGTAGCGACCAGTTCAACAGCCTGCAGGAAAAGCTGATTGAGCGTTTCGCCGAACTGCGGGAGCAGTTTGGCTTCAATCTGCTGCATCTTGCCTGCTGTCGCGACACGGAAGAAGACAGGGGCACGGTTCAGTATCTGCAGGACTGCGCGGCCGAAGCGGAAGTGGCGACTGAATTCCTCTATATCGAGGATATCGGCCTGGGTGAAAAAGGTCAGTTTACGGATATGCAGGATCAGGTGATCAGCAACCTGTTCAAGCTCTATCCGTGGGAATATATGCTGCGTGAAATGTTCTCCACCAAGCTGGAAGACGCGGGCGTGCGCTGGCTGGAACCGGCGTGGAAGAGCATTATCTCCAACAAAGCCCTGCTGCCGATGCTGTGGGAGATGTTCCCGAACCACCCTAACCTGTTGCCAGCTTACTTTGCCGAAGATGAGTTCCCGCCGATGGAGAAATACGTCGTTAAGCCTATCTTTTCCCGCGAAGGCGCGAACGTCTCCATTATCGAAAACGGTAAAACGCTGGAAGCGGTTGAAGGGCCGTACGGTGAAGAAGGGATGATCGTCCAGGAGTTTTATCAACTGCCGAAGTTTGGCGACAGCTATACGCTGATCGGCAGCTGGCTTATTAACGATCAACCTGCCGGGATTGGTATTCGCGAAGATCGCGCGTTGATTACGCAGGATCTGTCACGGTTCTATCCGCATATTTTTGTTGAATAAAACTTGCCCGGTGGCGCTACGCTTACCGGGCATGTTTTTACCCCACCTGCACCGACAGCATACTCAAACTGCCCATCTCAATGCCGTCAACCGGAATGGTAACCGGCTCCTGACCGTCAAATGCACCTAACACATACAGCAGCGGCAGGAAGTGTTCCGGCGTCGGGTTAGAGAGCGAACCGCCTTCGTGATCCAGATAGTTCACTAACGGATGCTTCTCAACCGGGCCTTGCCAGGTCAGGTTCGCTTTGACGTAGGCGTTAAAAGCGCTCGCCCACGGGTATGGCGTGTTCTCACCGTGCCAGCGCGCCGTACGCAGGTTATGCACCACGTTGCCGCTTGCCACCAGCATGATGCCCTCATCACGCAGGGTCGCCAGTTTGCGGCCCATTTCCAGATGCCAGGCCGCCGGTTTAGTGCTGTCGATGCTTAACTGCACCATCGGAATATCTGCATCAGGGTACATCTTAATCAGTACGCCCCACGAGCCGTGGTCAAATCCCCAGGCTTCTTTATCCAGCGTCACTGGAACAGGTGCGAGCAACTCTACCAGCCGCTGTGCCAGCGCAGGCGAGCCGGGAGCCGGATAATGCGTATCATACAGCGCCTGCGGGAAGCCGCCGAAATCATGAATGGTTTTAGGCGTTTCCATGGCCGTCACGCCGGTACCACGGGTAAACCAGTGCGCAGACACCACCACAATCGCCTTCGGACGCGGCAATGTCTCCCCCAGATGACGCCAGGCGCGGGTATAAACGTTGTCTTCCAGAACGTTCATTGGGCTGCCGTGGCCTAAAAACAGTGCAGGCATACGAGAAGAAGACATGGTGGTATCCTTAGAGAAGGTGTCAATTTGATGGTTCTACATTACGCGCATTCAGGTGAAGATAAACGCAGATAACCGTGAAGATCATCATCAGGAAATTTGAACGTAAGATATCGCTTAAGGAGAGTGCATGTCAGTACCCTTAATTTTGACCGTGCTTGCGGGTGCCGCGACCTTTATCGGTGCGTTCCTCGGCGTGCTCGGGCAAAAACCGTCTAATCGTCTTCTGGCGTTCTCGCTGGGCTTCGCCGCTGGGATCATGCTGCTTATCTCGCTGATGGAGATGCTGCCAGCAGCGCTTCACACCGAGGGAATGTCTCCGGTTCTGGGCTACGGCATGTTCATCGTTGGTCTGCTGGGCTATTTTGCGCTCGACCGTATGCTGCCCCACGCCCACCCTCAGGATTTGATGCAAAAAAGCGTTACTCCAATCCCCGGCAACATCAAGCGCACGGCGATCCTGCTGACGCTGGGTATCAGCCTGCACAACTTCCCGGAAGGTGTCGCCACGTATGTCACGGCCAGCAGCAATCTGGAAATGGGATTTGGTGTCGCGCTGGCGGTAGCCTTACACAATATTCCTGAAGGACTTGCCGTGGCCGGGCCGGTTTATGCCGCAACGGGTTCAAAACGTACTGCCGTCTTCTGGGCGGGGATTTCCGGGATGGCCGAAATTCTCGGCGGCGTGCTGGCGTGGCTGATCCTTGGAAGCCTCGTCTCCCCTGTCGTGATGGCGGCGATTATGGCTGCCGTGGCCGGGATTATGGTTGCGCTCTCCGTAGATGAGCTGATGCCGCTGGCGAAAGAGATCGATCCTAACAATAATCCCAGCTACGGCGTGCTGTGCGGCATGTCGGTGATGGGGTTAAGCCTGGTTCTGCTGCAAACGGCAGGTATAGGCTGACACGGATGCCCTCATCGATGAGGGCAATTCTTTGATGCGCCCCAGCGCAGCCGTTGCATTTTACACTGTCTGCGGCTCTGTATTTACAATTGGAAAATCAAGAGTTTTTATGGATATTTTTAAGCGCAATATTCCCCAATTAAATTGCGCTTAAAAAACCGCTGCTGCATGAAATATTAATCGGTTACGATAGTAATAAATTATATATTAACCTCCTCTAAAAATATCTTTAAGCCTCATTAATCGTAAAAGCCGCCCTCAACCCGTTATACTTTACGAGTATTCTGAAATTAATATTCAGATTATGAATTCAATTGAAAAAGGATATTTTCATGTATATGGGTAAAAAAGTACTGTTAGCGGTTGCTATGGCTGCCATTGTTTCGGGTTCTGCTTTTGCTGATGACCAGGGTTCCGGCAAAATCAAATTCAAAGGCGTGGTCATTGATGCACCGTGCAGCATTGCACCAGACAGCGTTGATAAAGAAGTGGACCTGGGTGAAGTCACCACTGCCGTGATTAACGCTAACAAAAAATCAACCGCTGTTCCGGTTGATATCAATCTGGAGAACTGCCAGCTTGACGATCCGGCGGACGAAACGGATACGCCAGTGACCAAAGTTGACGTGACCTTCACCAGCGCAGCAACTGACGCTACTGACACCAGCCTGATGAGCAACACCTATGCTAGCGGTGCTCAAAACGTCGGTGTTCGTCTGCTGGACAACAACGAAGCCAACATCACCCTGGGTTCGGCTCAAACGGTCGATCTGCTGTCGGGTTCCACCACTCAGACTCTGCACTTCAAAGCATTAATGGAAGTTGCTCAGGGTAAAACTGCCACAGCGGGTCAGGTTGAAGCGACTGCCAACTATGTGCTGATGTACAAATAAGGCAATGCATCACGATAAAACCGGCTGGCATTATTTGCCAGCCGGTATGTGATATTATTTTGGTAACAGGATGATGACATATAAATTACAATCTAAAATCATCATTGCGTCCCTGTTAATGACGAAGATTGCCTCTGCCACCGAGTTTAATATCAATGCCATTGATAAAGACCAGCGGGGCAGCGTTGATCTCTCCCTTTTTAAAAATGAAATAGCGGTTACCCCTGGCAGCTATTTTGTTACCGTATCAATTAACGACACACCGCTGGCTAACGGCTGGCAGCTTAGCTGGAAAGAGGTAAATAACACGGTACAGGTGTGTATTCCTCCTGAACTGGCGGATACGTTTGCCCTGAAAGAGGAAGTCCGCGACGCCTTACCCGAAAAAGAGGGATGCGTCGACTTTTCCTCCAGACCGGATATCACCTTTAATTTTGAACAAGCGACCCAGACGCTGAAGGTCACCGTACCCCAGGCATGGTTGCAGTACCGCGCCGCCGACTGGATGCCACCCGCAACGTGGGACAATGGCGTACCGGGCGTGATTCTGGATTACAACCTGTTCGCCAGCCACTATCAGCCCAGCGACGGCAGCAGCACCAACAACGCCAACACCTATGGCACGGCGGGCGCGAATATGGGCGCATGGCGCCTGCGCAGTGATTATCAGTACAGCCAAACGCATACCGATGCAGGTTCGGATCATGACGGACGCTTTTCGCGCGTCTACATGTTCCGCCCTCTTCCTTCACTTGGTGCTAAGCTGACGCTGGGTGAAACGGACTTCCAGTCCTCAATCTTTGACGCTTTTACCTATACCGGCGCCTCCCTGATCAGCGATGAGCGCATGCTCCCCTGGTCGCTGCGTGGCTATGCGCCACAAATTACCGGTATCGCGCAAACCAACGCGACCGTCACCGTCAGCCTGTCCGATCGCGTAATTTATCAAAGTAAAGTTCCGCCTGGCCCCTTTGTTATTCAGGATCTTAACCAGTCCGTTCAGGGGACGCTGGACGTAAAAGTGACGGAGGAAGACGGGCGCGTCAGCACCTTCCAGGTCTCGGCGGAATCGGTGCCTTTTTTAACGCGTAAAGGGCAGGTTCGCTACAAGCTGGCGGCGGGTAAAGCGCGTAAAGACGCCTCTCATGACGTCGAAGACACCGGTTTTATGAGCGGTGAATTCTCATGGGGAATGCTGTCAAACACCTCGCTCTATGGCGGGACGCTTGCCGACGGGGATCATTACCGTTCCATTGCAGCCGGGATCGGGCAAAATATGGCGCATCTGGGTGCCCTCTCTTTTGACGTCACGCAGGCCACCAGCCAGCTCCCCTTCCAGGATAGCCAGACGGGTTACAGCTACCGTTTTAACTACAGTAAGCGTTTCGATACCACCGGCAGCCAGCTTACGCTTGCCAGCTACCGCTACTCCGATCGGAAATTCCTGAGCTATGCCCGCTTCCTTGATTATGACGACAACGATCGTCAGACAGAAAAGCAGACGCTGAGCGTAACCGCCAGCCAGTACATCAGCTCGTTATCGCTCAACCTCTACGTCAACGTACTGCGTCAGACCTGGTGGAACGAAGCCCCGTCCACGACCGGAAGCATTACCGCAGGCTATAACTTTGATCTGGGGCGCTGGAAAAACCTCGGCGTCACCCTCTCCTGGAGCAAGACGCATTACGAAGATGAAGACGACGATACGCAGTTTTATCTTTCCCTGAGCGTACCGATCGATCCGGATCATCGCCTCAGTTACGATCTGCACAACAGCGATAGCCTGAGCCAAAATGTCTCCTGGTACGACACGTCCGATCGCAATAATACCTGGGGCGTCTCCGCGGGGACGGAGAGTGAACACGCGGACGCGGGCGCACAGATGAGCGGCAACTATCAGCATTATTCACCGTTTGGCGATCTGAATATCTCCGGAAGTTATAAAGCTGATGAATATAACTCCCTGAGCGCCAGCTGGAATGGCTCGTTTACCTCAACGGCCAAAGGCGCGGCGCTGCACCGTCGCAGCTACGGAAACGAACCGCGCGTAATGGTCAGCACCGACGGCGTCGGCAACATTCCGCTGAACATGTCGCGGGATGAAACCAACCGCTTTGGTATCGGCGTTTTACCGTCGGTTTCCAGTTACTCTCCCGCCAGCGTACAGGTCAATCTGGATAACCTGCCTGACGGCGTCGATGTGGACAACCGCATCACGACCACCACCTGGACCGAGGGGGCGATTGGCTACCGCCAGATTGCCACGCGCGCTGGCAACGATATTGCCGGCATTATCCGTACGCCAGCCGGCACTCCGCCGCTGGGCGCGATTGTTCACCTGCTGGAAAGTGACCAGCAAATCGGCATGGTCGCCGACGAAGGCCACGTCTGGCTGGGAGCAGTCGAGCCTGAACAACAATTCCGGGTAACGTGGGGTGACAATCAGCAGTGTCGCTTCTCGCTGCCTTCACACCTTGAAAACAGTATGCAGTTGATACTGCCATGCCAGTAAGAAACCATGATGAAACTGACCTCATTCACTAGCCTGTGCCTGATGTTAATCGGCACCGCATTTACCACCCACGCCGCCGTTAACCTGGACCGCACCCGCATTGTGTTTCCGGAAAGCGATAAGGCCAGCAGCCTCAAGATTGATAATCAGAGCAAAACGTTGCCTTATCTGGCGCTCTCCTGGATAGAAGATGAAAACGGACGCAAGGAGGACAGCCATTTTATGGCGCTTCCGCCGATTCAACGTCTTGAAGCGGGCGCCTCGTCTCAGGTCCGGATTGTGAAGCAGGCCGCGACCGCCCGGTTGCCGAAAGACCGGGAATCGCTGTTTTATTTCAACCTGCGCGAGGTGCCGCCGAAAAGTTCCAGCGCGAGCGAGGAACGCAGCGTCATGCAGGTCGCGATGCAGAGCAGGATCAAACTATTCTGGCGTCCCAAAGCGATCGCCAAAAAGGCAGGCGATCAGGCAGAAATGCGTATGGAAGTCACCGCAAACGCGAAAGGGCTCACCGTGCATAACCCTACGCCTTATTACATCACGCTGGCGTGGCTGAGCAAAAATGCGAAAACCATGCTGCCCGGTTTTGACAGCCTGATGATCGCCCCGTTTGCGACGGCGACAACCTCTACCGGTGACTATCACGGCAACTACTACAGCATTGGCTACATCGATGATTACGGTGCGCTGAAAAAGGTCGACGCGCAATGTTCAGGTACGGCGAAATGTACGCTCAGCGAGCATAAGGTCGATAAAGATGCGCAAGCTCGCTAATCTGCTGTTCCTGCTGCTGATATCCGCTCTGCCCGTAAGAGAAGCGCTGGCGCTGGACTGCTATCTTGGTGCTTCAGGCGGGCCGGTTGAAGAGACAAAAACCATCTCGCCCTTTGCTATCCCCAGCAACGCGCAGGTGGGGCAGAAAATCTGGGAATCAGATGACATTAAAATCCCGGTCACCTGCGATCACAACGTCAACGGCGGCTTTGAGCCGGAAGACGTATTCGCCTGGGTTAACCCTTATCCTGCCGCAACGGACCCTTACTATGAGCTTGGCGTAACCTACGAAGGGGTGGATTACGATGCCACGGGCCAGCCGAATGGCGTGGACACCCGCCAGTGTCTTGATAACAAGAATATCCTCATCTATACACCGGATCAGATACGGCAGATGGGCTGGGAAAACCTGATTTGCTCCGGAAACCCGGATGACATTCATCCGACACGCACGTTTATTGCCCGCTTTCGCCTGTTTGTAAAAATTAAGGCGATTCCGCCTCACGGCTACGTGAGTTCCCTCGGCGATTACATCGTGGTGCAGTTTGACGGTAAAGGCGGGGTCAACCAGATGGCCGACGCGAAAAACCTGAAGTATCACATCAACGGCTTGCAAAACATTACCGTTCTGGACTGCGGGGCAACCTTCAGCATCTACCCTGAAAACCAGGAGATCGATTTTGGCACCTTCAGCGCTCGCGACATCGTGAACCAGAAAACGCGCGTTCGCGAATTTACGGTCAAAACCACCAAGGTGCAGGACGCGCAGTGCTCTGATGGATTCAAAATGGACTCGTCATTCTACACGAACGAAAAACTCAGCGCTGACGATACGGCGCTATTGATTGGGAATGGGCTAAAACTGCGTATTCTGAACGGAACGGATCCGTTTACCTTCAACCACTACCAGGAGTATGCCGACTTCACCGGGAGTACGTTGCAGTATGAGCAAAAGTACACGGCAGAGCTGTCGTGGGATGAGGGAAAAGCGATCCAGTCCGGACCGTTTGAAACCGTGGTGCTGTTTAAAATTAACTACCACTAGCGACAAAAAAGCCGGGTTTCCCCGGCTTTTTCACATTAGCTGTCTCAGCTGGCCTTGCGCTCGTGCGCCTGGCGGTATTCCACCAGATCTTCAATTGTGACAACCGGCATGTTGTGCAGACGCGCAAAGGTGATGCACTCTGGCGCGCGGGCCATGGTGCCGTCATCGTTGGTCAGTTCACACAGCACGCCCGCAGGCTTAAAGCCCGCCAGTGTCACCAGGTCGATCGTCGCTTCGGTGTGACCGCCACGGGTCAGCACGCCGCCCGCCTGCGCGCGCAGCGGGAAGACGTGGCCTGGACGATGCAGATCGGAGGGTTTCGCATCATCAGCAATGGCGGCACGCACGGTGGTCAGGCGGTCAGCCGCCGATACACCGGTAGTCACGCCATGCGCCGCTTCAATGGTCACGGTAAAGCCGGTACCAAAGGCGCTGGTGTTGTTCTCAACCATCATCGGCAGCTCAAGCTGCTTACGACGATCTTCGGTAATACACAGGCATACGATGCCGCTGCCGTGACGGATGGTCAGCGCCATCTGTTCAACGGTCATGTTTTCGGCGGCAAAAATCATGTCGCCTTCGTTTTCACGGTTTTCATCGTCAAGCACCATCACACCGCGGCCTTCGCGCAGTGCATCCAGTGCATGTTCAACACGTTGAGTTGAAGTGCCAAAAGAGGAAAGTAGCGTCTGATTCATGGTAAAAAAACCTCATTAACATTATGGTTACCAGAATCAGGGCAGTCTTAGGAGCGCCGTATAAGCGGCAAAAAGATAACGTGAGCGGGCCCATGCCCGACTGGATCGTTACTCTCTCCCATCCGGACTTTAACCGTCGGCCCCGGAATTACACCGGATCTGCTGACCTTTGAGAATTCACCCAAAGCGCTCGCGGGCTTTCAGCGCTAAGCTGATTTACCGCCGGTGGGGAATTTCGCCCCGCCCTGAGAATAAGCGAGATAACTATAACGCTATTGATTAACCTGGGCAATGCATAAGCTTCAAACAAATCTGCTTTATCCTGGGTCATGACGCGCTACAATGTTCATCAACACCGACTTATCAAGGGAAGCCATTATGATTGACCCGAAAAAAATTGAGCAGATCGCGCGTCAGGTTCATGAGTCCATGCCAAAGGGCATTCGTGAATTTGGTGATGACGTTGAGAAGAAAATCCGCCAGACGCTGCAGGCGCAGTTGGTTCGCCTTGATTTAGTCAGCCGCGAAGAGTTTGACGTGCAGACCCAGGTTCTGCTGCGCACCCGCGAGAAGCTGGCGCTGCTGGAACAGCGTCTGAGCGAGCTGGAAAACCGCAATGCGCCGGAAGAAGTGAAGCCGGCACCGGCCATTCCACCGGTGGACGATCAGGAGTAAGTGCGGCCTGATACCCTCTCCCACAGGGAGAGGGTGAAAAA
Source organism: Enterobacter cloacae complex sp. P17RS (assembly GCF_014895885.1). Classification (NCBI taxonomy): domain Bacteria; kingdom Pseudomonadati; phylum Pseudomonadota; class Gammaproteobacteria; order Enterobacterales; family Enterobacteriaceae; genus Enterobacter; species Enterobacter cloacae complex sp. P17RS. Next base: position 95,871 of record NZ_JADBQK010000002.1, read on the forward strand.
AAACGGGCCAACTGGCCCGTTTTTTACTGACTGTCTTTCTGGATCTTCTTGATGATGTTGGTGGTTGAACACCCATCCTCAAAATTGAGCACCATCACCTCACCGCCGTTGGCCCAGACCTCTTCGCTGCCTGCGATTTGCTCTGGCTTGTAATCGCCGCCCTTCACCAGCAGGTCTGGCAGGATCCCGGCAATCAGGCGCTGCGGGGTATCTTCTTCAAACGACACCACCCAGTCCACCGCTTCCAGCGCGCCAAGCACAATCATACGTTGCTCGAGCGGGTTCACCGGGCGCGTTTCGCCCTTCAGGCGTTTGGTCGACGCATCGCTGTTCACTGCCACAATGAGGCGATCGCCCAGCTTGCGCGCATTCGCCAGATACGAAACGTGGCCCGCGTGCAGGATGTCAAACACGCCGTTGGTCATCACCACTTTTTCACCGCGCTTGCGCGCGGCGGCGACGGCCACCTTCAGCTCGTCTTCGGTCATCACGCCAAAACCGGTATCCGCACGCCCGCGCACCGCGTTTTCCAGCTCGATTGGCGAAACGGTTGAAGTACCCAATTTACCGACGACCACGCCCGCCGCGGCGTTCGCGAAGTAGCACGCCTCTTCCAGGGAGTTACCCGCCGCCAGCGTTGCCGCCAGCACGCCGATCACCGTATCACCGGCACCGGTCACGTCGTACACTTCCTGCGCCTGGGTTGGCATATGCAGCGGCGCCTTGCCCGGCTGCAGCAGCGTCATCCCCTGTTCGGAACGGGTGACCAGCAGCGCGGACAGCTCGAAGTCAGCAATGATCTTCATGCCGCGCTCAACCAGTTCTTCCTCGGTTTTACACTTGCCCGCCACCGCTTCGAACTCAGAAAGGTTTGGCGTCAGCAGGGTTGCGCCGCGATAGCGCTCAAAATCGGTGCCTTTCGGATCGATCAGCACCGGCACGCTGGCTTTACGCGCCAGCTGAATCATCGTTTGCACGCTCGCCAGCGCGCCTTTGGCGTAGTCAGACAGCACCAGCGCGCCGATGTTGCCCAGCGCCTGGTTAATGCGCTCGTGCAGCGGCTCGGGATCAACGCCTTCGAACCCTTCTTCAAAATCGAGGCGGATCAGCTGCTGGTTACGCGACAGCACGCGCAGCTTGGTGATGGTTGGGTGTGTCGGAACAGAAACGAAGTCGCACTTCACGTTCACGTCCGCCAGCGACTTGCTCAGCGCACGCGCCGCATCGTCGATACCGGTCAGGCCCACCAGACGCGAGTGCGCGCCCAGCGAGGCTATGTTCATCGCCACGTTTGCCGCGCCGCCGGGACGCTCTTCAATGGTGTCAACCTTGACCACCGGTACCGGTGCTTCCGGAGAGATGCGGCTGGTCGGCCCATACCAGTAGCGATCCAGCATCACATCCCCAACAACCATTACTCCAGCACGTTCAAACTCTGGCAGTGTTACTTTCATTCCTGACTCCAGAAAGATTCACAATTTGCGCGCGATAATATCACACTTGATTTGTTACGCACGGTTCCACCAGCCACTTCTGCCAGCTGGCCGTTACCTGAGCGCGTTCTGCGACAAAACAGTCCAGCGCCACGTGCCCCGGCTGCTCCTGCAGGGCCAGGTGATGCAGCGCGTCGCGCAGCGTGGTGTAGGCGCGGGTTAAGGCCTGCGCCTCCTGCTCGTCCATAATGTCGTTTTGCGCCAGCAGTTCCAGAATGCGCACGTTATCGGACCAGCGGGTCAGCTTCGGCTTGTCGTGCGCGTGCAGCAGCACCAGATACTGGGTGATGAACTCAATATCGGTAATCCCGCCCTCATCGGCTTTGATATCAAAGCGATCGCGATGTTTGTTACCCAAATGCGCGCGCATTTTCTCACGCATTTCGCGCACTTCAGTTTGCAGGGTGCTGCCCTCGCGCGGGGTCGTCATGACTGACTTGCGGATCGCATCGAACTGCGTTTTGAGCTGCGGATCGCCGTACACCACGCGGGCGCGCACCAGCGCCTGATGTTCCCACGTCCAGGCTTCGTTCTTCTGATAATCGGCAAACGCGTCCGTCGAGGTGACCAGCATGCCTGCCGCGCCGGACGGGCGCAGGCGCGCGTCCACCTCGTACAGAATGCCCGACGAAGTGCGGGTGCTGAACAGGTGCATGATGCGCTGGGCCAGGCGCAGGTAGAACTGCCGCCCGTCAATCTCACGTTCGCCGTCGGTCATGACGTCCGCCGGACAGTCGTGCAGGAAAATCAGATCCAGATCGGAGCTGTAGCCCAGCTCCCAGCCGCCCAGCTTGCCGTAACCAACCACGGCAAACCCTCGCCCCTCGCGGTCAGCAAGATGCTTCGGCTGGCCATAGCGGGCCACCATCTGCACCCACGCCTGGTGGACTACCGCGTCGATGATCGCCTCCGCCAGCCAGGTTAAGTGATCGCTCACTTTCATTACCGGCAGCGTACCGGCGATATCCGCTGCCGCTACGCGCAGCATCTGGGCCTGCTTAAACTGACGCAGCGCCTCGAGCTGTTGCTCTTCGTCCTCTTCCGGCACGCGCAGCAGATACTGGCGCAGCTCGTCGCGGTAGGCGTCCATCGCCGTCGGCTGATAGAGCGTGTTCGGGTCAAGCAGTTCGTCCAGCAGCAGTGGGTATCGCGCCAGCTTGTTGGCTACCATCGGCGACGCGGCGCAGAGGGAAATCAGGTGTTTCAGCGCGCCGGGAAACTCGCTCAGCAGTTCCAGGTAGGTGGTACGCGTGATAATCCCGCTCAGCAGCGGCATCATGCGCGACAGCGGCACCGGCGCATCCTCGCGGGAGCAGACCTCGCTCAGCAGATGCGGCATCAGATGATCCAGTACCTGCCGACCGCGCGGGCCAATGGCGCGCTTGTTCAGCTCAAGGCGGAAATCGGCAATCAAGGCCACCACGCGATGGCGGGCATCGTCGCTTAAGTGCGCCAGCACCGGCGTGGTGTCATCTTCCTGGAGCGCGTCCTGCCACAGTTCGCGCCAGTGCTCGGAGAGCGCATCGTCCGGCGATTCACTTTCGTCGTCACCAATCAGATCGTTAAAGATGCGGCGAACGCCTGCCATATGGGCATCCAGCTGTTCGGTCAACGTTGACCAGTCATCCACCCGCATGCCCCAGGCCAGACGCGCCCGGTTAAGGTCATCCCCCGGCAGGGTCTGGGTCTGTTCGTCGTTAATGCTTTGCAGCAGGTTTTCCAGACGGCGCAGGAACAGATAGGCCTCGCGCAGGGTTTGCGCGTCGCCGTCCGGCAGCAAATGCAGTTGCTCAATGGCGCTCAGCGTCGGCAGCAGCGAGCGGGACTGCAGCGACGGCTCGCGCCCGCCGCGGATCAGCTGGAAGACCTGAACGATAAATTCGATTTCGCGGATGCCGCCCGCGCCAAGCTTGATGTTGTCCTTCAGACCGCGACGGCGCACCTCGCGGGCGATCATCCCTTTCATATTGCGCAGGGACTGGATCACGCTAAAGTCGATGTAACGGCGGAACACGAACGGGCGCAGCATGGCGCGCAGCTCATTGGCGTAAGCGTCGTCGCTGTCGCCCATGATCCGCGCTTTGACCATCGCGTAACGCTCCCAGTCGCGCCCCTGCTCCTGGTAATAATCTTCCAGCGCGGCGAAGCTCAGCACCAGCGGGCCGCTGTCGCCAAACGGGCGCAGGCGCATGTCCACGCGGTAAACAAAGCCGTCCTGCGTAGGCTGGTCCAGCGCCTTAATCAGACGCTGCCCGAGTCGGGTAAAGAACTGGGCGTTATCCAGCTCGCGACGACCGCCTCGCGTGGCGCCATTCTCCGGCCAGGCAAAGATCAGGTCGATATCCGAGGAGAAGTTCAGCTCGCAGCCGCCCAGCTTGCCCATCCCCAGAATCAACAGCGGCTGCGGAACCCCTTCTTCGCTGCACGGCGTGCCCCACTCTTTACAGCAGGCGGCGTAGAGCCAGTCCCGCGCGGCGACAATCAGCGTCTGCGCCAGCTCGCTCAGCTGCTGCAAGGTGCTCTCTTCACTCACCAGCTCCAGCGCCTGCGCCCAGGCAATGCGCACCATCACCCGGCGGCGGAACTGGCGCAGGACGCGCATCAGCGTGGCTTCATCCGCCACCTCTGCCAGCGCGGTTTGCAGCCAGCCAGCATAGTGCCGCCACTCGTCAGCCTGCGGCGGCGCGCTTTCCAGCTCTGCCAGCCAGTCAGGATTGGCGCTGACGCTCTCCTGCACAAAATCACTGAACGTGAGCACGCTTTTCGCCTGCTCGCTTAACGATGACGCGGGTAACGACTCGGGCAGACGTTCGCAAACGGTTTGCCAGTGCTGCTGTAACTGCGAAGAAAGCGGCATATCAGGGGTTCCTTGCCAGAATTAACGTTTTCCGCTGTGCAGCCAGTATGGATCCTGCGAAATGGCTTCGTTGCGGAAATGCTCGATCTCAATCTGCTGACGGGTCTCAATGGCATGCTTAAGCCCCTGCCAGTTCTCCAGCCAGGCCTGCGCCTTCACGCCCTCGTACGCTCCCGACAGAAGCAACATGCTGTCGATATTACGCGCCAGGCGGGGAAGCTGGTCGCCATACTGGTCGCCCAGCGGATGCGCGAAGGTGGTTCTCAGCTCGGCGGCGTGGCGGGAAAGATGGATATCCGCGAAGCGTTTAAAGTTGTCCGCGATTTTGGTCTGCGCTTTTGCATCGAGGAAGACGCGCCAGCCGCGCGTAACCAGAAACTCGGTCAGCGCCAGTTTTGCCGCGGCATTTTGCGGGCTATAAAGCGCGGTTTGCGCCGACACGTCGGAAAGCAGCAGCGTTTCGGTCTGGGTCAGCAGATCGCGTAAGTGAGCGCTAGCTTTACGCGGTACGATACCGCCAAACAGCGTCAGGGTATGACGCACCAGTCCAATAGCGGCCAGCACCTGTTTTTTGGCATTTTTGACGTTACGCGCCCACAGTTCTTCATGGTACTGCCATTGGGAGAGCGCCAGCTCCAGCGCCGCTTCCATGCCCTGCTCAATGCTGGCTTTCGGGACGACGCGCAAAATCGGAGTCTCTCTCAGCACGCGTGGCGCATTTCCGGCAGCCAGGTGGTAGCCCCGCGCCGCTTTGCTCAAGCTGCCCTGACGTAAACCCGGCTGGCTTACCAGCTTGCGCGCCAGCTTCAGCACGTCGCTCGCATCCCCTTCCAGAAGTTCCAGCTCCAGCTCGCAGATCGGTTCCTGGAACTCACCCGCCTTCACCTCGCCTAAATCCAGCGCGATTTCAATGCGGCTTTTGCCTTCCGTCACCAGCCATTTCTCGCGAGCGAAATCGGTGCTGAACAGCGGCTGCACCTGCCCTGCCAGCGTGGCGGGCAGTTCGCCTTCCGGCCAGACTTCCGCCGGGAAACGTTCCAGCTCAAGTTCTGGCTTACTGATGTCGATATTGTATTCCGGGCGCTGATGCAAACCGCCGACCACGCGGCCGGCGATTTTCATCGTCATCTCGTAGCGTCCATTCGCGCCGCGGATGCGTAGCCCCATATCGTGGTTGCGCAGCCAGTTGTCCGGCGTTTCGTAGTAGATGTTGAGCAACGGTACGGGTTCATGGTGCTCGCCGGAGAGCGTATTCAGATGCTGACGGAGCGCGTCAACGCTGTCTTTTTCGACGATAAATTTTAATTCGATTTCCTGAGCCATAGCCTTGTACTTTTGCGGGCGTCACAGACGCGTCAATGAGGGCGAACTTCCTCGCCATTTATTTGTCAGTACATAGTATTTTGCGCCAAATTGCCATGCAATGAGCAATTTGTCGGGCGTAAATGTGTAGAGTCGTGACACAGATGATTCTGATTGCTGATGAATGCTTTGCGTAGAGACACTGTTGCCACTACTATCGTTCCACTTTTTATGAAAATAACGACTAATGATGCTTAAATTACGCCTGATTGGACTTACTTTACTCGCTTTTAGCGCCGCAACCGCAGTGCACGCTGAAGAGAAGCGTTACGTTTCTGACGAACTTAACACCTGGGTGCGCAGTGGCCCCGGAGATAATTATCGCCTCGTGGGCACGGTGAATGCCGGCGAGGAAGTCACCCTGTTGCAGACCAACGCGGAGACCAATTACGGTCAGGTTCGCGACAGTTCCGGCCGTACCTCCTGGATCCCAATGAAAGAGCTGAGCACCGTGCCAAGCCTGCGCACCCGCGTGCCGGATCTGGAAAACCAGGTGAAGACCCTGACCGACAAGCTGAACAACATCGACGGGACCTGGAACCAGCGCACCGCTGAAATGCAGCAGAAAGTGGCGCAGAGCGACGGCGTGATCAACGGTCTGAAAGAAGAGAACCAGAAGCTGAAAAACGAGCTGATCGTCGCGCAGAAAAAAGTGAACGCCGCGAACCTGCAGCTTGATGACAAACAGCGCACCATCATCATGCAGTGGTTTATGTATGGCGGCGGCGTGCTGGGCGTTGGTCTGGTGCTGGGTCTGGTTCTGCCACATCTGATCCCAAGCCGTAAGCGTAAAGATCGCTGGATGAACTAATTCGTCTTCTCTGCCAGACTTACGTATCATTCTGGAAAAGAGAAAACGGGAGAGTTGGGCGTGAAGAGTTATCTGGTCGGTGGTGCGGTACGTGATGCGTTATTAGGTCTGCCGGTCAAAGATAAAGACTGGGTGGTGGTGGGCGCCACCCCGGAAGAGATGCTCGACGCGGGCTACCAGCAGGTAGGCCGCGATTTTCCCGTGTTCCTGCATCCGAAAAGCCGGGAAGAGTACGCCCTGGCGCGTACCGAACGGAAATCCGGTTCCGGTTATACGGGCTTCACCTGCTACGCCGCGCCGGATGTGACGCTGGAGCAGGATCTGCTGCGCCGCGATCTCACCATTAACGCCCTGGCCCAGGACGAAAACGGCCATATCATCGACGCCTACGGCGGGCAGGACGACCTGCGCGATCGTCTTTTGCGTCACGTCTCCCCGGCATTTTCTGAAGATCCGCTCCGCGTGCTGCGCGTGGCGCGTTTTGCCGCGCGTTACGCGCATCTGAGCTTCCGTATTGCGGATGAGACGATGGCGTTGATGACGGCCATGACCGAGGCGGGCGAGCTGGAACACCTGACGCCGGAGCGCGTCTGGAAAGAGACGGAAAATGCCCTCACCACCCGCAACCCGCAGGTCTTTTTCCAGGTTCTGCGCGACTGCGGCGCGCTGAAGGTGCTGTTCCCGGAAATCGACGCGCTGTTTGGCGTGCCCGCACCGGCGAAATGGCATCCCGAAATTGATACCGGCGTGCACACGCTGATGACGCTGAGCATGGCCGCCATGCTCAGCCCTGAGGTGGACGTACGTTTTTCCACCCTGTGCCACGATCTCGGCAAAGGCTTAACGCCGAAAGAGTTCTGGCCGCGCCATCACGGGCACGGTCCGGCGGGGGTAAAGCTGGTTGACGGGCTCTGCCAGCGTCTGCGCGTGCCGAATGACATCCGCGATCTGGCAAAGCTGGTCGCCGAGTTCCACGACCTGATCCATACCTTCCCGATCCTGAAGCCCGCCACCATCGTGAAGCTGTTCGATAATATTGACGCCTGGCGCAAGCCGCAGCGCGTGGAGCAGATTGCGCTCACCAGCGAAGCGGACGTGCGCGGCCGCACCGGGTTTGAAGCGTCCGATTATCCCCAGGGGCGTTTGCTGCGCGAAGCGTGGGAAGTCGCAAAAGCGGTGCCAACGAAAGACGTGGTTGAGGCAGGATTTAAAGGCCCGGAGATTCGCGAGGAGCTAACCAAACGGCGGATTGACGCGGTTACCGCGTGGAAGGAAAAGCGTTGCCCTCAGCCGAAAGAGTGAGGGCAATCGGTTATCAGAAGAAGACTACGTACACCGCAGCCGCGACGATAAAGCGGTAGATCGCGAACGGAATAAACGAGATACGCTTAATCAGCTGCAGGAAGGTTTTGATGGCAATCAGCGCCACGATAAAGGCGGTGATAAAGCCCACGGCAAACATCGGAATATCGCCTGTGGTCAGGAAGCCAATGCTTTTGTAAAGGTCCAGCGCGGTGGCGCCCATCATCATCGGCACCGCCAGCAGGAACGAGAACTCGGACGCCGCATAGCGGCTCACGCCCATCAGCATCCCGCCTGAAATGGTCGCACCTGAACGGGAGAAGCCCGGCCACAGCGCCAGACACTGGAAGCAGCCAATGATAAACGCCTGACGATAGGTCATATCGTCCAGGCCTTCCGCACGCGGGACTTTTGGCTTCAGCACTTCCGCGGCAATCAGCAGGAAACCGCCCACCACCAGCGCGTACATGACGTTAATCGGGTTAAACAGCGATTTAATGGTGTCGTGGAATACCAGCCCCAATACCACCGCCGGGATCATCCCGAGCAGGATGTGAATCAGCGTCAGGCGGCCTTTGCCCTCTCCTTCACGCTGCGGCAGACGGCCAAAATGGATGCCGATCAGGCCAAACAGGCGACGCCAGAACATCACCACCACCGCCAGAATCGAGCCCAGCTGAATTACCACCTCAAACGTCTTTGCGGTATCGCCTTCGAAGCCCAGCAGATGGCCAACGATAATCATATGGCCCGTACTGGAAACCGGTAAAAACTCCGTCAATCCTTCGACCACACCCAGAATTGCCGCCACCAGCAGCGAGTGCATATCGCTCATCTATAAACCCCTAAAAAAAGATATAAAAAAACGGTCGCCCCTAACGGCTACCGTGAAAGATACAGCCTTAAGACCGATATAACCTAAAATGGTTTAGCAATTATGACGTTAAATCTTTCCTTTCAGATTTGTGCCACGCTCAATGATGACGCCCACATTGGCGGCGCGCGCCACAGCCCCCGGCTTGCTCAGCTTAATGCGTACCCACGGTGAGTTGAATTTGGTCAGCAGCAGATCCGCCACCTCTTCCGCCACCCGTTCCACCAGCGCAAAACGCTGTCCTTCCACGTGGCCGATCACCGCTTCGCTGATGTCGGCATAGCTCAGACAGTCATTCACGTCATCGCTTTTTGCCGATTTGCGGTTATCCCATCCCATTTCGATATCGAACACCAGTTTCTGCTCGATGGTCTGTTCCCAGTCGTAAACACCAATTGTGGTGATTACCGAAAGTTGCTCTATAAATACAATATCCATCACGACCTGCCTGCTTTTTGGCTAAACCGGATACCACTTCCGGCGAATTATGCGTATTATCCACAGATGCTGAGAATACAGATACATTTTCAAAACGGAACAGCGTTATGAGTGCAATCGCGCCTGGAATGATCCTCCTCGCCTATCTTTGCGGCTCAATCTCCAGCGCCATTCTGGTCTGCCGCATTGCCGGGTTACCTGACCCGCGTGAAAGTGGTTCCGGGAATCCGGGAGCGACCAACGTGCTTCGAATTGGCGGCAAGGGAGCAGCCGTAGCGGTTTTGATTTTTGATGTTCTGAAGGGGATGCTACCCGTCTGGGGCGCCTATGCGCTGGGCGTCACGCCGTTCTGGCTGGGGCTCATCGCCATCGCCGCCTGCGTCGGCCATATCTGGCCCGTATTCTTCGGCTTTAAAGGCGGCAAAGGGGTGGCGACCGCCTTTGGTGCCATCGCGCCCATCGGATGGGACTTAACCGGCGTCATGGCCGGGACCTGGCTGCTGACCATTCTGCTAAGCGGCTATTCGTCGCTGGGTGCCATCGTCAGCGCGCTGATCGCCCCGTTTTACGTCTGGTGGTTTAAACCCCAATTCACTTTCCCGGTATCGATGCTCTCCTGCCTGATCCTGCTGCGTCATCACGACAATATCCAGCGCCTGTGGCGACGCCAGGAAACGAAGATCTGGACGAAGCTCAAGCGAAAGAAAAAAGATCCCGAGTAGGCGGTTAGTTATGCCTTATAACCAAATGTGATTTTTGTCACCTTCTGCCTGTGGTAACTGTTAGAGACACAACACAACCACACAAAAAGAAAATGGCAGAAATCACAGACACCACTCCCCTTTCAACGGCAGGAATTCCCCCTGATGGCGACATTCAGTGGGTGCGCAGTGCATCGGACGTTTCACGTCTCGTTAATGACGGCTCACAGGGCCGGGCTAACGCCCGGATCGTGGTCGGTATCGCTCTGGGCGGGATTTTCCTCGATGCCTACGATCTAGGCGCGCTGGCGTTCGGCATTAAAGACATTACCCGCGAATTTAACCTGACGCCCGCCGGTACCGGCATGGTGGCCTCGGCGATTACCTTTGGTGCGATTGTCGGGGCGCTGCTCGGCGGTTACCTCACGGATAAAATCGGGCGCTACCGCGTCTTTATGGCCGACATGGTATTCTTTGTCGTCGCCGCTATCGCCTGCGCGCTGGCCCCGAATGAATATGTGCTGGCGGGCGCGCGCTTTGTGATGGGCCTTGGCGTGGGGATCGACCTTCCCGTGGCGATGGCGTTCCTGAGCGAGTTTGCCAGGCTGAAAGGGCCGGGCAATAAGGCCTCCAGCGTCGCGATGTGGTGCCCTACCTGGTATGCGGCGATCAGCATCTCTTACCTTCTGGTTCTCTTTTTCTACGCCGTGCTGCCGGAAGGCCACAGCGACTGGCTCTGGCGTTTGATTCTCGGCTTTGGTGCAGTACCCGCGCTGGTGATTATCGCCATCCGCAGCCGCTATATGAGCGAATCGCCGGTCTGGGCGGCGAATCAGGGCAACCTGAAAGAGGCGGCGTCCATTTTGCGGCAGTCGTACAATATTAACGCCCACGTCCCGCAGGATGCGCTCAGCCAGCCTGCGCCTGTCGTGAATAAAGCCAAATGGTCGAACTATCTGAACCTGTTCCGCGGCATCTATCTGCGGCGTACCACACTCGCCACGCTGCTGTCCGTCGTCTCCTCATTCGCCTATAACGCCGTGGCCTTTGGCCTGCCGGTGATTATTTCAAGCTTCTTCGTGCAATCTATGCTGACCACTATTGTGATCTCGCTGGCGCTGAACCTGCTGTTTGCGTTTATCGGCGGATTACTGGCGGTGCGCTACGTGCCGCGCTTCGGCGCGTGGCGGATGTCGCTGGCGGGTTACGCCTGTCAGCTTGTGGCGCTGCTGGGGCTGGCGCTGATTGGTCGACCGGACGGTGCTTCTGAAGGGGTGCTTGCCGTGGCGATGCTGGCGCTTTTCCTGTTCGGTCAGGGATTTGGCCCGGGCGCGCATACCATGACGTTCGCCTCGCTGAGCTACCCGACCTCGCTGCGCGGCGTGGGCGTCGGCTTAAACCAGACGCTGATGCGCAGCAGTTCCACGCTGTCGCTGTTCCTGTTCCCGCTGCTGGTCGCGTCTCTCGACACCGCCGTGTTCTGGGTGATTGCGCTGGCGCCGTTTATCGGTCTGGCGTCATTGCTGGCGATCCGCTGGGAGCCGTCCGGGTATGATGTGGATGCGGAGGACTACCGGTAACGACACATCGCTTCGGTGGGTTCACCCCCACCGAAGTGCGCTTACAAATCTTCCAGCAGCGTTCGGGAGAGTTTTTTTAGCATTTCCAGTTCATCATCATTCATCCGCATGCTGCAACGAATCTGGTCCGGCAGCGCCATCACCTGCCTTTTCAGTTCTTTCGCTTTATCGGTCAATACGACATTTTTCATCCTTTCATCCCCCACAACCGCCATACGGTTGAGAAAACCTTTTGCCTCAAGCTTCTGGACCAGCGGGGTCAATGTGCCTGAATCAAAATAGGTTTTATCGCTGAGATCGCGAAGCGGGATGTTGTCTTTCTCATAAAGCGCCATCAAAACAACAAATTGCGGATAGGTCAGATCCATCTCCTGCAGCAGGGGGCGATACTGGCGCACGAACGCATTGGTGACCGAGTACAGCGAGAAGCACAATAAATCATCTAGTGTTTTGTTTTCTTTCATTTTTCTATCAACCCTGAATCTGTTGTCTAAAAAAATTATAAATAATGTTTGACTAAAAGTATCTTGCGCGCAAGTATTACATCAACAACTAAGTAGCGCACTATTTAGTTATCCAATCAAATACGTTAAAAGGGGTACCACCATGAAAACATTAACCGCCATCCTGATTTCTTCCGTCTTCGCGTCAGCCGCGGCATCCGCTCAAATCACTAATACTCCAGCCCCGACCGCAGGCGTAAAGGCATTTCTTGATGTCCTGAATGCTGGCAAAGGGAAACCGATGGAACAGATGACCCCGCAGGAGGCCCGCCAGGTACTGATCGGCGCACAGCAAGGAGCAAAATTGCCGCCCGCTCAGGTGACTGAAAAAACGATCCAGGTCAATGGCCAGACGATCGCCCTAAAAATTGTGAAGCCTGAACATGCTGCCGGTACGCTCCCGGTGTTTATGTTCTTCCACGGTGGCGGTTGGGTGCTGGGTGATTTTCCAACCCACGAACGTTTAATCCGCGATCTGGTTCGTGCATCTGGTGCCGCAGCGGTTTACGTTGATTACACACCGTCACCTGAAGCCCATTTCCCGGTGGCAATCAATCAGGCCTATGAAGCGACAAAATGGGTAGCCGAGCATGGCCAGGAAATTGGCGTGGACGGCAGCCGTCTGGGCCTGGTAGGTAACAGCGTGGGCGGCAACATGGTGGCTTCAGTGGCGTTGCAGGCCAAACAGTTCAATGGGCCGAAAATTCGCTACAACGTGATGCTCTGGCCTGTGACGGACGCCAGCTTTGATACGGCTTCCTATCACCAGTTCGAAAATGGCTATTTCCTGTCAAAAAACATGATGAAATGGTTCTGGGATAACTACACCACCAGCGCTGCCGATCGTAACAATATCCTTGCCTCACCGCTTCGCGCCAGCACTGCACAGTTGAAAGGCTTCCCGGAGACGCTGATTCAGACAGCTGAGCTGGACGTTCTGCGGGATGAAGGTGAAGCATTCGGGCGTAAACTGGATGCGGCTGGCGTCCCGGTGACCGTCACGCGCTATAACGGTATGATCCACGATTACGGCCTGCTTAACCCGCTGAGCCAGGAGCCAACGGTTAAAGTCGCCCTTGAGCAGGCAGGTGCAGCATTGCATGACCACCTGAAATAGGATCGTCATGCTTCATACAGAGCACGGCCCCGGGCCGTGCTTTTTAATTTCCTCTATCCATAAGCGACTCATATGACAGCCTTCATTTCCGCCAGGGCATACTGAAACGACCCCGATGATGCGCAGATGGAAGCAGCATGTTAGCAGCTCAGGTCACTGATAATACGTATAAAGGCTGGCAGGCGTCGCTTGCCCTGCAGTTTTGTCACGCCCCTGAGAAAACCCTCCTGCGTTCCGCGCGCCACGTCGGGCCGCTCACCGTACAACGTCCGTTTTACCCCGAAGGAAAAACCTGCCACCTCTATCTGCTGCACCCGCCCGGCGGCGTTGTGGGCGGCGATTCGCTGGATATTTCCGTTCGGCTCGATGCCAAAAGCCACGCGCTTATCACCATGCCCGGCGCCAGCAAGTTCTACCGCAGCAGCGGCCCGCAGGCGCGTCTGAGCCAGCACTTTTATCTTGATGAAAACGCCACGCTGGAGTGGCTGCCGCAGGACACCATTATCTTTCCCGGCGCGAACGCCGCGCTGCGTTCCGTCTTCCACCTTAAGGCTTCCAGCACGCTGCTGGCGTGGGAGCTGTACTGCCTGGGCCGCCCGGTAATCGGTGAGACCTTCAGCCACGGCACGCTGGAGAGCCGCCTTGAGGTGTGGGTGGATGACGAACCGCGCCTGATAGAGCGCCAGCACCTCGGCGACGGCGATCTCACGCCCGTTGCCGGACACCCGTGGATCGGCACACTGCTGTTCTATCCGGCCCGGGAAGAACATCTCGACACCGTGCGCGCGCTGCTCGCGCCTCTGGGCCATTTTGCGGGGGCAACGCACACCGACGCTCTGCTGTCGGTGCGTTTTCTCTCCCACGACAACCTGATTTGCCAGCGGGCGATGCGCGACATCTGGCAGTCGCTTCGCCCGCTTCTTACTACCAAAACCGCCTGTTCGCCGCGCATCTGGCAGACATAAGAGAAACGTTATGGAACTGACCCCCAGAGAAAAAGACAAGCTGTTGCTGTTTACCGCCGCGCTGGTTGCCGAACGCCGCCTTGCGCGCGGGGTAAAGCTCAACTACCCGGAATCGGTCGCGTTGATCAGCGCCTTCATCATGGAAGGCGCGCGCGACGGCGAAACCGTCGCCGCGCTGATGGAGGCGGGCCGCCACGTCCTGACGCGCGATCAGGTGATGGAGGGCGTGCCGGAGATGATCCCGGATATTCAGGTGGAAGCCACCTTCCCGGACGGCTCCAAGCTCGTCACCGTCCACAACCCGATCGTGTAAGGAGCACGTGATGATCCCAGGTGAATACCAGATCCAGCCCGGCACTATTGCGATCAACGTCGGGCGCGAAGCCCAAAGTGTTGTTGTTGAAAATCACGGCGACAGGCCGATCCAGGTCGGATCGCACTACCACTTTTACGAGGTCAACCCGGCGCTGAAGTTTGATCGCGAAGCCACCAGGGGCTACCGGCTGAACATTCCGGCGGGTACCGCCGTGCGCTTCGAGCCAGGCCAGAAGCGAGAAGTGACGCTGGTGCAGGTGACGGGCGCGCAGCGCATTTTTGGCTTTCGCGGCGAGGTCATGGGCGAGGTGAAACATGGCTGAAATTTCACGTCAGGCGTATGCCGACATGTTCGGCCCCACTACCGGGGATAAGGTGCGGCTGGCGGACAGCGAGCTGTGGATCGAAGTGGAAGACGATCTCACGGTCTACGGCGAAGAGGTCAAGTTCGGCGGCGGGAAGGTGATCCGCGACGGCATGGGTCAGGGGCAGATGACCGCTGACGGCTGCGTGGATCTGGTTCTCACCAACGCGCTGATTGTCGACCACTGGGGGATCGTGAAGGCCGATATCGGCGTGAAGAACGGGCGGATCTTCGCCGTCGGCAAAGCCGGGAACCCGGACATTCAGCCCGGCGTGACGATCCCGATTGGTGCCGCAACCGAAGTCATCGCCGCCGAAGGGAAGATCGTCACCGCAGGCGGGATCGACACCCACATCCACTGGATCTGCCCGCAGCAGGCGGAGGAGGCGCTGGTCTCCGGGGTCACCACCATGATTGGCGGCGGCACCGGACCGGCGGCGGGCACCAACGCCACCACCTGCACGCCGGGGCCGTGGTATATCGCTCGCATGCTGCAGGCCGCCGATACGCTGTCGGTGAATATTGGCCTGCTCGGCAAAGGTAACGGCTCCAACCCGGATGCCCTGCGCGAGCAGATCGCCGCCGGCGCCATCGGGCTGAAGATCCACGAAGACTGGGGCGCGACGCCCGCGGCGATCAACTGCTCGCTGGAGGTGGCCGAAGAGATGGATATTCAGGTGGCGCTGCACAGCGACACGCTGAACGAGTCCGGGTTTGTCGAAGACACGCTGGCGGCCATCGGCGGGCGCACGATCCACACCTTCCACACCGAAGGCGCGGGCGGCGGCCACGCGCCGGATATCATCACCGCCTGCGCGCACCCGAATATTCTGCCCTCTTCCACCAACCCGACCTTGCCCTACACGGTGAACACCATCGACGAGCACCTCGACATGCTGATGGTTTGCCATCACCTTGACCCAGATATCGCCGAGGACGTGGCGTTTGCCGAATCCCGCATACGCCGGGAGACCATTGCTGCGGAAGACGTGCTGCACGATATCGGCGCGTTCTCGCTCACCTCGTCAGATTCGCAGGCCATGGGCCGCGTCGGGGAAGTGATTATCCGCACCTGGCAGGTGGCGCACCGCATGAAGGTCCAGCGCGGCGCGCTGCCGGAAGAGACCGGCGATAACGATAACTTCCGCGTGAAGCGCTATGTCGCCAAATACACCATTAACCCGGCGCTGACCCACGGCATCGCCCATGAAGTCGGTTCGATTGAGGCGGGCAAGCTGGCGGATCTGGTGGTCTGGTCCCCCGCCTTCTTTGGCGTAAAACCCGCAACCATCGTCAAAGGCGGGATGATCGCCTGCGCGCCGATGGGCGACATCAACGCCTCGATCCCCACGCCGCAGCCAGTGCATTACCGCCCGATGTTTGGCGCGCTGGGCGCCGCACGTCACGCCACGCGGCTGACGTTTGTTTCTCAGGCGGCCCACGCGAACGGCATCCCGCAGCAGCTCAGCCTGCAGAGCGCCACGGCGGTGGTAAAAGGCTGCCGGACGGTGAAAAAGGCCGACATGATCCATAACGCCCTGCAGCCGAATATCACCGTTGACTCGCAAACCTACGAGGTGCGCGTCAACGGCGAACTGATAACCAGCGAACCGGCCGACGTTCTGCCGATGGCGCAACGCTATTTCCTGTTTTGAGGAGTGAAGATGATCTATTTGACCCAACGCCTGGACCACGCGCACCCGATCACCGCCAGCGTCACGCTGCCGATTGACGTGCGGGTGAAAAGCCGCGCTCGCGTGGCGCTTAACGACGGGCGCGAAGCCGGACTGATGCTGCCGCGCGGCCTGCTGCTGCGCGGGGGCGACCTGCTCAGTAACGAAGACGGCAGCGAGGTGATTGAGGTGATCGCCGCCCCGGAGTCGGTTTCCGTGGTGCGCTGCGCCGATCCGTTCCTGCTCGCCCGCGCCTGTTACCACCTGGGCAACCGCCACGTGCCGCTGCAGGTCATGCCCGGCGAGCTGCGCTATCACCACGATCACGTTCTCGACGACATGCTGCGCCAGTTCGGGCTGGAGGTAACCTTCGCCAGCCTGCCGTTTGAACCGGAAGCGGGCGCTTACGCCAGCGATGCCCACACTCACTCTCACGCTCATTCACATTAAGGATCAATCATGCGTAAGTATTTACCGCTGTTACTGCTGGCTTTTTCCGTTCCCGCGCTCGCGCATCCCGGCCACGGCGCCGACAGCTTTCAGGCCGGTTTTCTCCACCCGCTGACCGGGCTGGATCACCTGCTGATGCTGACCGGGGCTGGCGTGCTGTCTGCCCTGAGCGGCCGCAAGCTCCTGCTGCCGTTTGCCACCCTCGGCATGATGCTTGTTGGCGCCGTTGCGGGCAGCCTGCTCGGCGACTTTAGCGGCATGGAGATGCTGATTATCGCCTCGCTGGCGGTCTGCGGGGTGATGATGTTTAAAACTGAAAACCGCCTGCTGCTGGCGGTGCCTGCCCTGGCGATGTTCCACGGCTGGGCGCACGGGGTGGAGATGTCTGGCCACAGCTTCTGGCTGTTCACCAGCGGTTTTATGCTGGCCAGCGCGACGGTGCTGGGCGCCAGTTTCGCCGCAGGCTTGCTGCTGCGCCGCCACGACGGGCTGCGTAAAACCTTCGGCGGCGGGCTGATTGTCTCCGCCCTGCTGGCGCTGATGAGCTGATGGAGCACGCCCGCCAGCGGCTGCGCCTGATGCAGCTCTCCAGCAGCAGCCTGCCGGTCGGGTCGTTTACCTGGTCGCAGGGGCTGGAGTGGGCCGTAGAGGCGGGCTGGGTTACGAGCACCGACGCCTTCAGGCGCTGGCAGATCCAGCAGATGGAGCAGAGCTTTTTCTGCGTCGACCTGCCGCTGTTTATCCGGCTGTTCCGGGCCTGCGAACAGCAGGACGTCGCGGCAGCAAAACGCTGGACGGCATATTTGCTCGCCTGCCGGGAAACGCGCGAGCTGCGCGAAGAGGAGCGCAACCGTGGCGCGGCCTTTACGCGCCTGATTAAAAGCTGGGAGCCGAACTGCCCGCCAGAGTGGCAGCCGCTGTTTGCGCAGAGCCAGCTCTGCGGCATGGCGTGGCTCGGCGTGCGCTGGGGCATTGGCGCGCGCGAGCTGGCGCTGAGCCTCGGCTACAGCTGGATAGAGAGCGCGGTGATGGCGGGCGTTAAGCTCGTCCCCTTCGGACAGCAGGCGGCGCAGCAGCTGATTATCGAGCTGAGCGACCATTTTGCCGCCGGGTTTGAACAGGCATTTTTACGTGGCGACGACGCGCTGGGGGCAGCTACGCCACTGTCGGCCATCGCCTCCGCGCGCCACGAAACACAATATTCACGACTATTCCGTTCCTGAGGAGTCAACATGGCTGATTACAAACATCCCCTGCGCGTAGGCGTGGGCGGTCCGGTAGGATCGGGCAAAACCGCGCTGCTGGAAGCGCTCTGCAAGGCGATGCGCGACACGTACCATCTGGCGGTGGTCACTAACGATATCTACACCAAAGAGGATCAGCGCATCCTCACCGAGGCGGGCGCGCTTGAGCCAGAGCGCATCGTGGGAGTAGAGACCGGCGGCTGCCCGCATACCGCCATCCGCGAAGATGCCTCAATGAACCTCGCGGCGGTAGAAGCGCTCAGCGAGAAGTTCGGTAATCTGGATCTGATCTTCGTTGAAAGCGGCGGCGACAACCTGAGCGCGACCTTCAGCCCGGAGCTGGCGGACCTGACTATTTACGTGATCGACGTGGCCGAAGGGGAAAAAATCCCGCGCAAGGGCGGACCGGGGATCACCAAATCCGATTTCCTGGTGATCAACAAAACCGACCTCGCGCCGTACGTCGGTGCGTCGCTGGAGGTGATGGAGCGTGATACCAACCGCATGCGCGGCGAGCGCCCGTGGACCTTTACCAACCTTAAGGCGGGTGACGGTCTGGGGACGATTATTGCGTTTCTGGAAGAGAAAGGGATGCTGCGGGTGTAGTCGTAAATTTCCCTCTCCCCTGTGGGGTGTACAGTCCGGGGA
>NZ_JADBQK010000020.1:0-48120 GCF_014895885.1 Enterobacter cloacae complex sp. P17RS
CAGAGTCAAGCGTTTATTTTCGCTGTTCTCTGCTGACCCGGCGGCGTGTGTGCCGTTGTTCCGTGTCAGTGGAGGCGCATTATAGGGAGTTATTCTGAAGTGACAAGCACAAAATACAAAAAACTTTTCGTTCGCTCACTTTTCAAACTTAACGCTTATTTAAGTCGCGAATCGCCCGCTAAATGGGCAATTTCCCGCGCAAAACTGGCCACCTGCGACCAGTCGGTATAAACCACTTCTTTACGCGTATCGGTTTCGCCACCCGTCATCTTCATTATCAGGCGGATCATGAAGCGGTCATACCAGCGGTAGCGAGGATAGCGTAGCGCACCGGCAAAGACGGCGCACAGGTCTGGCTGCCACGGCGAGCCGAGCAAAAATTTGCGCGTGTAGCTGTTGGTCTGCGGCGTACGCTTCTCAGCTTTACGGGCAACCAGATTGACCGAGTAAAACGCGCCCGGCAATGTGTTGAGTACCGCCGTATGCTTTTTCACAAAGCGATCTAACGCCGGATGGAAGTGTCCGTAACGAATGGAGGCGCCAATCACCACGCGATCGTACTCCTGCCAGGCAATCTCCTCCGCACGATTCAGGTTCACCACATCCGAGTAAATGCCCAGCTCTTTTAATTCCGACGCCAGATAAGCGGCAATCTCACGCGTTTGTCCGTCTCGCGTAGAGAAAAGAATCAGTGTTTTCATCAACGGCTCCTTATTCGCGCCAGAATGTTGGGGTAAACAGCACCAGCAGCGTAAAGACCTCAAGACGACCAAACAGCATATTGGCAATAAGGATCCATTTCGCAACCGGGTTCATGCTGGCAAAGTTATCCGCCACAACCCCCAGGCCAGGCCCGAGGTTGTTTAGTGTTGCGACGACGGACGCAAAAGCGGAGAAATCATCCACTCCCGTCGCGATGATCGCCAGCATGCTGACGATAAAGACCAGCGCATACGCCGAGAAGAACCCCCACACCGCTTCGAGGATACGTTCCGGCAGCGCGCGGTTCCCCAGCTTAATGCTGTAAACCGCATTCGGGTGGACCAGGCGCTTCAGCTCACGGTTCCCCTGTTTGAACAGCAGCAGAATACGAATCACCTTCAGACCACCGCCCGTCGACCCGGCGCAGCCGCCGATAAACGCGGAGCACAACAGAAGTACCGGCAGGAACAGCGGCCAGCGCGCGATGCTGTCCGTGGTAAACCCGGCGGTCGTCGCCATCGACACCACCTGGAAAAACGCCTGATTGAGCGTGGTCAGCGCCGAGTTGTAAACATCATGGAACCACAGCACCAGGGTGCAGATGACGACCAGGGTAAGCTGGACGCCAATGAACATGCGGAACTCAGGATCGCGCCAGTACACCTTCAGGCTACGTCCGCTCAGTAAAGAGAAGTGCAGGCCGTAGTTACAGCCAGAGATCAGCAGGAAAATCGCAATGATGGTGTTAATCGTTGGGCTGTCGAAGTAGCCCACGCTGGCATCGTGAGTGGAGAACCCGCCAATGGCAATCGTCGCGAAGCTGTGCCCGATAGCATCAAACGCAGGCATCCCGGCAAACCACAGCGCCAGCGCGCAGGCTACCGTCAGCAGAACATAAATCAGCCACAGGGTTTTCGCCGTCTCGGCAATACGCGGACGCATCTTGTTGTCTTTCAGCGGCCCCGGCATTTCAGCCCTGTACAGCTGCATCCCCCCGACGCCCAGAATCGGCAGGATGGCCACTGCCAGGACGATAATCCCCATCCCCCCGAACCACTGCAGCATCTGGCGATAAAAGAGAATAGCGTGGGGTAACGAATCCAGCCCCACCAGCGTCGTCGCACCGGTGGTCGTTAAACCAGAAAACGATTCAAAAAAGGCATCCGTGATGCTGAGGTTAGGCTGTTCAGAGAAGATAAAGGGCAGCGAACCGACGCTTCCCAGCACCGTCCAGAACAGGACCACAATCAGAAAGCCTTCGCGAGATTTCAGTTCACCTTTCTGACGACGGTTCGGCCACCACAGCAGCGAGCCGATCGCCAGCGCGACAAAGAAGGTCTGGGTAAAAGCCCGCCCCGCGCCGTCCCGGTAGATAAGCGCCACCAGTCCAGGGAGAATCATCGTCCCCGAAAAGAGTATGACCAGCAGTCCAACGATTCGGGTTATGGCACGAAAATGCATCTCTGCCGCTTCCTTTGGTATTCAAAAAGTGAGGTGGGGATTATTCTTCAATCGGCAGCAATTGCAACGAACCGCGACTGAAATCAGCCAGTTTTGCTGAAAAAGCAGCCAGTTCTGCCTGAGGAAGCGCCACGCGTAATTGCACCATTGCCTGGTAATCACTGTGCGCAATCACGCCGTTAAATTGTTTGAGCAGTGTTTCAATGCCCGATAGCTGAGCGTAATCGCACAATAAAGTATATTCGGTGAGCGGCGTTTTGCGGGTGGTCGTCAGGATATTCAGTGCCTGCTGAACGCCGCCGCCATACGCTTTTACCAGCCCACCCGTACCTAACAGGATGCCGCCGTAGTAGCGCACCACCACGGCGGTAATTTCACCCACGCCGCTGCCCATCAGCTGGGAGAGCATGGGTTTACCGGCTGTGCCCGCCGGTTCACCGTCGTCTGAAAAACCGAGCTGTTGCGAATCGTCCGGTGGCCCTGCCACCCACGCCACGCAGTGGTGACGTGCGTCAGGGTGCTCCGCGCGAACGGACTCGACAAACGCTTTCGCCGCCTCTACGCCGTCAGTGTGCGCCAGCAGCGTAATAAAGCGGCTTTTCTTGATTTCCTCAACAAAGGTGACCGGTTCAGCCGGTATCAGCCAGCTTTCCATCAGGCCAGCTTCAGGTCTCGCGTCATATTCTCGATACCGTTCTCGTGAACCACCACGTTATCTTCGATACGAATGCCGCCAAACGGTTTCAGCGCGTCGATTTTTTCCCAGTTGAAGTGCTTGCTGAACTGCCCTTCACGCCACGGCGCCAGCAGGGATTCAATAAAGTAGATCCCCGGCTCGATGGTCAATACCATGCGCGGCTCAAGAATACGGGTGCAGCGCAGGTAAGGATATTTAGACGGTGCCGCCAGGTGCGTACCGGTATCATCCTGCATGAAGCCCGCAACGTCGTGAACCTGCAGGCCCAGCGGGTGGCCGATACCGTGCGGCATGAATGGTCCAGTCAGGTCGTTTTCTACCATCGCCTCTTCGCTCATGTCTTTCACAATCTGATGCTTACGCAGCAGTTTAGCAATGCGCTGATGGAACTGGATGTGGTAATCCACGTAGCTGGTTCCGGCCTTCATGGTGCCAATCAACGCCAGCTGTTCGTCGTTTACGTCCTTAATAAGCTGCGCAAAATCGGTATCCGCATTCGCCGCCCAGGTGCGGGTCAGATCGGCCGCATAGCCGTTGTACTCTGCGCCTGCGTCCAGCAGGAAGCTGCGCATCTCAGACGGAACCTGATGATCCAGTTTGGTGTAGTGGAGAACAGACGCATGCTCATTCAGCGCGACGATGTTGCTGTACGGTACGTCGGTGTCACGATGACCGGTTGCAGTCAGGTAGGCCAGGTTGATGTCGAACTCGCTCATGCCTGACTGGAACGCTTCGTGCGCGGCGCGGTGGCCATTCACCGCCGTTTTTTGCGCTTCACGCATGCAGTAGAGTTCATAGTCGGTTTTATACGCGCGGTAATAGTGCAGGTAATCCAGCACGCCTTTCGGATTGAGTTTGTCTGCCGGAATATCCAGACCGAGCGCACGTTCAGGTACAGGGCCAATGTAGCCGATGTTGCCGCGCGCCGCTGGCAGCTGGCTGCCAATGCCGTCCGCTTTTGGCAGGGCGATCACCTCAATTTCTTCGGTCCAGAAAGAGGTCGGCAGCGGTTCGACGTTGTGCCAGTAATCAACCGGCAGGTAGAACCACAGTTTCGGCTTGTTCACGCCGTCCACCAGAAGCCAGCAATTCGGAACCTGTGTCACCGGCACCCAGGCTTTAAACTGCGGGTTAACCTTAAACGGATAGGCGTGGTCATCAAGAAAAGTATTCATCAGCTCGCCGGAGTGGATCAGAAGAGCATCCAGCTTGAAGCGGGCCAGTACATCGCGGGTACGTTCCTGTAGGGTAACGATATGATTTTTATAAAGCGAAGCCAGTGAGTCCATCATTCTTCCTTTCGTTTTTTTGACCTCAAGTCATCGCATCTTAGCACACCTCACTCCGGCTGCGTGATTTCCACCGACCGTGATCAACGCAGCAATTTCTTAATAAGTAATTTGCATTTTATTAACATAAATTCCACACTCCGTCTCATCTGGTATGACCAGATCCACTTGCTGGATTCAGGAGACTGACATGCTTTACAAAGGCGACACCCTGTACCTCAACTGGCTGGAAGATGGCATTGCCGAACTGGTGTTCGATGCCCCCGGCTCAGTGAATAAGCTTGATACCGCGACGGTGGCCAGTCTTGGCCAGGCGCTGGAAGTACTTGAAAAGCAATCTGAATTAAAAGGGCTGCTGCTGCGTTCTAACAAAGCGGCCTTTATTGTCGGTGCCGATATCACCGAATTTCTTTCGCTGTTCCAGGTTCCGGAAGAACAGCTGAGCCAGTGGCTGCACTTTGCCAACAGCGTCTTTAATCGTCTGGAAGATCTGCCTGTTCCAACGATCTCTGCCGTGAACGGCTACGCGCTGGGCGGCGGCTGCGAGTGCGTGCTGGCGACCGACTACCGTCTGGCGACGCCGGACCTGCGTATCGGCCTGCCGGAAACCAAGCTGGGCATCATGCCGGGCTTTGGCGGTTCCGTGCGTATGCCGCGCATGCTGGGCGCCGATAGCGCCCTGGAAATCATTGCCGCTGGTAAAGACGTGGGTGCAGAACAGGCGCAGAAAATCGGCCTGGTCGACGGCGTCGTGAAACCAGAGAAGCTGGTTGAAGGTGCACTCGCCATTCTGCGTCAGGCGATTAACGGCGATTTGGACTGGAAAGCCAAACGTCAGCCGAAGCTGGAGCCGTTAAAGCTCAGCAAGATTGAAGCCACCATGAGCTTCACCATCGCCAAAGGCATGGTGATGCAGACGGCGGGTAAACACTACCCGGCGCCAATCACGGCGGTGAAAACCATTGAAGCGGCAGCCCGCTTTGGCCGCGACGAAGCCCTGAAGCTGGAAAACCAGAGCTTTGTTCCGCTGGCGCACACCAATGAAGCCCGCGCGCTGGTTGGTATCTTCCTCAACGATCAGTTCGTGAAGGGCAAAGCCAAACAGCTGACCAAAAACGTTGAGACGCCAAAACACGCGGCGGTACTCGGCGCCGGTATTATGGGCGGCGGCATCGCTTACCAGTCGGCCTGGAAAGGCGTGCCGGTAGTGATGAAAGACATCAACGAGAAATCCCTGACGCTGGGCATGACCGAAGCGGCCAAGCTGCTGAACAAACAGCTTGAGCGCGGCAAAATTGACGGGCTGAAGCTCGCAGGCGTGATCTCCACCATCCAGCCCGTGCTGGAATACAGCGGTTTTGATCGTGTCGACGTGGTGGTCGAAGCCGTCGTCGAGAACCCGAAGGTCAAAAAAGCGGTGCTGGCGGAAACGGAAGACAAGGTTCGCCCGGATACCGTGCTGGCCTCTAACACCTCCACCATTCCAATCAGCGAACTGGCGAGCGTGCTGAAGCGTCCGGAAAACTTCTGCGGTATGCACTTCTTCAACCCGGTACATCGTATGCCGCTGGTCGAAGTGATCCGCGGGGAAAAAACCTCTGACGAAACCATCGCTAAAGTCGTGGCGTGGGCAAGCAAGATGGGTAAAACGCCGATCGTCGTTAATGACTGCCCAGGCTTCTTTGTGAACCGCGTGCTGTTCCCGTACTTCGCCGGCTTCAGCCAACTGCTGCGCGACGGCGCGGACTTCCGCAAAATCGACAAAGTAATGGAAAAACAGTTCGGCTGGCCGATGGGCCCGGCGTATCTGCTAGACGTCGTCGGCATTGATACCGCCCACCACGCGCAGGCCGTCATGGCGGCGGGCTTCCCGCAGCGCATGCAGAAAGACTATCGCGACGCTATTGACGCGCTGTTTGACGCCAACCGCTTCGGTCAGAAAAACGGTCTGGGCTTCTGGCGTTATAAAGAAGACAGCAAAGGCAAACCGAAGAAAGAAGAAGATGCGGCGGTGGATGGTCTGCTGGCCGAGGTATGCCAGCCGAAACGCGACTTCACCGACGACGAAATTATTGCCCGCATGATGATTCCGATGATCAACGAAGTGGTCCGTTGCCTGGAAGAAGGCATTATCGCCAGCCCGGCAGAAGCGGATATGGCGTTGGTATATGGCCTGGGCTTCCCTCCGTTCCACGGCGGCGCGTTCCGCTGGCTGGATACGCTCGGCAGCGCCCGCTATCTCGATATGGCGCAGCAGTATCAGCACCTCGGTCCGCTTTATGAAGTGCCGGAAGGGCTGCGTAACAAAGCGCGCCATAACGAACCCTACTATCCAGCAGTTGAGCCAGCCCGTCCGGTTGGCGCGCTGAAAACGGCTTAAGGAGTCACAATGGAAAAGGTTGTCATTGTTGATGCGATTCGCACCCCGATGGGCCGTTCAAAAGGCGGTGCGTTCCGTAACGTGCGAGCGGAAGACCTCTCCGCGCACCTGATGCGTAGCCTGCTGGCGCGTAACCCGGCGCTGGACCCAGCAGCGCTCGACGATATCTACTGGGGCTGCGTGCAGCAAACGCTGGAGCAGGGCTTCAACATCGCCCGCAACGCGTCGCTGCTGGCGGAGATCCCGCATTCGGTTCCGGCCGTTACCGTCAACCGCCTGTGCGGTTCGTCGATGCAGGCCCTGCACGACGCGGCGCGCATGATCATGACCGGCGATGCGCAGGCCTGTCTGGTCGGCGGCGTTGAACACATGGGACACGTGCCGATGAGCCACGGGGTCGATTTCCATCCGGGCATGAGCCGCAACGTGGCGAAAGCCGCAGGCATGATGGGCCTGACCGCCGAGATGCTCTCCCGCCTGCACGGCATCAGTCGTGAAATGCAGGATGCTTTTGCCGCGCGCTCTCACGCCCGCGCCTGGGCCGCCACGCAGTCCGGTGCCTTCAAGAATGAGATCATCCCCACCGGCGGCCACGATGCAGACGGCGTACTGAAGCAGTTCAGCTACGACGAAGTTATTCGCCCGGAAACGACGGTCGAAGCGCTTTCTACCCTGCGTCCGGCATTTGATCCGGTCACCGGTACGGTAACGGCAGGGACGTCGTCGGCGCTGTCCGACGGTGCCGCCGCGATGCTGGTGATGAGCGAAAGCCGCGCCCGCGAATTGGGCCTGACGCCACGCGCTCGCGTGCGTTCGATGGCGGTGGTGGGCTGCGATCCTTCAATCATGGGTTACGGCCCGGTTCCGGCCTCGAAGCTGGCGCTGAAAAAAGCGGGCTTAACTGCCAGCGATATCGATCTGTTCGAGATGAACGAAGCGTTTGCCGCGCAGATCCTGCCGTGCATTAAAGATCTGGGGCTGATGGAGCAGATCGACGAGAAGATTAACCTCAACGGCGGCGCGATCGCCCTCGGTCACCCGCTGGGCTGTTCCGGGGCGCGTATCAGCACGACGCTGATTAACCTGATGGAACGCAAAGATGCCCAGTTTGGTCTGGCAACGATGTGTATCGGCCTGGGTCAGGGTATCGCGACGGTGTTTGAGAGAGTGTAAGTAAGGAAAAGTATCTCAAAGCCAATGACGTCAGAACAAGGCGGCAAGCGAGCGAATCCCGATGAGCTTACATTAGTAAGTGATTCGGGTGACCGAGCGCAGCCAACGCAGTTATGGCGTCATTGGCGAAGAGAGACAGTTTAGTTGCCGTTCTTCCCGCCTGTCAGGGGCGGGTTTTTTATTTAAATGAAGGCAAACGCATCGCCAAACAGGCGATCTTCACGCGCATCGCGTTCGTTACAGAACAGGTCGCGGGCAATTTTCGCCATCTCGAAACGGCCTGCAATGTAGATATCATGTCCCGCCAGCGTGCCGTGATCCTGCAGTACCGCCGTCAGCACCGTCCCGCTACGTCCACGCCAGCCCTCTTCCGGCTGCTCGACCACTGGCTCAATGCGCAGGTTAGGATGGTTAACGCTCAGCGCTTCCAGTTCAGACAGGTCGTACAGGTGCTTCTCTTCACGGCCGCCCCAGTAAATGGTGATGTCACGGTCTGGATTACGCGCCAGCGCGGTCAACAGAATAGAGCGCACATAGGAGAAGCCCGTACCGCCCGCGATCAGAATCAGCGGACGGTCTTCGTCATCACGCAACCACGCGTCGCCGTGAGGAATGTCGACCACAATCTCACGCTCTTTCAGGATGCGGTCCATCACGGCCATCGCGTACAGGTTAAGCTCAGACGCACCAATATGCAGCTCAATAAATTCCTGCTCTGCTGGCGTAGAGGCCATAGAGAAAGGACGCTTATCACGCTCATCCATCACCACCATCAGGTACTGGCCGGCACGGAATGAGAATGCCGCTTCAGGAACCAAACGGACGCGATATACGGTGTCGGTAATAGCATCTACCGACGTCACTTTACAGCTTAAGGTTGTCATTCGCTCTCTCTGTCGGGAAGTCTATAGGGCTTAACGGTCAGCTCAGGGTTTACCGTTATTCATTATGGCCAGTTCGTCCCAGATCGCGTCAATTCGCGCGGTCACAGCAGGATCTTTTTTGATCGGGCGACCCCATTCACGGTCGGTTTCGCCAGGCCATTTATTTGTGGCATCCAGTCCCATCTTTGAGCCAAGACCGGAAACCGGCGAGGCAAAATCCAGATAATCTATCGGCGTATTTTCGACTAACACCGTATCACGCGCAGGATCCATTCGCGTGGTTATCGCCCAGATAACGTCGTTCCAGTCACGGGCGTTAACGTCATCATCGCAGACAATAACAAATTTGGTATACATAAACTGGCGCAGGAAAGACCATACGCCCATCATCACGCGTTTAGCATGTCCGGGATACTGCTTCTTCATCGTGACCACCGCCATGCGATACGAGCATCCTTCAGGCGGCAGATAAAAATCAACGATTTCCGGGAACTGCTTTTGCAGGATCGGCACAAATACTTCGTTCAGCGCCACGCCGAGCACCGCCGGTTCATCCGGTGGGCGGCCAGTATAGGTGGAGTGATAAATCGCATCTTCACGCTGAGTAACATGCGTGACGGTAAACACCGGGAAGTTATCCACTTCGTTGTAATAGCCGGTATGGTCGCCGTATGGGCCTTCTGGCGCCATTTCACCCTGCTCAATGTAACCTTCCAGCACAATTTCGGCGCTGGCCGGCACTTCGAGATCGTTGGAGATACACTTCACGACCTCGGTTTTAGTCCCGCGCAGCAGGCCAGCAAACGCATATTCAGAGAGCGTATCCGGTACGGGCGTGACCGCCCCCAGAATGGTGGCCGGATCGGCACCTAACGCGACAGACACCGGGAACCGTTCCCCCGGATGTGCAGCACACCACTCCTGGAAATCCAGCGCGCCGCCGCGGTGCGACAGCCAGCGCATGATGAGCTTATTCTTGCCAATCAGCTGCTGGCGATAAATACCGAGGTTTTGCCGCTCTTTATGCGGTCCGCGCGTCACGGTGAGGCCCCAGGTGATCAGCGGCGCAGCATCTTCAGGCCAGCACTGCATGATAGGGATTTTGGTGAGATCCACCGCATCGCCTTCCAGCACTTTCTGCTGACACGGCGCGCCGCGCAGGCGTTTGGTGGGCATGTTCAACACCTGCTTAAACTGCGGCAGCTTATCGAACAGATCGCGGAAACCTTTCGGTGGCTCAGGCTCTTTCAGAAATGCCAGCAGTTTCCCCACTTCACGCAGCGCGGTAACGTCTTCCTGCCCCATTCCCAGCGCGACACGACGCGGGGTGCCAAACAGGTTGCACAGCACCGGCATTGAGTAACCTTTTGGATTTTCAAACAGTAATGCAGGGCCACCGGCACGCAGGGTGCGGTCAGCAATTTCTGTCATTTCCAGATAAGGATCAACAGGAAGTGTAATGCGTTTCAGTTCACCCTGCTTTTCCAGCAGCGTCAGGAAGTCGCGGAGATCGTGGTATTTCATGCAGTTAGTCATGGCCTCTCTGTAAGCGCCTCATTATACGGCGTAAGCCTGCTTGATGCTGTAATTTTGTTAAATTAGCGTGAACTTATCCGCTGTGTTCGAATTTCCCCCATTATAATCAACTTAGCGATCCCTCCAGGGTTTTGATATGCTTGCGCCCCGAACTAAGGGAAAGAGTGATTATGCAGGCCTGGTATTTACTGTATTGCAAACGCGGGCAACTTCAGCGCGCGCAGGAACATCTTGAACGTCAGTCTGTAAATTGTCTGACACCCGTGATCACGCTTGAAAAAATGCAGCGCGGGAAGCGCACAACCGTCAGTGAGCCTTTATTCCCGAACTATCTGTTCGTGGAGTTCGACCCTGAGGTGATCCACACCACTACCATCAGCGCAACGCGCGGCGTCAGCCACTTCGTTCGTTTTGGTGCCCACCCGGCAACCGTTCCGTCGACCGTCATTCATCAGCTGTCTGTTTATCAACAGCCTGAAGGGATCACCGACCCGGAAACCCCTTACGCGGGCGATAGCGTCGTCATTACCGAAGGCGCATTCGAAGGCCTGCAGGCGATTTTCGCCGAGCCGGACGGTGAAGCGCGCTCCATGCTGTTGCTCAATCTGCTGAACAAGCAGGTGCTGCAGAGCGTGAAAAACACCGACTTCCGCAAAGTTTAAACGTTTATCCCGAACAGGCGACGCACGTTGTCATCCGTCTGAGCGGAAAGCCAGTGCGGATCCTCTCCGCGCCAGTGCGCTACGCGCTCAACAATGTGCCCCAGCAAGGCGGGCTCGTTTCGCCGCGATGCCGGTTTGGGCTTCATATCTCGCGGCAGCAGGTATGGCGCATCGGTTTCAAGAAGCAAACGGTCTGCCGGGATTATCGGCAGCAGCTCGCGAAGCTCAAGCCCGCGGCGCTCATCACACACCCAACCGGTGATCCCCAGATACAAACCGCGGTTCAGGCAATCCAGCGCTTCCTGGCGAGACCCGGTGAAGCAGTGGAGCACTGCGCCGGGCAGTTTATCCAGCCACGGGTCCAGCAGTGCGAGAAAACGTTCATGCGCATCGCGACAGTGCATAAAGACGGGCATTTCAAGCTCTGCCGCCAGCGCAAGCTGGGCAGTGAACGCCTTTTCCTGTTCTTCAGGCGTGGAGAAGTTGCGGTTAAAATCGAGCCCGCACTCGCCAATAGCCACCACCTCTGCCGTTTTTGCCAGAGTGCGCAGGGTTTCTGCGCTCTCCGCCGTCCACTGGCTGCTGTCATGAGGGTGGACGCCTGCGGTTGACCAGCAGTGTTGATAGCGTTGCGCCAGCAGCAGCGCCTGCTCGCTCTCATGCAGGTTGGTCCCGGTCAGGAGCAGCCCTTTTACGCCAGCCTCAAAAGCACGCGCAACCACCTCGTCACGATCTTTCGCAAACTGCGAGCTGGTCAGGTTGAGTCCGATATCAAACATGCGATTCCCCATAGAACAACCGCCCTGACGGGCGGCTGGTTTTACTCTTCAGTGGTCTTTTCGGACGCATCGTCTTCATCGTCCGACCGGCGTCCTTTTCCCACGTAGAAACGCGAGAAGAATACGCCAACCTCAAACAGGCAGTACATCGGTATTGCCAGCAACGTTTGTGAGAAGACGTCCGGCGGCGTCAGCAGCATGCCGACTACGAAGGCGCCCACCAGAATATAGGGACGTTTCTTACGCAGGTCATCAGGGGTGGTTACCCCAACCCAGCAGAGCAGCACAATGGCCACCGGCACTTCAAACGCCACACCGAACGCCATAAACAGCGCCATCACAAAGCTGAGGTAGCTGGCGATATCCGTCGATACCTGAACCCCTTCCGGCGCGGTATGCGTCAGGAAGCCAAAGGCCAGCGGGAAGACAACGAAGTAGGCAAACGCCATGCCGATATAGAACAGCAGCGAACTGGAGACCAGCAGCGGGATCACCAGTTTACGTTCGTGCCTGTACAGTGCTGGCGCCACAAATGCCCATACCTGATAAAGGATGACGGGTGCAGACGCAATCAACGACACCCAGAAGGTGAGCTTAATCGGGGTGAAAAACGGTGATGCAACGTCTGTTGCAATCATCGTTGCCCCCAGCGGCATCTGCTTGATCAGCGGCGCAGAAACCACCTGATAAATATCGTTGGCGAAATAGACCAGGCACAGGAATATGAGGAATACCGCAATAATGCAGTTTAACAGGCGCTTACGCAGCTCAATCAGGTGCGTAATAAGCGGTTGAGTATCATCTACTGCCATAGTTACGCTTTATCACTCGACGAGGGGGATGATTCGGAAACAGGCGCGGCGGGTTTCGCTTCAGCCGCTTTTACCACCGGCTCTTCCGGCTGCGCCTGTTTTTTCAGTTCAGTTTCCTGCGGCGTTTGTTCAGGCGCTGCGGCCTGGTGCTCCGCACTCGCTGGCGTCACGCCCTCACGCTGCGCTTCGCTGTCCTTCACCACCGGGTTATGAATAGTGTTCGCTTCATCGCTCGCTTTTTCAGGATCGTTAACGCTGTAAGAGCGCTTCATGGATTCCGCCGCTTCGCGCAGCTCATCCATTGAGGCTTTCAGTTCCGGCGTCAGGTTATCCATGCTCGCCTTCTCAACCTTTTTCAGGCTTTCCTGAAACTCCTGCAGCTTAAGTTCCTGGGCCAGCTCGTTCTGAACGGTCGAAGCCAGCGATCTTAGCGCTCGAACCCAGCCCACGACGGTTTTCACCGCTACCGGCAGACGCTGCGGCCCCAGCACGATCAGACCAATCACAAAGACCAGCAGCAGCTCACTAAAACCAATGTCGAACACGACTTACACCTGCTCTTTATCGTGGCGTTTAGCGTCTTCCTTTTTGGCATCTTCTTGCTTATCGGAGATGGATTTAGCAGTAAAGTCAGCGTCCTGGCTGGTTTTATCCTGCTTGCTCTCATCATCGCTCATTGCTTTCTTGAAGCCTTTGATAGACGCGCCCAGATCGGAACCAATAGAACCGAGCTTTTTGGTGCCAAACAGCAGCACAACGATGACGGCAATAATGACTAATTGCCAGATACTGATACCACCCATACATATTCCTCAGGGATAGATGATTAATTGGTCAGGTCGCATTATACGTATGCGACCTGTCGATGGCGATGCAAACTCAGCGCGTTTTTCTCCATCCTGCAAGCCAGACAACAACCCCGCCAGCCATCAGCCAGGCGGGCATCATCTGCCAGTCAGGACGGTTGATCAGCAGCAACGTACCGCTCAGCAGCAGCGTTGCGCCAATGCCAAAGAGGTAGCGTGACTGTCCCTGGCGCACACGGCTGGACTGAAGCTCGCGGGCGATTTTATCCATGCTGTGCTGAAGATTCTTGCTCTGACGCAAACTGTCGTAAACCAGTTCAGGAATTTCAGGCATTTTTTCGATCCAGAACGGTCCTTTCTCTTTCAGCGAACGCACCAGCGCTGGAAGGCCAACCTGATCCTTAATCCAGGATTCCAGGAAAGGTTTAGCCGTCTTCCACAAGTCTAACTGAGGATAGAGTTGTCGACCTACACCCTCAACGTAAAGTAATGTTTTCTGAAGTAAAACTAACTGAGGCTGAACTTCCATATTAAAGCGGCGGGCCGTATTGAACAGGTTTAACAGCACGTGTCCAAAAGAGATCTCTGCCAGCGGTTTTTCAAAAATCGGTTCGCAAACGGTACGGATAGCAAACTCGAACTCTTCGACGTTGGTGTCTGGCGGAACCCAGCCGGAATCCACATGCAGCTCGGCCACCTTACGGTAGTCGCGGTTGAAGAAGGCGATGAAGTTCTCAGCCAGATAACGTTTATCTTCTTTATTCAGCGAGCCCACAATTCCGCAGTCGATACCGATGTATTTCGGATCCTCAGGATGCTCATAGCTCACGAAGATATTGCCCGGATGCATGTCCGCATGGAAAAAACTGTCGCGGAATACCTGGGTAAAGAAGACCTGCACGCCACGTTCGGCCAGCAGCTTCATGTTCGTTCCCTGCTTCTCCAGGGCCACCACATCCGAAACCGGAATACCGTAGATGCGCTCCATGACCATCATGTTCTGGCTGCAATAGTCAGAATAGACTTCAGGCACGTAGAGCATCGGGCTGTTTTCAAAATTTCGGCGCAGCTGAATGGCGTTTGCCGATTCACGCAGCAGATTAAGCTCATCAATCAGCGTTTTTTCATATTCCCGCACCACTTCCATCGGGCGCAGTCGACGGCCGTCCGGCAGCAGACGCGGAACCCAGCGCGCCAGACGATAAATTAGCTTCATGTCGGCTTTGATAATCGGCAGGATATCCGGGCGGATCACCTTGATCACCACCTCTTTGCCGTTCTCTTTCAGACGCGCAGTGTGCACCTGAGCGATAGAAGCCGACGCCAGCGGTTCTATTTCGAAATCGTCAAACCAGGTTTCAACGGGAAGGTTACCCATCGCCTCCTCGATCTGTTTCTTCGCTCTCACCCCGTCAAACGGGGCGACACGGTCCTGCAGCATCGCCAGTTCATCGGCAATGTGCGGCGGGAAGAGATCGCGGCGAGTTGAGAGCATCTGTCCGAACTTAATCCATACCGGGCCGAGCTCCTGCAGCGCCAGACGCAGGCGTTCACCCAGCGGCTGACCTTTATGGCGATTTGGCATCCAGAACAGCGTCCGCCGCCAGATCCTGAGCGGCAGCGTAATACGCATTTTGGGGATGAGCTCGTCGAGCCCGTAACTCAAAAAGGTGTGGATGATAAAATAGAGGCGCCGAATTTCACCAGGCGTCATTTGCCCTCCAGTTTTTCCAGCCGTTTGCTTAGGGCATCAACCGCACGTTCAACCGCGGCCGTCTCTTCTGCGAACCACGCAACTTCCAGCGGCCCGGGCGCCATGCGCCACTCTTCGGTCAGCACTTCTGCGGCATAACGCTGTTGGCGTTGCAGATTTTTGCGCAGGAACGCCGTGCCGCCATGAATAACTTTCCCGATCCCTTCAGCGGCGATGTCGCCAATAAAAGGCGCCAGCAGCTCTGCCGGGTCAAACTCAGCCAGATCGCTGAGCGCAACGAAGTTCTGCACGACCTGGATGTCGCCTTCCACTTCCAGCTCACCGCTGCGAATAAGCGCCGTTAATTGCTGGCGATCGCGCAGTTTTGGCAGCACGCTCATATGGGTAATGACCGAGCAATCAGCTTCACCTTCCCACTCACCCAGAACGTCAAGCTGACGTTCGCTGAAAACCAGCACGAGCGGCGTCGAGAACTCTTTTAACACAATGCGCAGTACCTTCCCGTTTAGCCGCTGACGTGCGGCTTTCAGCGCCGGAGCGCGATACAGGAAGGCATTCAGCACATTCTCGATGCCTGCGGTGACTAAGGGTTTAAAGGGCACGGGACACCTCCACTCAGAATTTGTAACCGCGATGCAGCGCGACGACACCCGCCGTCATGTTGAAGTACTCAACGTTCTCAAATTCCGCATCCTGCATCATGGCTTTTAAGGTGTCCTGATCCGGATGCATGCGAATTGATTCCGCCAGATAGCGATAGCTTTCCGCGTCGTTTGCCACCAGTTCGCCAATACGCGGCAGCACGTGGAAGGAATATGCGTCGTAGGCTTTGCTCAGCGGGTCGATA
Organism: Enterobacter cloacae complex sp. P17RS; assembly: GCF_014895885.1. Lineage (NCBI taxonomy): Bacteria > Pseudomonadati > Pseudomonadota > Gammaproteobacteria > Enterobacterales > Enterobacteriaceae > Enterobacter > Enterobacter cloacae complex sp. P17RS. The sequence continues at coordinate 15,743 of NZ_JADBQK010000020.1, forward strand.
ATCGGTTTAGAGAACTCGAGCACCAGCAGGCGTCCACCCGGCTTCAGCACGCGGTACATGGAACGCAGCGCTTTTTCTTTATCGGTGACGTTACGCAGACCGAAGGAAATCGTGATGCAGTCAAAAGTATTGTCCGGGAACGGCAGCGCTTCGGCGTTGGCCTGCACGTATTCCACGTTACCCACCACGCCGATGTTACGCAGCTTTTCGCGTCCCATTTTAAGCATGGAGTCATTAATATCAGCCAGTACAACGCGACCGGTTTCGCCCACCAGACGGGAGAATTTCGCCGTCAGATCGCCCGTACCGCCAGCCAGATCGAGAACCGTTTGTCCACGACGCACACCGCTGCAGTCGATGGTGAAGCGCTTCCACAAGCGATGAATGCCGAACGACATCAAGTCATTCATCACATCGTACTTCGCCGCCACGGAATGAAATACGTGGGCCACCATGTCAGCTTTCTGCGCTTTGGCTACAGTCTGAAAGCCAAAGTGCGTCGTGTCTTGTGAATCGTCAACCATCTCAGAGCCTGCTAATCAGTCAAATGTTCGTGAAGTGTAACAGATTGGGCGCAATTGCCCTACGATTCAACCACCGCGAAAGAAACGCGCTGGCTGCTCGTCTGGCGATAAATCCGGCGCTAAATCGTTGTCCTGGCTGGGTGAATTTTGTTCATCCCCGCCCTCACGCAGTCGGAACTCTTCGTCCTGCGCTGTGGCCTGTTCGACCAATTCCGGATTAATCTCGCGTTTAACCTCCACTCCCAGGCTGCGGAATGCTTCAGCCTGCGCAAGCAGGTTGCCACGCCCGGAGGAGAGCTTTTTCATCGCCTGGCGGTAGTTATCCTGCGCACGATCCAGGCTTTGCCCGACGGAGGACATGTCGTCCACGAAGAGGCGCATTTTGTCGTACAGCTTGCTGGCGCGGTCGGCAATCTGCTGCGCGTTACGGCTCTGGTGCTCATAGCGCCACAGGTTCGCAATGGTGCGTAAGGCCACCAGCAGCGTGGTGGGGCTGACCAGCATAATGTTATTTTTCAGCGCTTCGGTGATCAGTTCGGGCTGTCTGTCGAGCGCCAGCAAAAACGCGGGTTCGACCGGGATAAACATCAGCACGTAGTCCAGCGAGCGCAGCCCCGGCAGTTGCTGATAATCCTTTCTACCCAGCAGGCGAATATGGTTACGCACGGAGGCAATGTGCTCCTGCAGCGCCGATTCGCGCGTATAGTCATCTTCAGCGTTGAAGTAGCGCTCATAGGCCACCAGCGTCATTTTGGCGTCAATGACCACATCTTTGCCCTGCGGCAGACGCACAATCACATCCGGCTGCATTCGCGAGCGGGCATCGTTTTCGATACTCACCTGCGTTTCGTATTCATACCCTTCCCGCAGGCCAGAGGCCTCCAGCACGCGGGTGAGCACCACTTCCCCCCAGTTACCCTGGGTTTTGTTATCGCCTTTCAGCGCCCGCGTCAGGTTGACCGCCTCCTGCGCCATCTGGGCATTCAGCTGTTGAAGATTGCGGATCTCATGCGCCAGCGTGTGGCGTTCGCGGGCTTCCTGACCAAAGCTGTCCTGTACCTGACGGCGAAAGCCGTCCAGCTGTTCGCGCAGCGGCGTCAGCAGGCTGTTCAGGCTCTGGCGATTTTGCTCATCAACGCGGCGGTTGCTGTGCTCGAAAATACGGTTGGCGAGGTTCTCGAACTGCTCGCTGAGGCGCTGCTCGCTGTTGATCATCTGGCGGATTTTGTCTTCGGCATGCAGCTGGGTGGATTCAAGGCGGGTAGTCACTTCGCGGAGATCGGCCTCCAGCGAGGTGTTGATATCACGCAGGTTACGCAGTTCGTTATTGAGCAGTTCACACTCGTCGCGCCAGTGGTCGCTTAGGGCAAGCTGCTGTTTTGCTGCGCTTAAATCGGCGACGATCTCTTCGCGTTCAGCCAGTTGCTCGGCCTTCTGCTGTGCATGCTGATAGCTGGATATCAGCCAGCCTATCGCCACGCCAGCCAGCGCAATTACCGCATAAATCAGGATTGAGATATCCACAATGCCCCCTGCATCAACGTATTACCCGCACAAAATAAGATTGTGCTGTATAAACGTCCAGTTTGAAAGGGTTTTCCTGCGAGGCGCTACGCAAAAAATAAAGGCCGAACGCGTCGGCCTTTTATCTCAGAGAGGAGGACTAGATCAGGCGGCGAGCCGCTTCAACCACGATTTTCACCGCGTGACTTTCTGTCTGCTTCATGGTTTCGGCGTTCGGGATCTCCTGCTGAGTGCGGTTGACGATAACGCCCGCCACCATACCAGCACGCAGACCCTGGCTTGCGCACATGGTCAGCAGCGTTGCGGATTCCATCTCGTAGTTCATCACGCCCATGGATTGCCACTCTTCCATTGAGCCTTTGAAGCGGCTCACTACGCGGCCTGAGAAGGTGTCGTAACGCTCCTGGCCCGGATAGAAGGTATCAGAAGAGGCAGTTACGCCCACGTGAGTGGTTGCACCCACGGATTTCGCCGCTTCAACCAGCGCGGTGGTGCACTCGAAGTCAGCCACTGCCGGGAATTCCATCGGTGCAAAGTGCAGGCTTGCGCCGTCCAGACGCACGGAAGCGGTCGTCACCAGCACGTCGCCCACGTTAATGTGCGGCTGAATCGCGCCGGTGGTGCCGATACGCAGGAAAGTACGAATGCCCAGCTGCGCCAGCTCTTCCACGGCGATAGAGGTAGACGGGCCACCGATACCGGTAGAGCACACAATCACCGCTTTGCCATCCAGCTCTGCGCGCCAGGTGGTGAATTCACGATGGGCAGCCAGCTTGACCGGCTTATCCATCAGCGCGGCGATCTTTTCCACACGCTCTGGGTCGCCAGGGACGATAGCGAGCGTAGCCCCTTGTAAATCGTTTTTAGTGAGGCCGAGATGAAAAACATCAGACTTAGACATAGGTGACTCCTCTGTGGGTCGGTTAGTCAGAAGAAGTAAAACGGTACTTTACAGAAGCGGTAAGCATAATTTCGTGACGCATCTCACCATGAATGAAAATGATTGCATTGAATTTCCATCAAAAAGTGATTCACATCACATTAACAAGTTATATCGTCGGGTGCTGCACAAAAGATAGACCGTTTAAGGCACTGTGAGTTGTTAACCTGGTGTCTATATTTACCTTTGCGCTAACTCATTGGTACGGAGAATGCCATGACTGAAAAAACCGGATTTGCACCTGCTGCGGCTCCGCATGCTTCAACTATCGTCTCAACCTCAGAAGAGGCCATTACGGCAGGCGAGACCTCCATCCCCTCTCAGGGGGAAAATATGCCTGCATATCACGCGCGGCCAAAGTCAGCAGACGGCCCGCTGCCCATCGTGATTGTGGTTCAGGAGATTTTCGGCGTTCACGAACATATTCGCGACCTCTGCCGCCGCCTGGCGCTGGAGGGTTATCTGGCCGTTGCGCCAGAGCTCTACTTCCGTCAGGGCGATCCGAATGACTACAGTGATATCCCGACGCTCTTCAGCAACCTGGTCAGCAAAGTGCCGGACGCGCAGGTGCTGGCAGACCTAGACCACGTCGCCAGCTGGGCGGCGCGCAACGGCGGCGACCCGCACCGCTTAATGGTCACCGGTTTCTGCTGGGGTGGACGCATTAGCTGGCTGTATGCCGCGCATAACCCGCAGCTGAAAGCCGCCGTTGCCTGGTACGGCAAACTGGTGGGCGAAAAGACGCTGAACTCACCGAAGCATCCGGTTGATATCGCTACCGATCTCAATGCCCCGGTGTTAGGGCTGTATGGCGGCCAGGATACCGGCATTCCGCTTGATACCGTCGAGACGATGCGCCACGCGCTGCGGGCGGCGAACGCGAAGGCCGAAATCGTGGTGTATCCCGATGCCGGACACGCGTTTAATGCCGATTATCGTCCGAGCTATCACGCGGAATCCGCTAAAGATGGCTGGCAGAGAATGCTGGCATGGTTTAGCCAGTACGGCGGGAAGAAAGCATAAAAAAAAGCCCGGGGGGCGCCTGCGCCTTACCGGGCCTGCGCGTCATCAAGCCTGACGTAAGTTCTGCGCCGCCTTCACCATGTTGGCGAGCGCCGCACGCGTCTCCGGCCAGCCGCGGGTTTTCAGGCCGCAGTCCGGGTTTACCCACAGGCGTTCCGCCGGGATGCGCTGAGCGGCTTTTCTCAGCAGCGCCTCAATCCACTCCACGCTCGGCACGTTCGGGGAGTGAATGTCATACACGCCCGGCCCAATTTCGTTCGGGTAGTCGAACTCTTCAAACGACTCCAGCAGCTCCATGTCTGAACGCGAGGTCTCGATGGTGATCACGTCTGCATCCAGCGCGGCAATAGAATCCATGATGTCGTTAAATTCGCAGTAACACATATGGGTGTGGATCTGGGTGTCGTCCTTCGCCACTGCGGCGTTGATGCGGAATGCTTCCACGCCCCACTGCAGGTAAGCATCCCAGTCGCTGCGGCGCAGCGGCAAACCTTCGCGCAGCGCCGGTTCGTCAATCTGGATGATGCCAATCCCCGCCGCCTCCAGATCCGCCACTTCATCACGCAGCGCCAGCGCGATCTGTTTGGCGATGGTTTCACGGGTCACGTCTTCGCGCGGGAACGACCAACAGAGAATGGTCACCGGGCCGGTCAGCATGCCTTTTACCGGCTTGTCGGTCAGGGACTGGGCGTACTTCGCCCACTCCACCGTGATCGGTTCCGGGCGGCTGACGTCGCCAATGACCACCGGCGGCTTCACGCAGCGGGAGCCGTAGCTCTGCACCCAGCCGTTCTGGGTAAAGACGAAGCCGTCCAGGTGTTCACCGAAGTATTCGACCATGTCGTTACGCTCGGCTTCGCCGTGCACCAGCACGTCCAGCCCGAGGCGTTCCTGCTCGATAATCGCCTGCTTGATGTGTTCCGCAATGCCGGTGCGGTAATGATTCGCGTCCAGATTGCCCTTTTTGAAGTCCAGACGCAGGCCGCGGATCTCGGTAGTTTGCGGGAATGAACCGATGGTCGTGGTCGGCCACGCGGGAAGATTGAAGCGGGCGCGCTGGGCTTCGGCACGTACCTCGTACGGGCTCTGACGCTGGCTGTCCCGGGCGGTGATGGCCGCCAGACGTTTTTCCACCGCCGGGTTGTGCACGCGAGCCGAGTGACGACGCGCCTGAATCGGTGCGCTCCAGTCGGTAATCGCCGCCGTATCGCCGCTGTTGAGCGCGTCGCGCAGCAGTGCCAGCTCTTCACATTTTTGCAGGGCGAAGGCAAACCAGCTTTTCACTTCAGGGTCGAGACGGGTCTCCACGCTCAGATCGATCGGACTGTGCAGCAGAGAGCATGATGATGCCACCCACAGCTCGCGTTTGCCGACGATGTCTTTAATTTGGGCGTATTTCTCGCTCAGATCGGCGCGCCAGACGTTACGGCCGTTGACCAGACCGGCGGAGAGCAACCACTCCTCAGGCAGGCGCTCGTGCAGCTCTGCGACATCGTCCTTACCGTGAACCAGGTCAACGTGCAGGCCCTGAACCGGCAGCGCGGTGATAGTGTCGAGGTTCGGCGTCACGCCCTCGAAATAGGTGGTCAGCAGCAGCTTCACCTGTCCGGCGAGCGCGTCATACGCCGGTTTGAAGGCATCGAGCCACTCCTGCGGCAGCTCCAGCACCAGCGCGGGTTCGTCGATTTGCACCCACTGAATGCCGCGCTTGCCCAGCTCAATCAGCACCTGCTTATAGACCGGCAGAATATCGTTCAGCAGGCTGAGGCGGTCAAATTGTTCGCCCTTCACTTTACCCAGCCACAGGTAAGTTACCGGCCCCAGCAATACGGGCTTCACCTGGTGGCCCAGCGCCAGCGCTTCATCCACTTCGTCCAGAAGCTGCGTCCAGGTCAGCGTAAACTGCTGACCTTTGACGAACTCCGGCACCATATAGTGATAGTTGGTGTTAAACCACTTGGTCATTTCCGCCGCTGCCGCTGGCTCACCCGTTGGCGCGCGGCCACGGCCGATTCGGAACAGGGTGTCGATATCCACCGATCCATCTTTGTTCTGATGACGAGCCGGCACGTTGCCCAGCAGCAGGCTGGTCGTCAGAACATGGTCGTACCAGGCGAAATCGCCCACCGGCAGCAGGTCAATACCCGCCTGTTTTTGCTGATCCCAGTGACGGGCGCGCAGCTCCCGCCCCACCGCCAGCAGTTCTTCACGGGTGGCGTTGCCCGCCCAGTAGCTTTCTTGCGCTTTTTTCAGCTCGCGACGCAGGCCAACGCGAGGAAAACCGAGAGTGTGAGTGCGGATTGTCATGGTATGACCCCTTGTGAAATTTGTTATTTAGACGTCCAGATGTTTACACATCTATAATTGGCAGGTACTGTATATTCCTCAAGCGCAAAATGTTCATGGCGGAGTGAAGGACTTTCATGATCGAGATTAAACACCTGAAAACGCTACAAGCGTTGCGGAACTGCGGTTCGCTAGCGGCGGCAGCGGCCACGCTGCACCAGACCCAGTCCGCCCTTTCTCACCAGTTCAGCGATCTGGAACAACGCCTCGGATTTCGTCTTTTTGTGCGTAAGAGCCAGCCTTTGCGCTTTACGCCGCAGGGTGAAATTCTTCTTCAACTGGCGAATCAGGTACTGCCGCAGATCGCCAGCGCGCTGCAGGCGTGTAACGAGCCGCAGCAGACCAAACTGCGGATCGCCATTGAGTGCCACAGCTGTATTCAGTGGCTGACCCCCGCGCTTGAGAACTTCCGCCAGAAGTGGCCGCAGGTGGAGATGGACTTTAAATCCGGCGTGACGTTCGACCCGCAGCCCTCGCTCCAGCAGGGCGAGCTGGATCTGGTGATGACGTCCGACATCCTGCCGCGCAGCGGCCTGCACTATTCGCCGATGTTTGATTTTGAGGTGCGTCTGGTGCTGGCGCCGGACCATCCGCTGGCGGCCAAAACGCGCATTACGCCGGAAGATCTGGCGACAGAAACGCTGCTGATTTACCCGGTTCAGCGCAGCCGCCTGGATATCTGGCGTCACTTCCTGCAGCCGGCAGGCATCAGCCCGCAGCTGAAAAACGTGGATAACACCCTGCTGCTGATCCAGATGGTGGCGGCCAGCATGGGTATCGCGGCGCTGCCGCACTGGGTGGTGGAGAGCTTTGAACGCCAGGGTCTGGTGGTCACCAAAACCCTGGGGGAAGGACTGTGGAGCCGGCTGTACGCCGCCGTGCGCGATGGCGAGCAGCGTCAGCCGGTTACGGAGGCGTTTATTCGCTCAGCGCGGAACCACGCGTGCGACCATCTTCCGTTTGTGCGGAGCGCGGAGCGACCCAGCGGCGATGGACCCACAGTGAAGCCAGGATCACCGCCCCCCCAATAAGGAAGCTCGGCCAGTGCGGCTGTTCCTGCCAGATGGCAAGGTTCACCAGCAGCCCCGCCGGGACGTGCACGTTGTTCATGATCCCCAGCGTACCGGCGTCTACCTGCGTAGCGCCGTAGTTCCACATAAAGTACCCCAGCCCCGACGCCACCACGCCCAGCCAGACCAGAACGCTCCACTGCACGGTGGTGGTCGGCAGCTTTTGCGGGTTGCCGAGCATAAACCACGCCGCCACCGCGACGATCGCCGCGCCCATATAGAACCACGCAAACGCGTTGTGCTGCGGCATCGGGCGGGTTTCCATCAGGCGCTTATAGCCCACCATACCAATGGCAAAGCTGATGTTGGCAAGCTGGACGAACATCAGCCCTGTCCAGAAGTGATCGCTCACTTTGTCGTAGCGAATGATCGCCGCGCCAATAACCGCCAGCGCGGCGCTTAGCAGATATCCCCAGCGCAGGCGGCGCCTGCTGAGCAGATCGTAAATCAGCGTGATATAGAGCGGCGTCAGCACGGTAAAAAGCAGGAATTCGGAGACGGACAGGTAGACGTAAGCCCGGAAGCTGAACAGATACATGATGCCAAGCTGCATCGCCCCCACCAGCATGTACAGCAGAATGGTTTTCAGCGATTGCCCGCGCGTGCGCAGGAACGGCAGGAACACCAGCGCCGCCAGCCCGACGCGCATCAGCACCGAGAAGTAACTGTCGACCGAACCGGCAAGGTATTCGCCAATCAGGCTAAAGGAGAAGGCCCACAGGATAGTGGTGATAATGAGTAGCGCCACAATGCTTGTCTCTCAGAAAGAAGGACAGGCATTGTAGCGAACTCTTTAGTTGACAACTGAACAATAAACAACCAAATGAAGATTATTCAAGGAACAGTTTGCGCAGGTATTTCGGTACCGCGTTGTCTGCGTTGGTGCCGATGACTTCCAGTTCCGGATGCAGGTCCTTCAGGCGCTGGTGCGCGTTTTCCATGATGCAGCCTTTGCCCGCCATAGAGAGCATCTCGGCGTCGTTCATGCCGTCGCCAAAGGCGATACAGTCTTTAAGCGCGAAGCCCAGACGTTTCGCAACCGCTTCGAGCGCGTGACCTTTAGAAACGCCGCCCGCCATCACTTCCAGACAGGTCAGGGTAGAGAAGCTCACGTTGACGCGATCGCCCCAGCGGGCGTTGATCGCCTGCTCAAGCGGCAGCAGCTCTTCGTGGCTGTCGCAGGTGAAGAACACCTTGCTGATCCCCTCTGGATCCAGCAGGCCCGGCTCATACAGCGAGTAGTTGAATACCGCTTCCTTGAAGAAACGCATTTCATCCGGGCGGTGGCGGTTCATGAACCATTCGTCGTCGCGGTATACGTTGGTGACGATAGCCGGATTGTTATGCACCACGCCGAAGAGATCGGCAGCAATATCGCGATCCAGGTTATGGGTGAAGATCAGGTTGCCGTCGGTATCATGCACGCGCGCACCGTTGGAGGTGATCATGTACGACTTGATCTCCAGATTATCGCGGATCTGCCCCACGTCCACGTGGTGGCGGCCGGTAGCGAACACAAAGTTCACGCCACGGGCGGTCAGAAGCTTTAAGGTCTCTTTCGCATAAGGCGACAGGGTGTGGTCGGGGGAAAGCAGCGTGCCATCTAAATCAGATGCAACAACCTGGTACATAGGAAAATTTAACCTCAATAGAAAATCAGTTATGCCGGTCGAAAAACTCGACGATGGCGTTAAGCGCGACTGAGCGCATAGCGTCCTTTTCAAAAAGGATCTCATGGTACGCGCCGTTGATTACCAGCGGTTTACCCCCTTCACAAGGGTGACCGGCGGCAGCGCGCAGTTCACAATAGCGGTCATGCATGCGGTTATCCACCACACGCTCTTCTTCCGCCTGAATCAGAAGCGTCGGCGTGTCATCATCGCCTACGCCTGCCAGCACCTGCTCACCGGCCAGAATACCCTCACGCACCCAGTGCCAGGTCGGGCCGCCGACGCGCAAGCGCGGTTCATCGGCATAAAAGCGCAGGTTGCGGCGATAGCGCTGCCGACTGTGAGTTAAGACGTTGATGGCGAACGGCAATGCGCGCCAGCGTCCGGTTCCGATGGCATAGCCTTCACGAATGCGCTGATGGCCCTCAGCCCAGTCGAGAAGATGGCGCACCATCCAGTCGGGAAAACGAATGACAATACCGTACATCGGCGCGGTGAGCGCAATGGCGTCGCACTGGTGCTCATACCGCTGCAAAAACAGCGTCGAAATGGCGCCGCCCATGGAGTGCGCAAGGATGTACCGCTTGCGCCAGGGGCCGGGCTGAACTTCCTGCTGCCAGAACGCGGCAAAATCGTCGACATAATCGCTGAAGTGATCCACATGCCCGCGGTGCGTATCCGGCAGCATGCGCCCGGACAGCCCCTGTCCACGGTGGTCGATGATCAGCACGTCAAACCCCATGTTGACCAGGTCGTAGGCCAGCTCGGCATATTTAACGTAGCTTTCGATACGCCCGGGGCAGACCACGATCACCCGGTCATTTTTTTCATTGCGGAAGCGAACGAAGCGCACCGGGATACCCCCGACGCCCGTAAACTCGTCTTCCTCACGCTGCCGCCAGAAATCGGTCAGCGGCCCCATTGAGAAAGCAGCAAACGCGTTTTCTCGTGTTTCCCAGTCCTTTTTCTGCTGAAACATTGGGTTTCCACTCACGTAATCCAGGGAATATCGTTTTTTTTCGTCACTGGTCACAAAATGACTCAACAATAGCGTATTGTGGCATAAAAATAGACGGTTCGGGAGCTTCAAATGACCTTCGAGTGGTGGTTCGCCTACCTGCTGACATCAATCATCCTTAGCCTTTCACCCGGCTCTGGCGCCATTAACACTATGACCACCTCCATCAACCACGGCTATCGCGGTGCGGCGGCGTCCATTGCTGGTTTACAGACCGGGCTCGGCATTCATATTGTGCTGGTGGGGATTGGTCTGGGGACGCTGTTCTCTCGTTCGGTGCTGGCGTTTGAAGTGCTGAAGTGGGCCGGTGCGGCGTATCTGATTTGGCTCGGTATCCAGCAGTGGCGCGCGGCAGGCTCGATTGACCTGAATACGCTCTCCAGGACGCAAACGCGCGGCCATCTGTTTAAGCGCGCGGTGTTCGTGAACCTGACGAACCCGAAAAGCATCGTGTTCCTCGCCGCCCTGTTCCCACAGTTTATCGTGCCACATCAGCCCCAGGTGATGCAGTACGTGGTGCTGGGCGCGACCACCATCATCGTCGATATCATCGTGATGATTGGTTACGCGACGCTGGCGCAACGGATAGCGGCGTGGATTAAAGGGCCTAAGCAGATGAAGGCCCTGAACAAAGTCTTTGGTTCGCTGTTTATGCTGGTTGGCGCGCTGCTTGCGTCAGCGCGTCACGCTTAGCGAGAAATGATGAGATGAATGCCGAAGCCGGCGAACAGCGCGCCGGCGAAGCCGTCGATCCACTTCGCGATGCGCTGGTAGCCGCGACGCATTGCCGGTAAGGCGAACAGGCTGGCAACAATAGTGAACCAGGCGAACGTCTCAACAACGATCAGCAGGAAGATCCCCCAGCGCGCGCCTGCGCCGACGCTGTCACCCACAAACAGCGAGAACACGGAGCCGAAATAGATAATCGCTTTCGGGTTTGCCAGGTTAGTCAGGAGCCCTTTTACAAAGCTGCGGCCGCCCGTTGCCAGCTCTACCTTTGGCTCTTCCGGTTTTTTCTCTTCTTTCTTCAGCGCCCCGCGCAGCATCTGGTAGCCCATCCAGCACAGGTACAGCCCGCCGCCAACCATAATGATGTTATGCAGCCACGCCATCTTCGCCAGGATCAGGTTCAGACCGAGCAGCGCGACCGCCGCCCAGACCATAACGCCCATGGTAATACCGAGCACGCCCATCATCGCTTCTTTGCGGGAGCGGCTGACGGCAGTTTGCGACACGAAGAAAAAGTCTGGTCCAGGGCTCATCAGCGCAACGATGTGCACTAACGCCACGGTGAGAAATAGCATTAACATAATTAGCTCGCGGGGAAATAATTCAGTGAGTCATCATCCTGGCACTTTTTCGCCCGTCTGACTACTCCTCATCATCACCATCGGCGTGAGAGCGGATAAGCGCCATAAACTCTTTACCAAAGCGCTCCAGCTTGCGCGTGCCGACGCCGTTGACGCTGAGCATCTCGCTGGCGCTGAGCGGCATCTGTTCCGCCATCTCAATCAGCGTCGCGTCGTTGAACACCACGTATGGCGGGATGTTCTCTTCGTCAGCGATAGCTTTACGCAGCTTGCGAAGCTTGGCAAACAGCTTGCGGTCATAGTTACCGCCGTAGGATTTCTGCATCACGCGCGGCTTGAGGGCAACCACGCGCGGCACGGCGAGCTTGAGCTCAACATCACCGCGCAGCACCGGACGCGCTGCTTCGGTCAGCTGTAGCGCGGAGTGTTGAGCAATGTTCTGCGTGGCAAAGCCGAGGTGGATCAGCTGACGAATAATGCTGACCCAGTGCTCGTGGCTCTGGTCTTTACCGATGCCGTAAACCGGCAGCTTGTCGTGGCCCATGTCGCGGATACGCTGGTTATTGGCACCGCGCAGTACTTCCACCACGTAGCCCATCCCGAAGCGTTGATTCACGCGGTAAATGGTCGAGAGCGCTTTGCGCGCGTCCATCAGGCCATCGTACTGCTTTGGCGGATCCAGGCAGATATCGCAGTTGCCGCACGGCTCCTGTCGCCCTTCACCAAAGTAGTTGAGCAGCACCAGACGGCGGCAGGTTTGCGCTTCAGCGAAGGCACCCATCGCGTTGAGCTTGTGGCGCTCAATGTCCTGGAGTTGTCCCTGCGGCTTCTCTTCCAGACAGCGGCGCAGCCACGCCATATCAGCCGGATCGTAAAACAGCATCGCTTCCGCAGGCAGGCCGTCACGCCCGGCGCGGCCGGTCTCCTGATAGTAGGATTCGATATTGCGCGGAATGTCGAAGTGCACTACAAAGCGCACGTTCGGCTTGTTGATGCCCATCCCGAACGCCACCGTCGCGACCACGATTTGCAGGTCGTCGCGCTGGAATTTCTCCTGCACGTCGGCGCGGATATGGTTTTCCAGCCCGGCGTGATAGGCCGCGGCGCTAAAGCCGCGATTTTGCAGACGCGCGGCGGTGTCTTCCACCTTCGCGCGGCTGTTGCAGTAGATGATACCGGACTTGCCGCGCTGCTCCTGAACGTAGCGCAGGAGCTGGTCCAGCGGCTTGAATTTTTCCATCAGCATGTAGCGGATGTTCGGGCGGTCGAAGCTGCTGACCTGAATATACGGGTCGTTCAGCCCCAGCAGGCGAACGATATCCAGACGCGTGGTGTCGTCCGCCGTGGCGGTAAGCGCCATAAACGGCAGTTCAGGGAAGCGCTGACGCAGCTGGCCGAGGGCGGCATATTCCGGGCGGAAATCGTGTCCCCACTGGGAGATACAGTGCGCTTCATCCACCGCCAGCAGGACCGGGTTCCAGTGCGCGAGATGGTCGAGGAAGTTATCCAGCATCAGGCGCTCTGGCGCGATATACAGCAGGCGGATCTGCCCGGTGCGGCATCCAGCCATCACCTCTTGCTGCTGCTCGCGGGTTTGGGTCGAGTTCAGGCAGGCCGCCGCCACGCCGTTGGCGAGCAGCTGGTCGACCTGGTCTTTCATCAGGGAAATGAGAGGCGATACCACGACCGTCAGGCCGTTAAGCACCAGCGCGGGCACCTGATAACAGAGGGATTTACCGCCGCCGGTCGGCATCACCACCAGGCAATCGCGGCCTTCCAGCACGGTTTCAATGATGGTTTCCTGGCCCGGGCGGAACTGCTGGTAGCCAAAGGTTTCATGCAAAACCTGTTTAGCCAGCGACTCCTGATTCAATACTTCCGCCTGCGCCACGTTAACCCCATTTGCGAAAAATAAAACAGGCGCTATTTTCAGCGCCTGAGAGAGAAACTTCAACGTTTAACGCAAAAACATTCGAGCAGCTTAGAGAATATCGTTCAGCATTACGCCCACGCCAACGCGGGTCTGGTTGAAGTTGTAGTCGATCAGCGACTCGCCGTAGCCGCTATACACCTGGGTATAGAGACGCACGTGCTTCGTCACCGGGTAGCTCAGACCGAGCTCCGCACCGCCGTAGCCGGTGTTCCAGTTGTACTGCCCCTTCGCGCTCAGCACGGCATCACCAAGCTGGTAGCCGACCTTGAGCTGGTAGTAGCCCATATATTTGGTGATATCCGGGTTGTCATCGGTGCTGCCGACCACATACCACGGCTTCACTTCCACCATCCAGTTACCGTTCTGCGCCATCAGGCGCGTATAGGCGCGGTTCCAGCTACGGGAGGTTGGATCGGAACGTCCGTTAGAATCATGGTTAAAGCCCACTTCGACGTCGCGCAGCGTCCAGCCAGCAAATTCATAGTCCGTTGCGAAGCCGAGGAAAAGCTGCGGCTCATAGTTGGTTTCACGGAACGGTGAAGATTCGCCGCTGTTGGAGAGCTGCCACCAGGATTTCTGCGTATAAGACGCGCCGAGCACCGAGTTTGGCCCCAGAATACCGCGCCAGAACGGGAACGCGAGGCTAAGCTGGAACTTCACCTCATCCTTACGCGCATTATCAGACCAGTTATAGGAGCTTATCGCTTCTTTGTTGAGATCGCTGGTTTGGGTATAAATCACGTAGTTCGTGTCATACGGGTAGAGCGTGAACGGATTGTCATGCTCCTGCAGCATATTGGCGATAATGCTGCCCTTAACGGCAGGTTTATCATGGACTTCTTTAATCGTCGCTTCCTGCGCATATGCTGTGAGGGGCAGCGCAACCGCCGCCAGTAACCAGGCCAGATACGTCCGCATCGGTGGTGTTCTCCTGCAAAGAGTAAAATTACCTGAATAGTTATGAGGCGAACATTCTACAGACTTCTGCGATAACTGCTGCATCCTCGTTTCTGAAAGTGGAATTCCTTATTGCTGAAGCATAAAATCAACATTTCATTAACAATAAGGGTGTAATGCCTCATGTCAGCCATGCTTACCGCCGAAGAAGTGTTAAAACTCGTGGGCGAGATTTTTGTTTACCACATGCCGTTTAACCGTGCACTGGGTCTTGAGCTGGAGCGTTATGAGAAAGAGTTTGCCCAGCTGAGTTTCAACAACCAGCCGATGATGGTGGGTAACTGGGCGCAAAGTATTCTGCACGGCGGGGTGATTGCCTCCGCGCTGGACGTGGCGGCAGGCCTGGTCTGCGTGGGCAGTACGCTGACGCGCCATGACACCATCAACGAAGATGAACTCCGCCAGCGTCTGGCGCGCATGGGCACCATTGATTTACGCGTCGACTATCTTCGCCCGGGGCGCGGAAACCGCTTTACCTGCACCAGCAGCCTGCTGCGTGCCGGGAACAAAGTTGCCGTTGCCCGCGTTGAGCTGCATAACGAGGAGCAGGTTTATATTGCCAGCGCAACCGCCACTTATATGGTGGGTTGAGGCGGCAAATTCGGGTAAAATTGATTCACTTTTTTGTCATGGATTTTCCCGATGGATGCTAAACAGACGCGGCAGGGCGTTTTACTCGCCCTTGCCGCTTATTTTATTTGGGGTATCGCCCCGGCGTACTTCAAATTTATCGCCTATGTTCCGGCCGACGAGATCCTCACTCACCGCGTCATCTGGTCGTTCTTCTTCATGATCGCGCTGATGAGCCTCAGCCGTCAGTGGTCCGGCGTTAAAACGCTGCTGCAAACCCCTAAAAAGGTCTTCCTGCTGGCGCTTTCTGCGGTGCTGATCGGCGGCAACTGGCTGCTGTTTATCTGGGCGGTGAATAACCACCACATGCTCGAAGCGAGCCTGGGGTACTTCATTAACCCGCTGGTGAATATCGTGCTGGGGATGATTTTCCTCGGCGAACGCTTCCGCCGGATGCAGTGGGTGGCGGTGATTCTCGCCTTCTGCGGCGTGCTGGTGCAGCTGTGGACGTTTGGCTCGCTGCCGATTATCGCCCTCGGTCTGGCGTTCAGCTTTGCTTTTTACGGCCTGGTACGTAAGAAAATTGCGGTGGAAGCGCAAACCGGGATGCTGTTTGAAACCCTGTGGCTGCTGCCGGTGGCGGCGATCTATCTGTTCGGTATCGCCGACAGCGCCACCAGCCATATGGGCAGCAACCCGTGGTCGCTGAACCTGATGTTGATGGCGGCGGGCGTAGTGACCACCATTCCGCTGCTGTGCTTCACCGGTGCGGCAACGCGCCTGCGCCTCTCCACGCTGGGCTTCTTCCAGTACATTGGCCCGACGCTGATGTTCCTGCTGGCGGTGGTGTTTTACGGCGAAGTGCCGGGTGCGGATAAGATGGTGACCTTCGCCTTTATCTGGGTGGCGCTGGCGATTTTCGTCGCCGATGCGATTTATACCCAGCGCAGAACCCGCAGAGGAATGTAGGTGTTTTGTAGGGCGGGTAAGCGCAGCGCCACCCGCCAGATTTTACAGCCAGTTCCGGCGCTTAAAGTACAGATACGGCGCCAGCCCGGCGAGGATCATAAAGATAATCGCCCCCGGGTAGCCAAAGCTCCACTTCAGCTCCGGCATAAACTCGAAGTTCATCCCGTAGCTGGACGCCACCAGCGTTGGCGGCAGGAACACCACGGACACTACCGAGAAGATCTTGATGATGCGGTTCTGCTCGATGTTGATAAAGCCCATCGCCGCCTGCATCAGGAAGTTCACCTTCTGGAACAGAGATTCGTTGTGCGGCAGCAGAGATTCGATATCGCGTAAGATCTCACGCGCCTGCTCCAGCTGACCGCCCGGCAGACGCGCCTTGCGCACCAGGAAGTTCAGCGCGCGCTGGGTATCCATCAGACACAAACGCACCTTCCAGCCGATATCTTCCAGCTCTGCCAGCGTCGAAAGCGCTTCGTCGTACTCATCCCCCTGATGGCCTTCCATGATCACGCGGCTCAGCTTTTCCAGATCGCTGTAGATGTTTTCAATTTCGTCCGCCAGCTGTTCAATTTTAGTCTCGAACAGATCGAGCAGCAGCTCGTAAGCGTTGCCGTCCACCATCGCCTGGCTGCGGGCGCGCATGCGGTAGAGACGAAACGCCGGCAGTTCGCGTTCACGCAGAGTAAACAGACGACCGTCGCGAATGGTAAACGCCACGGTGGAGTTGCCCGCGTGATCTTCCGCATCTTCAAAGAAGAAGAAGGAGTGAATGTGCAGGCCGTCTTCATCTTCAAAGAAACGCGCGGATGCTTCGATATCTTCCAGTTCCGGGCGGGTTGCCAGGCTTTGCCCCAGCTCAGATTGTACGCGAAGGCGCTCATCGTCGTCCGGCTCGACCAAATCCACCCATACGGCATCAATGAGGGGCTGTGACTCTTCGGCTTCAAGCCGAGTCAGTCGGTTATTTTCGAGTTGAAATGCGCTCAACATGACCGGGACTCCCAATGCAAAAAATATCGGACAGTTCGGTGGGCACACAGAAACAAATTGGGTTTCAGACCATTAAACAGCCTGACTCAGCGCGACGGGAATAATGCAGTCGCTGACAACCACTAAGGCCATCAGCAAGAGGAGATAGCCTTAGGAGTTGTTCCTGGATGACAGGGAATTGAGCCAGTATCTACTGGGTGTGTCCAAGGCGAATGTCCTCTTAGCGTAATCGTGCGCGCATGTTACGCCAGCAGTAACTGTGGCGTCAACACGCAACGGAACGCTGAAGGGCATTAATTGACCTTCACTGTATAAGGCTAGCAGATTATTACAAAATAATGATATTTTTCTGAATGTTAGACTGTTTCCAGCTTCGCGTAGGCCGCCACCAGCCATTTGATCCCCTGCCCCTGGAACGCGACCTGCAGGCGGCTGTGCTCGCCGCTGCCTTCCAGATTCACAATGGTACCTTCGCCAAACTTCGAATGGCGCACGCGCTGGCCCAGCTTGTAGCCGGTGTCGGTTTCAGAGATCGGCGAGCCCATGCGCGGATGGCTAACCGGACGGCTGATGCTGGCGCGCAGACGCACCTCTTCCACGCACTCTTCCGGCAGTTCGCCGATGAAGCGCGACGGTCGGTGATAGACCTCTTTGCCGTACAGACGGCGGGTTTCGGCGTAGGTTAGCGTCAGCTTCTGCATCGCTCGCGTCACGCCCACGTAAGCCAGACGACGTTCTTCTTCCAGACGCCCGCCTTCATCCAACGACATCTGGCTTGGGAACATGCCCTCTTCCATGCCGACGATAAACACCTGCGGGAACTCCAGACCTTTGGCGGAGTGCAGGGTCATCAGTTGAACCGCGTCCTGCCAGGTGTCCGCCTGCCCTTCACCCGCTTCCAGCGCGGCGTGAGAGAGGAACGCCTGCAGCGGCATCAGGTCTTCGTCTTCTTCGTTGTAGCTGAACTGGCGCGTTGCCGTGACCAGTTCCTCTAAGTTCTCTATACGGGTCTGCCCCTTTTCGCCTTTTTCCTGCTCGTACATGGTACGCAGCCCGGAGTCTTTAATCACCCGGTCGGTCTGCACGTGCAGCGGCATGTCGGCGGTTTCCTGCGCCAGGGCATCAATTAATTCCAGGAAGCGCTGGAGCGCGCTGGCGGCGCGCCCGGCGAGGGCTTTTTCCTGCAGCAGCTCGCGGCACGCCTGCCACAGCGTCAGCTGGCGGTCACGCGAGGCCTGACGCACCACGTCCAGCGTACGGTCGCCAATCCCGCGGGTCGGCGTGTTCACCACGCGCTCAAACGCCGCGTCGTCGTTGCGGTTGGCGATCAGGCGCAGATACGAAAGCGCATCTTTGATCTCCTGACGTTCGAAGAATCGCATGCCGCCGTAAATGCGGTACGGCATGCTCACCTGCAGCAGCGCCTCTTCCAGCACGCGCGACTGGGCGTTGCTGCGGTAGAGAATGGCGCACTGCTCCAGCGCGCCGCCGTTGTCCTGCCAGGTTTTGATGCGGTTCACCACGAAGCGCGCTTCGTCGAGCTCGTTGAAGGCGCAGTAAATCGAGATCGGTTCGCCGTCGACGCCGTCGGTCCACAGCTTTTTGCCCAGACGCCCGTTGTTGTTCTCAATCAGGGCGTTGGCCGCGCTCAGGATGTTGCTGGTTGAGCGGTAGTTCTGCTCCAGACGGATGGTTTGCGCGCCGGGAAAATCGTTGAGGAAGCGCTGGATGTTCTCCACCTGCGCGCCGCGCCAGCCGTAGATCGACTGGTCGTCATCACCCACGATCATCACCTTGCCGGTATCTCCGGCCAGCAGGCGGATCCATGCGTACTGGATGTTGTTGGTATCCTGGAATTCGTCCACCAGGATGTTGGTGAAGCGTTCGCGGTAGTGCTGCAGGATATGCGGTTTGTTCAGCCACAGCTCGTGGGC
Organism: Enterobacter cloacae complex sp. P17RS; assembly: GCF_014895885.1. Classification (NCBI taxonomy): domain Bacteria; kingdom Pseudomonadati; phylum Pseudomonadota; class Gammaproteobacteria; order Enterobacterales; family Enterobacteriaceae; genus Enterobacter; species Enterobacter cloacae complex sp. P17RS. The sequence goes on from NZ_JADBQK010000020.1 coordinate 34,524, forward strand.
GCGCAGCAGCAGCTCGGCGAAATCCACCAGGCCGGCGCGGTCGCACGCTTCCTGATAGGCCTTATAGACGTTCTGCCAGGTCTGCTCGACCGGGTTACCGAAGCTCTGAATGTGGTGCGGACGCAGACCTTCGTCTTTCTGACCGTTGATGTACCACATCGCCTGACGCGGCGGCCACTGCTTCTCGTCGAGGTTCATCGCCTTGATCAGGCGCTTCAGCAGACGGAGCTGATCTTCGCTGTCGAGGATCTGGAAATCCTGCGGCAGGTTAGCGTCCATATGGTGCGCGCGCAGCAGACGGTGCGCCAGGCCGTGGAAGGTGCCAACCCACATGCCGCCCTGGCTGGTGCCCATCAGCTGGGCGATACGGTGACGCATCTCCGCCGCCGCCTTGTTGGTAAACGTCACGGCCATAATCGAGTACGGTGAGCAGTTTTCCACGCTCTGCAGCCAGGCGATACGGTGAACCAGCACGCGTGTCTTACCACTCCCCGCCCCAGCCAGAACCAGCAGGTTGGTGCGCGAGGCGGCAACCGCGTCACGCTGTTTGTCATTAAGGCTGTCGAGCAGGTAAGAAACGTCCATTGGCACCGTCACGTCATGTCGGGCAGGCAAATGTTTCCACTCGCCAAAACCCTGTTAATTTATACAGAACAATTGATGATTATATCAGCGTCGTGAGGGATGCCAACCGCGAAATTTCCACGTGCGGCAGAAGACGGCTGTCTGTTGCGGTCATCAGCTCCGCATTTTCTGGCTTGATCCAGCAGGCCTGCATGCCGCAGCGGATGGCACCGGCCACGTCTGTGGTCAGGTCATCGCCCACGTGCAGGATCTCACCCAGCGGCAGGTTAAGCTTCTCCGCTGCCAGATGGTACATGTCGCTGAACGGCTTCGCGCGCCCGTGCGGACCCGCGCGCAGCACGAATTCAAAATAATCGCTGAGGCCAAACAGCTCCGGCTGGGCATTGCCGTTGGTGATGGCCACCAGCGGCCACTTTTCGGCAAGCTTCGCCAGCGTGTCGTGGGTTTCCTGTGGCACGTCGATGCGGCTACGCCATTTGGCGAAGTTTTCCATTGCCGCTTCGGCACCGACGGCGGCATCCTGTGCGCTCAGACCCGCGTTCAGCATCGCCTGCTCAACCGCGCGACGACGCCATTCGGTCACGTCGTGGTAAATGTCCGGCTCGGTCTCCCGCAGGGACTGGCGCAGCTTCTGGAAGTCCTTGTTTTGCATCGCTTTCAGCGCCGGATGGTAGTTCTGCACAAACGCCAGCGACTCCTGCTCGGTACGCAGGATCACCTCGCGGTTGTCATAAAGGGTGTCATCAAGGTCAAACGTCAGGGCTGAGATCTGACCGAGTGGGCGGTAAAAACGCATTATTTCCCCCGTTTGGCGCGTGGATGCGCCGCGTCATACACCGAGGCAAGGTGTTGGAAGTCTAAGTGGGTATAGATTTGAGTGGTCGACAGATTCGCGTGGCCAAGCAGTTCCTGTACGCCGCGCAGATCGCCGCTCGATTCCAGCATGTGTGTCGCAAAGGAGTGGCGCAGCTTGTGGGGATGCACGTGGCTGTTCAGCCCCTGCTTGATGCCCCACTCCGCAAAGCGCTTCTGCACGTTACGCGCGGAGATCCGCTTGCCGAGCTTTGATAAAAACAGCGCATCCTCTTCCGCGCCAAACAGGCCGCGCAGATCCAGCCAGTGCTCAATCCAGGAGACGGCGTTGCGGCCAATCGGCAGGCGGCGCTCTTTGCTGCCCTTGCCCATCACCCACACTTCGCCGGATTCCAGATCGAGATGCTTTAAGTCGAGGTTCACCAGTTCGGAGAGACGCAGGCCCGCGCCGTACATCACCTCCAGCATCGCGCGGTCGCGCACGGCCAGCGGATCGTTCAGATCGATATCCAGCAGGCGGTTTACGTCGTCGACGTCAATATTTTTCGGCAGATGGCGCGGGGCTTTCGGCGTGGCGATCCCTTTTGCCGGGTTGGCTTTCAGGCCGCCCTGGCTGACCAGCCAGTCGAAAAAGCTGCGCAGGGCAGAGAGCCGGAGCGCAAGGCTCGCCGGGCTAAGATTTTTTTTACGGCTACGCACGACGAACCCGCGTACCGTGGCGGCGTCACATTGTTGCCAGCTTTTCAGGCCGATTTCTTCGGCAATCTGCATGATGGCATCAAGCTGACGCTGATAGTTAAGCAGCGTAATGGGGCTGAGCTGACGCTCAACGCCCAGATAGCGCAGAAACCGCGAGACGTCAGTGGCGAGCAGTCCGTCCGTCATACGCGTTCAATCCAGCGCTCCAGCAGCTCGGGCAGCATCAGGGCGATCTCCTGCAGCAGGTGCGTGGCTTGCCCCTGCTCATAGTGGTGCGCGTCGCGGCTGGTAAATAATATTACCCCCAGGTCGCCATCGCGCCCCATCAGCGACATCGCTACCGAGCCAATCGCTTTGGCTTCCGGCAGCACTACCAGCAGCTCAGGTCCGTTCAGCGGCCCCAGATAGTGATGCTCATGGCCCAGGCGCTGAATGCGCAGCGGCTCAAACGCCTGACGGCTGAGCGCCAGATGGGTGAACCCCGACGGTGCGCCAATGCGCCAGCGATCAGGGAACAGACGAATCGTTGCGCCCGCCAGCCCCAGTTCGCGCGCCCAGCGGTGGAAGCGGCTGAGAAACTCTTCAAGGCTGTGCGCCGAGGCCAGACGCGCCTGCAGGTGCAGAAGGCGATAGAACAGGCTTTCGTTGGTGCTGGCCTGCTCCATCAGCAGCGTCATGTTCTCTTCAAGCTGGTTGATGTGGTTACGCGCGCGCGCCATGTGCCATTCGACCAGCGACACGGTCCCGCGAACCGGATGCGGCACGCGCATTCGTTCGACGACGCGTGCATTGCGAATAAAAAACTCAGGATTGTTCAGCAGATAATCAACAACAGCGCTATCGTCCAGTTCCGTCACTGTTTCCTGCAGTTCTTCCCCTGGTTGTTTCATAGATGGATAAACCCGTCATAAACATGTGTCGCCGGGCCAGTCATGTACAGTGGATGACCCGCTCCTTTCCAGGCGATATCAAGACGACCGCCCGGTAATTCCACGCGAACCTCTTCTGCCAGTAACCCCTGGGAGATACCGACGGCCACCGCCGCACAGGCGCCGCTTCCGCAAGCCTGGGTTTCGCCCGCGCCGCGCTCGTAAACCCGCAGACGGATGTGTTCACGCTTCATCACCTGCATAAAGCCGATGTTCGCCCGCTCCGGGAACCGCTCGTGGCTCTCCAGCACCGGACCGAGCGTTTCGACCGCCGCGGTTTCCACGTCATCCACCTGAATCACGCAGTGCGGGTTACCCATCGAGACAACGCCGCACAATACTGTCTGCTCGGCCGCCCGCATAATATAGGTCTTTTCCGCTTTGTTTGCGCGAAACGGCACGGCGGAAGGCTCGAAGTTAGGCTCGCCCATATTGACGCGCACCAGTTCATCGTCGGTAACGCTGAGCACCATACGACCGTTGGCGGTACTGACGCGGATATCGCGCTTATTGGTGAGCCCTTTCAGGCGGACAAAGCGGGCGAAACAGCGCGCGCCATTGCCGCACTGGTTAACCTCACTGCCGTCAGCGTTGAAAATACGGTAGTGGAAATCGAGGTCAGGATCGTAGGGCGGCTCAACCACCAGCAGCTGATCGAACCCCACGCCCACGTGCCGATCCGCCAGGCGGCGGATCAGTTCCGGGGAGAAAAACACATTCTGCGTTACCGCGTCGACGACCATAAAATCGTTGCCAAGGCCATGCATTTTAGAGAACTGCATCATTTGCTCCATTGCGCGGGTACAGAACGTTGTCGTCAGAGGTTAACCTGAGTCGGACCGCCGTTATCGCCACGATCGTTAGTCTTTGGCGTGGAAGACTCGATGCCGCTGTTAACCGGTTTTGTCGGCGGCGGCGCGGTTTTATCCGCAGGCGGGAAGTAGAGTGGTCCCTTCAGTCCGCAGCCGGTCAGGCTAAACAGCGTGATGAGAACGGCAAGCGTTCGGAAAGCGTTTTTCATTATAAAGTTGCCCGTAAGTTCAAATCTGTTTCTATCATCGCAGGAGAAGACACAAAAGCAAGAGTTTGCCGCTTTCCTGCAACGGGAATTATTTAGCGTTATACTGCCGCCATCACGAAAAACAGGAACAAAACCATGAACGACAGTGAATTCCATCGCCTTGCCGACACCCTGTGGATGACCATCGAAGAACGTATCGACGACTGGGACGGCGACAGCGATATCGATTGTGAAATCAACGGCGGCATTCTGACCCTGAGCTTCGAAAACGGCAGCAAAATTATTATTAACCGTCAGGAGCCGCTTCACCAGGTGTGGCTGGCGGCCAAACAGGGCGGCTATCACTTTGATTTGAAGGGTGACGAGTGGGTTTGCGATCGCAGCGGCGAAACGTTCTGGGATCTGCTGGAACAGGCGGCGACCGCGCAGGCGGGCGAGGACGTGAGTTTCAGGTAGTTTTGTTGCCCGGTGGCGGCTGCGCCTTACCGGGCGAAAAGCCTCAGGAAAAATACTGCTGCAACAGCGGTGCAGTATCCTGATTCGCAGGCGCCGCAGGGGTAATCGCCTGCGTACGGAACGGGATCACCTGCGCTCGGCCATCCACGTTCACAATCTGGTAGAACTGCGGCAGATTGAAGTTGATAAAGCTGGAACCGTAGGTGAAGCGGTCATGCGAGGAAGAGTAGAAGCGGCTGACGTCGCGCACCAGCTCCTCTTTGCTGCCTTCACAGTGGTGATACACCTCGGCGCGGTTGGTCTCATCCAGAATGTAGATGTTGAACCCGGCATCGTCGCCCGACTCTTCAAAGAAGAACTGAATAATCCCTTCACTGGCAAAGCCATCCACCACCTGCGGCAGCTTGACGTGGTTGGTTTCCACCTGAACCGACAGGCCGTGCAGCTTGTTGTGTGAAATCGCGCCGTAGAACTCGATAGCGTTTTCCAGCTTCTGCACCGACACGTTCAGACGCTCGAAGAACAGGCCCCACGTCTGCCCGGAGACGCGCAGCGCTTTAAAGCGCCCGGTTTCCTGACGGGTGCTGGAGAGGCGCAGTTCGATGCATTCAGACACCAACTGCTGCACGCGAGTACGAATTAAACCGCGAAGGTGCTGGCTGTAGCAGAACACTTCGACGCTGTCCGGCGGCGCGGCGTCCTGGTGCATCTTGCCGAGAATGGTTTTCAGCGCTTCAATCATCGCCTGCTCGCCGTTGAAGTGCAGGGTACGCACTTCGTTCCACGAGTTGCGGTACAGCAGGTCTACGCTGCCCACCAGGCAGTTTTGCTGCTCGCCAAAGCTGAAGACGTCCAGCTTGCGGAAGTCAAAATGGACCACCTGATTGCGGAAGGCCGCCGTCGGGTCGTATTCCAGGTTGACGATGATCGCCAGATGGCGAATCTCACACGGGCTGTAGAGCGCTTTTGGCGTCGGCGCAGGCAGACGCAGCGGGAAGTGGTGCGACACATCCGCCACCATCTCCTGCAGCTTGGCTAAATCGACAACCTCATTGCCCTTGATAAACAGGCGCGTGCGCGAGGTCAGCAGGCCGTTAAACCAGGCCCACGCCACCAGCTTGTTCAGATAGCGGTTATATTCCAGCGGCTGATGGCTGATAATCGAATCCATGCTTGGCGCACGGTTGTACAGATACCACCCGGTGCGGTTTGCGCGGCCCGGCGGCACATAGATAAAGGTCAGGTTTGGTTCAGACAGGTCAGGCGAAATCTGCGGGTTAACCAGGGTCACTTTGCCCGGCAGCGCTTCAAACGCGGCGTACAGCTTACGGGTTAACACCCCGATATCCTGCGGGCTGGCGGAAACGCTAAGGTTATTGCGGCGCGCAAAACGGATCAGGTTACGGTAGCTTTGCATCATCGCGTCGAGCAGTTCGTTGTGCGCTTCACGCACCTGATCGATTTTCCAGTTGGCCCGGTTGTCGAGCATGGACAGACGCGCTTCGTCCCATCCCCACTCTTTTACTAACTGACTGACCACTTCACGACGCCAGCCCACGCAGGCGCGCTCACGGCTCAGCTTCTCACAGACTTTGAGATAGAAACATCGACGCACCAGGTCAAGACGCGTGGCGTCATCAATGGCTTTCAGGTATTCGGTAACGCGCTCCAGCATCATGCAGTAGGCGTCGAGCCCGTAGGAGACAATTTCGCCATCGTGCAGGCGCTGCTTGATATCTTTCGCCAGCAGGCGCGGCGTAGGGTATTCCCACGAGTAGGCTTCCAGCAGCAGGGTTTTCAGCACCGCTTTGTACGGTGAATCAATGCTCTTGTAGAGCTGCCAGAGGCTTGCGCCAAAGTACTCTTCGGCGGACAGGGAGCTGAGGCCGCCCAGATCCAGCCATTCGTTTGGCGTCAGTACGCCCTGCGCGTAAAGCGACATGACGTAGTCGTCGTAATGCTCTTCTTCTTCGCACGGGACCATATTCCACAGAATACGCTTCCCGGCCAGGCGAACGGCAGTACGGTAAAATTCATCCAGCAACAGGATGTGCTGAGTCGAGCCGCAGTCCTCACCACCCAGACTGCCGCTTTCATTATGGCGGAAACGGTTTTCATCAATCAGGAAGAAGCTCACTTCCACGCCAAGCGAGGCCGCCCAGCTTTCCAGCAGGCTGCATTTACGCTGCAGCAGCTGGCGCTCTTCGTTATCGAGCCAGGATTGATGGCAGACCCAGATATCCAGGTCCGAAGAACAGCTCTGCCCTACCGATGAGGTGCTCCCCATCGAGTAAACGCCGGTAATCGGCAGTTCACCTTTCGGAGAAACCTGAGGCGGCATGCCGCGGTAGAGTTCCAGCTCGTTCAAATAATGCTGTTGGGTTTCATCAGGCGTGAAGAGGCAAATGCCCTGGGGAACGTTACCATCAAGGTAGCCAGGCATCAGCGGGTGGTGATAGTGCAATAATGTCGGCAGCAGACTGTATACCTGCTGGAAAGCAGGGCCCATGGCAGCAAGCGCGCGATCCACACGCAGTTGATTTATGGCATCCAGTCTCTGTTTCAGAGTCTCAATATAGAGGTACAAGACGTATCGCCTGATGTTTCCGGGTGTCGTAAGCTATTCAAAACACGAATAACAGCGAGCCCGCAGTATTTCAAAAAGATAACCGTTACCCTTTTTTCGCCCTTGTCATTATGGTGGTACCGACGAAAAAATGGTCTAAAACGTGATCAATTTAACACCTTGCCGGTTGACCGTAAAGAAAGATGCGCTACATACAAGTGTAGCACCGTTCTGTACGTGTAAATTCCTGAATACGGCTATGGCTGACGAATACGCCGCCTTGTCCCTCTCACGCTTCATCAACCGTAAAACTGCCATCCCAGAGTCAACAATGTTAGGATGGTTAGCGATTGATAATGACGGTAACAAGCATGTTAGACAATGTTTTGAGAATTGCCACACGCCAAAGCCCTCTCGCGCTCTGGCAGGCACATTATGTTAAGCAGCGCCTTGAAGCCTGCCACAGTGGATTGCGCGTCGAGCTGGTGCCGATGGTCACGCGCGGTGACGTGATTCTGGATACGCCGCTGGCGAAAGTGGGCGGCAAGGGCCTGTTTGTCAAAGAGCTGGAACTGGCATTGCTTGAGAACCGCGCCGATATCGCCGTACATTCGATGAAAGACGTGCCCGTCGAGTTCCCGGAAGGGCTGGGGCTGGTGACCATCTGCGAGCGCGAAGATCCGCGTGACGCGTTTGTCTCGAACCACTATGACTCGCTCGACGCGCTGCCGGCGGGTAGCGTGGTTGGCACGTCCAGTTTACGCCGTCAGTGTCAGCTGGCGGAGCGTCGTCCTGACCTTATCATCCGCTCGCTGCGCGGTAACGTTGGCACGCGTCTGGGCAAGCTGGATAACGGCGATTACGATGCCATTATTCTTGCGGTTGCAGGCCTGAAGCGCCTGGGGCTGGATGAACGCATTCGCGTGGCGTTGCCACCAGAGCTGTCGCTGCCGGCCGTCGGCCAGGGCGCCGTCGGCATTGAGTGCCGTCTGGACGATGCGCGCACCCGCGAGCTGCTCACTCCGCTGAACCATGACGAGACCGCAACCCGTGTAAAAGCCGAACGGGCGATGAATACTCGCCTCGAAGGCGGATGTCAGGTGCCGATTGGCAGCTATGCTGAATTAACAGACGGTGAACTGTGGCTGCGCGCGCTGGTGGGCGCGCCGGACGGTTCACAGATGGTGCGCGGCGAACGTCGCGGCAAGCCGCAGGATGCCGAAGCGCTTGGCGTGTCGCTGGCGGAAGAGCTGCTGAATAACGGCGCGCGTGAAATTCTGGCCGAGGTCTATAACGGAGAACCCCCTGCATGAGTATTCTTGTCACCCGCCCTTCTCCCGCAGGAGAGCAGTTAGTGAGCCGTCTGCGCGCACTGGGGCAGGTGGCCTGGAGTTTTCCGCTCATTGAATTCTCCCCCGGTCGGGAGCTCTCTGCGCTCGCCGACCAGATGAATACCCTGCAGGAAGGCGACCTGCTGTTTGCGCTATCGCAGCATGCCGTGGAATTTGCCCATGCGCAGCTGCAACAGGCGGGGACACGCTGGCCGACCGCTCCGCGCTATTTCTCTATCGGCAGAACCACCGCGCTGGCCTTACATACCGTGAGTGGAACAGACGTTCGCTACCCGTTGGATCGGGAAATCAGCGAAGTCTTGCTACAATTACCTGAATTACAAACTATTGCCGGAAAGCGCGCGCTCATTTTGCGCGGCAACGGTGGCCGCGAACTGCTGGGTGAAACGCTGCGGGAACGCGGGGCTGACGTCACGTTTGTTGAGTGCTACCAGCGCTGTGCGAAACACTACGACGGTGCTGAAGAGGCGATGCGCTGGCATGCGCGCGGTATTAATACGCTGGTGGTCACCAGCGGTGAAATGTTACAACAGCTTTGGTCGCTGATACCGCGTTGGTATCGCGAAAACTGGTTACTCCGCTGTCGGCTTCTGGTCGTCAGTGAGCGTCTGGCGAACCTCGCCCGGGAACTGGGCTGGCAGGATATTCGGATCGCTGATAACGCCGACAACGATGCGCTGCTGCGCGCATTACAATAACTCTCAAATGGGAAGCCATAATGACGGAACACGAAAAATCCTCCGCCGTGGTTGAAGAGACCAGGGAGACTGTGGAGACAACGCCACAGCCAGAGACGACTGAGAAAACCGCTGAGAAGAAAAACGGCAGCAATAAAACCAGCCTCGCGCTGAGCGCGATTGCCATCGCCATTGCGCTGGCAGCAGGCGTCGGCCTGTATGGTCTGGTAAAGCAACAGAGTGCTAACCAGACGGCCACCAGCGATACGCTGGTCAATCAGCTTACCTCCCTGCAAAAAGCGCAGGAAACGCAGAAAACCGAGCTGGAAGCGGTGATTAAGCAGCAGGCCGCCGCGCTTGCCGAGGCGAACAGCAAACAGGAAGAGCTGACCAAACAGCTGGGCGAAGTACAGCAGAAAGTCGCCACGATCTCCGGCACCGATGCCAAAACCTGGCTACTCTCGCAGGCCGATTTCCTCGTCAAACTCGCCGGGCGTAAGCTGTGGAGCGATCAGGACGTGACCACCGCCGCCGCGCTGCTGAAAAGCGCCGATGCGAGCCTGGCCGACATGAACGACCCGAGCCTCATTACCGCGCGCCGTGCGATTACCGAAGATATCGCCAGCCTCTCCGCCGTTTCACAGGTGGATTACGACGGCATTATCCTCAAGGTGAACCAGCTTTCGAATCAAATAGATAACCTGCAGCTGGCGGATAACAATGACGACGACTCCCCGATGGACTCTGACGGTACCGAGCTGTCCAGCTCCCTGAGCGAATGGCGCATAAACCTGCAGAAAAGCTGGCAGAACTTTATGGACAGCTTCATCACCATCCGCCGTCGCGATGAAACCGCCGTACCGCTGTTAGCGCCGAATCAGGATATCTATCTGCGCGAAAACATCCGTTCCCGCCTGCTGGTCGCGGCGCAGGCCGTGCCGCGCCATCAGGAAGAAACGTACAAACAGGCGCTGGATAACGTCTCGACGTGGGTACGCGCCTACTACAACACCGATGATGCAACGACCACCGCCTTCCTCGAAGATATCGACAAGCTGAGCCAGCAGAACATCACCATGAACGTGCCGGATAAACTGGCCAGCCAGCCGATTCTGGAGAAGCTGATGCAGACGCGCGTGCGTAACCTGCTGGCGCAGCCGGGCGTTCCGGCCGGGCAGACCGGCACAGCGGCGGCACCAGCGCCTGAAAGCGCGCCACAGGGAGAGTAATGATGCTAAAAGTCCTTTTACTCTTCATCCTGCTGATCGCCGGGATCGTCCTGGGCCCGATGCTTGCGGGTCATCAGGGATACGTCCTGATCCAGACCGATAACTACAACATTGAAACCAGCGTAACAGGTCTGGCGATCGTTCTGATCCTCGGCGTCGTAGTCCTGCTTGCCGTTGAATGGATCCTGCGCCGTATTTTCCGCACCGGTGCCCATACCCGCGGCTGGTTCGTTGGCCGTAAGCGCCGCCGCGCCCGTAAGCAAACGGAACAGGCACTGCTAAAGCTGGCCGAAGGCGATTACCAGCAGGTTGAAAAGCTGATGTCGAAAAACGCCGATCACGCGGAACAGCCGGTGGTGAACTATCTTCTGGCCGCCGAAGCGGCGCAGCAGCGCGGTGATGAAGCCCGCGCTAACCAGCATCTGGAACGCGCGTCAGAACTGGCGTCTGGCGACCCGATCCCAGTGGAAATTACCCGCGTCCGCCTGCAGCTCGCGCGCAATGAGAACCACGCGGCGCGCCACGGCATTGACCGTCTGCTGGAAATCGCACCGCGTCATCCGGAAGTCCTGCGCCTTGCGGAGCAGGCCTATATTCGTACCGGAGCGTGGGGCTCGTTGCTGGACATCATTCCGTCGATGGCGAAGGCCGAGGTGGGTGATGATGAACATCGTGATGAACTTCAGCGTCTGGCATGGATTGGCCTGATGGATCAGGCGCGCGCCGACCTGGGCAGCGAAGGCCTGAAAACCTGGTGGAAGAATCAGAGCCGGAAAACGCGCCAGCAGGTCCCCCTGCAGGTGGCCATGGCGGAACATCTTATTGAATGTGACGATCATGACACTGCCCAGGAGATCCTTCTCGACGGCCTGAAGCGCCAGTACGACGATCGCCTGGTCATGGTGATCCCGCGCCTGAAAACCAATAACCCTGAGCAGGTCGAAAAAGTGCTGCGCCAGCAGATCAAAACCGTCGGTGACCGTCCGCTACTGTGGAGTACCCTGGGCCAGTCGCTGATGAAGCACGGCGAATGGCAAGAGGCGAGCCTGGCCTTCCGTGCGGCACTGAAACAGCGTCCGGACGCGTTTGACTACGCGTGGCTTGCCGATACGCTGGACAAACAGCATAAGCCAGAAGAGGCGGCCGCCATGCGGCGCGATGGGCTGTTGCTGACGCTGCAAAATAACGGTAACCCGCAATAAATAAAAAAGGAGGCCAGACGGCCTCCTTTTTTTATCGCCTTTCTCCTGCTACATTCTTTACACCCACATCTGCAAACGAACCCGCCAATGTAACGATGTCTTTTCATTAACCTTTTTTCACACACGCGCACTTTCTGCAGCGTGGATTAAATCGTTTTTGAAAGGAAATCTTCATGAACTCGCTTTTGTATGCGCTTATTGAAGCGCTGCGCTGCCACCGCTGGCTGCGCCTGCTTGCCTGTGCTTTTATCTTTTCTTCGCTGGGAAATGGTTTAACCCAGGTCGTGGTCTTTGGTTTACTGTTAGCGTGGTCGGCCCCGCCCGCCCTGCTCACCCTCGCTTTTCTTTTCGCAACGGTTCCGGGATTCATCGGCAGCGCGATCGGCGAAAAGCTGTGCTCGCGCTATTCTCCAGTATTCCTGCTGATAGTGACCGAGGGGCTGGGATTGCTCGCCCTGCTCTTCCCCCTGCTCGGTGCGGGTTATCACAGCATTGCCTCGCTACTCGCCGTGCAATCCACCGAAGCGCTGCTCAGCGGGATGAGCTGGCCCGCGCTGACATTGCTCTTTAAACGCGGACTAAGCGAAACAGAGCTGCCTGCTGCGACCTGTCTGGAAAATGTGATTTTTGCTTCTCAGGTGTTATTAGGTACTGGACTCGGCGTGGTGCTATTCAAGCAGACCTCCGTGTTTACCCTGCTGGCCATTGATGCCGCCAGCTTTCTCGGTTCACTGCTCATGTTATGGCTGGCTGGACGCCGGTTTTCTGGGTCATTGCTACCTCTCCCCGGTGAAGAGGCAGCCCCCGCGCCACTGAGCTGGCGGACGTTGACCGTTCGGCAAAAGCGCAGCCTGCTCATTTTGCCGGCGCTGGCGGCCGTCGGCTCACCGGCTATGGCGCTACTTCCGGCCCTGGCGCAGCAGCTCCATCCTCAGGATGCGGCGGGCCTTGCTCTGCCTCTGCTTTTCGCAAGGAGCATGGGGCAACTTTGCGGCCCCATGCTGCTAAAAAAAGAGAGCCTGACGCGCTTTGCCGTCCACACGCCGCGAATCATCGTTTGTCTCGGTATTTTTCTTGCCGCTTATGGAATGCTGCCGTTGTTGTCCGGGTGGATGGCATGTGCGCTGGGGATGATCTTTATCGCGCATCTGGCCTCAAACGTTCTCTTCGCAGCCGGCACGTTTGGCGTACTCAGCAGTTTTCATATCACGCAAACCGCGTCAGCCAGCGGTAAAGCCTGGCGCTGGCAAACGCTCAGCGCCTCGCTTTTCACCGGCATTACAGCGATAGTGGCTGTTGGGCTTGGCTCAGTGCTGGCGCTCTATACGGTCTCGTCAGCCGCCCTGCTGTTGGTCGCCCTGATCATGCGTGGGTATCGGGAATAAGACATAAAAAAACGCCTGCTATAAAAGCAGGCGTTAAAACAGGTCTGTAAGACAACATATTTGGTGCTTCACTCAACGTTATGTCCATGGTGTCTGATGAGGCCGAAGCGACATCTGTCAGTGGACGATAAGCACCGTAAATGGCTCTGCGTCATTCCTGAGTTTATGAGGCACTAAGGCGAACATAAGAGATGGAATGAGCATCTACGCGTATATTATTGCACGTTACGTGCCAGATTTACACGCAGAACTTTTACATGGCGCAACATTTTAAGATAAAAGGAAATTATGCTGTTAAGTAGCCTCTGAAGCTTCATAGCGTATCGGCAAAAGCAGAAATATGTCGCCAGGAAGAGACAGTAAATCCCACAAATAATTATTTATTTTATTTTCAATGGCTTGCATGTCACTGAATCGCGACAATGATAAAGGGTGCTTTCTGGAGATAACGACAGGGGAGAAAACTTACAGAAAACAAAAAACCCCGCCGAAGCGGGGTTCAAAATTGGTCGGCGAGAGAGGATTCGAACCTCCGACCCACTGGTCCCAAACCAGTTGCGCTACCAAGCTGCGCTACTCGCCGATGTACTGCTTTTTTGAATTTTTAGTTCAATTCATTTAAAAAGTCGTGGTGCGAGGGGGGGGACTCGAACCCCCACATCCTAAGGACACTAACACCTGAA
>NZ_JADBQK010000020.1:48172-81050 GCF_014895885.1 Enterobacter cloacae complex sp. P17RS
CCAATTCCGCCACCTTCGCAATTCACAACTCTTTCAATAATGGGGTGGCTAATGGGATTCGAACCCACGACAACTGGAATCACAATCCAGGGCTCTACCAACTGAGCTATAGCCACCACTGTATTCTTTCACGCGGTACTGACTACTTCTCAGACCACCGCAGCTCTAGCGCCGGGAACTAAAATGGCGCGCCCGACAGGATTCGAACCTGAGACCTCTGCCTCCGGAGGGCAGCGCTCTATCCAGCTGAGCTACGGGCGCTTAGCGCCGTTGCGGGGCTGGATATTACGTACCTCCGTCCCCGCTGTCTAGTGCTTTTTTGAAAAAAATGCGCGTTTGGTTATGGTTTGCACATTTTGCCGCTTATTCCTCCACTTTCTGCGTGGTGGCACGGCGACCCAGGCCAAAAAGCTTATACGCGGCCGTCACTGCCGCCAGGAAGATCAGCCCGACAAACAGCGACATGCGGGTATCTTCATTAAAGTACATTCCAATTAATACGCAAATCAGGAACGCCATCGTCAAATAGTTCGCATACGGGAAAAGGATCGAGCGGAACGGATGGCTGGCGATCGCTTTTTTATGCGCATGGCGAAAACGCAGCTGGCTGATGAGGATAACAAACCACGGCACCATGCCCGGCAGCACGCTGGCGCTGTAGACGTAAACAAACACGCGCTGCGGATTAGGGATGATGTAATTCAGGCAGGAGCCAATCAGCAGGATGACAATGGAGACCGCGACGCCCGCTACCGGCACGCCAGCACGTGAGACTTTACTCATTGCCACGGGCAGCTGGTTATTTTTCGAGAGCGCGTAGAGCATACGGCCACAGCTGTACATCCCGCTGTTACAGCCTGAAAGCGCTGCCGTCAGGACCACAAAGTTGATGATGCCCGCTGCTGCTGTAATCCCAATCTTCGCAAAGGTTAATACGAACGGGCTCCCCGTCGTGCCGATTTCGTTCCACGGGAAGATGGTCACAATAACGAAGATTGCGCCCACGTAGAAAATCAGGATGCGCCACAGCACTTTGCCCACCGCGCTACGCAGCGTAACCTGCGGGTTTTTCGCTTCCCCGGCGGTAATCCCGATCAGCTCCACGCCCTGATACGAGGCCACAACAATACACAGCGCCGTCAGGAAGCCCTTCCAGCCGCCAGCGAAGAAGCCGCCGTGTTCAGTCAGGTTGCCAAAGCCGATGGCGTGTCCGCCGTTGCCAAAACCATAGAAAATCACGCCCAGGCCAATAACAATCATCACGATGATGGTGGTTACTTTGATCATCGCAAACCAGAACTCGATTTCACCGTAAAGGCGCACGGCGGCCAGGTTTGCCAGCGCCACCAGCCCCACGGCAATGAGTGCCGGTATCCACTGGACCATGTCCGGGAACCAGAACTGGACATAAACCCCTATGGCGGTGATTTCAGAGATGCCCACCGCCATCCACATAAACCAGTATGACCAGGCCGTCAGGTAGCCGAAGAACGGGCTCATATAGCGGTGTGCGTAAACGGCGAAGGAACCGGTCACCGGCTCCAGAAAGAGCATTTCGCCCATTGAGCGCATGATGAAGAAAACAAACAGCCCGGCGATGATATACGCCAGTAATACGGAAGGGCCTGCCCATTTGAGGGTGCTTGCGGAGCCCATAAACAGGCCAACGCCGATAGTGCCACCCAGCGCTATCAGTTCGATATGACGAGCTTCCAGCCCACGCTGTAGCTCCGGTTGTTTCTCTGCCATAGATCCTCGATTGTGTTTGCTGTTTCCCGGCTTAATACCGGTTATTGTTTTTTAGGGGTACTAAAATACGGTGCGAATGGTTTCTTAAAATCGGCCAAATGGCAAACGATGCATTAAAAAAATGAATGCATTGCACAAATTATCAGCAGTTTTGCAGGTGAGTTGCAGCGCGAACAGCATATCGCGCTACATTTTGATTACATTTTACCGGTATAGTGCCAGGTGAGGTAGCGAAGCAGTCGAATCTGTCGTTTAATGCGGGTGGGTTGGGAGAGCAGGCGGTAGAGCCACTCCAGCCCCATATTTTGCCAAATCTTCGGCGCGCGCTTCACGTGGCCGGTAAAGACATCGTAGGTGCCGCCGACGCCCATATAAAGCGCATCCGGGCAGACCAGACGGCAGTCGCGCATCAGGATCTCCTGGCGCGGGGACCCCATCGCCACGGTGACGATTTTTGCCCCGCTGTCGCGCACGCGGGCAAACAAAGCCTGCTGGTCTTCAGGCTTGAAGTAACCATTCTGGCTACCAACAATATTAACATTCCATTGACGACGCAGTTTCTCTTCGGTCTCGGCCAGCACCTCAGGCTTACCGCCAATCAGGAACACCGGCGTACCCTCCGCACCAGCGCGGGCCATAAGCTGCTCCCAGAGATCGGCACCCGCCACGCGAGATACATTAGCGTCAGGATATTTTTTACGGATAGAGCGGACCACGCTGATACCGTCCGCGTATTTAAATTCAGCCGCTTCTATCAGGCTTTTGACTTCGGCGTTATCTTCCACCGCCAGCATCTTTTCCGCATTGATAGCGACCAGCGTACCGGATTTCATCTGCCCGTCGGCGAACAGAAAATCCAGCGCGTGCTGCATGTCGCGCCAGCCAATCAGCTGCAAACCACGAAGCGCATAGCGCGGTGCAGAAGTTTTATCAGTCATTACTTTCCCTACTCAGACTTGCGACAGCGTTGTGCTGCCCTGTGGCTCACGCTTGTGCACAAGCCCTGCGCTGTCGAACAGCCAGTACAACAGTTTGGCCAGTAACAGGCAGATGCCAAAAACGACCATGAAGAACACCACGCGCGAAACGAACGAGTCCAGCCCCTCGCGCGCCAGAACGATCATATTGAAAATGGCACCAAAGCAGAAACTGTGCAAAATGGCCGCTTTATAGCGGTTGGTCTCTTCGTTACCGCGCACGTAAAGCCAGTCAAACCACTTAATAATCAACCCTACGACAAACGCGCCCGGCAGGATAAACCAGCCTCCCCCCATCACCACCAGGGAACCAATCAAGGTTGGCGAGATCGCCAGGCCCGAATGGTTGTTCAGCACTTCCCAGGTAAAATAGTTCGCGGTATTGAGTACTACGCCAGGGCGGTCCGGCCAGAGCCAGCTCGGGATAAAGACGTAGAAATCGCGCACAATCGGCGCCAGCCCCTGGAAATCAATCTTGTCGTAGTTTTGCAGCAACAATGCCAGGTTTTCCCACGGCGAGAAGGTGTCGCGCGTCAGGTAGAGGAACGTGTAAAACGCCTCGTCGCCCGCCACGTTCATCCCGTAGCGCTTCAGCGCCAGCCAGAACATCCCCACAATGCCAAATACCCCTGCCGCAACCAGCATCCACAGCGAGATCCAGCCGCGGATGATGCCGATGAACAGGAAGATAGCGAAAGCGATGATAATGTTGGCACGCGTACCGCCCACGATCATGTAGGTCAGGATACCGAACGCAACCGTACTGACCAGGAAGAACAGCCACGCCTTGCTGTCCTGGCGAAGGAAGAAGATCACCAGCATCGCCGGGATGAAGAAATAGAAGAATCGCTTAAGCGCCACGCCTGAGACTTCAGCCGAAAAAATCTGGCTGTAGGAGTGGAGCTTAAACAGCAGGAAGCCGTTATGCATGAAGAAGATGCCGACGCTGACCAGGGCGATGGTCATGAGCATCACCCACGTCAGATGGGTCTCCACCCGGTTCATGGTAAAGAGCGCCCGACGCGGGGCTGCGGCCTGCGCTGGTCGCAGACGCGTTTTATAGGTGACGTAGTAAACACCATAGAAGCAGGTCGCCGCCAGCAGGGCCTGGAGAAGAATTTCCGGCGGCGCGACGCTCACGTCAAAACGGAAGACCAGAATGCTGGTCAGCGGGAAGCCGAAAAAGAAGGTCAGCAAAAACAGCAACGAGAAGAACACGTTAAAGTTGAAGCGCACCCGGCGGAACTCAAACCAGGTGAGCGTGGCGATAAATAGCGTGCTCAGAAGCCAGACAACCAGTAAGCCGCTAAACTGCAACTGACTCATGCGTTGTCTCCTGAAGCGATACGCAGCGCGCGGTGCCACGGCGTGAGGTAATTCGGGCTGAAAAAGTCGATGCTATTTTTATCCACCAGCGTGAGCTGGCGTTGTGCTTCACGTACCACTTCGACATTCAGCGCGTCTGAGGTGAACAACACCGGAATATGCTGCTCGGCCATGTCCTGCCAGAACGGGTTTTCACGATTAAGCACGCACGGTACACCCGCCTGAATCAGCAGGCACAGCGTACCAATCCCCTGCTGGCGAGCAAAGATGAAATAGCCCAGATCGCATTTTCGCAGCAGCGCAAGATAGTCATCAAACTCCAGCTTTTCGCTGAGAATGTGCAGATTTTCTTCGCTGAATAACGCAAGCCCCTGCTGGCGAACCTCATCAATGTAGGCGTCGTTGTTGGCCGGATAACCCATCGGCACCACCACGTTCACCGTGTCGCCAAACTGCTGGTGTACCGCCCGGAGCGCGGCGACATGTTCGTTACTGCGGTCGCCGGAATTTCCCACCAGCACCGTCAGCTTGCCTTCGCGAACCGCTTCATTCGCCATGGTGTTCAGCGCCGGATCCATACGGGTTGGGAAATAGAGTAGCTCACCGCGCACGTTAGGGTGCTGCTTCGCAAAATAATTCAGATCGCCACGGGTGGCAAAAACGCGGCCCACCCTTCCCTGCGCCATGCGACGCAGCGGATAGAAAAGACGGAATTTCCAGCCGCGCGAGACTTCGTAGAGATCGGCTCCCCAGATATGCCAGCTGCACTGGGAGGGTTTAATTCCCCCGCTGAGCAGAGCCAGCCACAGGCCGGTATTGAACTGCCCGTGGAAAAAGAAACGTTGCTCACGATCCGCTTTGGCTTTGGTAATAACCGCCTTCGCCAGGCTAGCTTTATCCGGCCAGAAGGTGATTGTCAGCGCCGGAAACGCCGCGCTCAGGCCATTATCCTGACCTGCAACCATAAACTCGCGCGCATCAGGATTGCCCGATGCCAGCTCGTCGTTGAAGAACCGCAAAACGGTCTGGTTATGGTGTGGGATATCCGATCCCAGGATGTGAATCAGTGCAGTCATGCGCGTTTACGCCACAATAAAAATACGCCGCAGCAGGCAGCGAAATAAACGATATAGGTTGCCATGTAGGCCTGAGCCGCCCCCAGCGCACCGTGCGCGGGTATCAGCCAGTGCGAAAATGCTGTCAGCAATGCAAACTGGCTAACCTCCGCGAGGATATACAGCCGCAGCGAGGCTTTCGCAATCACCAGATAGCCGAAAACGTAAGCACCCACTTTCAGCACATCACCCACCAGTTGCCAGGCAAAAAGATCGCGCATGGCGGTAAACTTCGCCGAGAACAGCAGCCAGATGGCGACATCACGCAATAACCAGACGGTCAAACTGGCCGCCGCCACTGCGGGTAATACAAAACGCAGGGAGCGGAAAATTTCGCGGGTAATATCCTGCCTGGACGTCAGACGCGATAAGGTTGGCAGCAAATAAACGCTAAAGGAAGCCGTTATAAACTGGAGGTAAGCATCGGAAATACTGCTTACGCCCTGCCAGATCCCCACTTCATCCCAGCTGTAATGCGCCGCCAGCAGGTTTCGCATCATCACGTAGGCCACCGGCAGCGTGACGGAAGTAATGAGCGCCATCAGGGTAAACTTACCCAGCTGGCTGGCAAGCACCTTGTCCCATTGCGGTTTCAGGTAGCTCAGAGGGATAACGCCCTGGCGCATCAGCATGAACGCCGCAGGCACAACAACCAGTGCCGGAACCAGCGCCAGCCCAAGCAGTGCGCCTTCATAGCCACCCAGGCGGTAGCAGAAATAATAGGCAATCACGCCGATGACGCTACCCAGGATGAGCGCAAGCGCGTTCCCGGCAGCATCGCGAAAACCTTTCATCAGCGCCAGCAGCAGGTTGGCCCAGGCAATGCCCATCTGGACCAGCGCGACCAGACGCACCAGCCCCTGATAATGTGTGTGCCCGAACAATCCCTGGCTAATGGGCGCTGCGGCCAGCAGAAACACAATCGCCAGCAGGGTCGAAAAGCCCGTGACCATTGCCGACGCGGTGCCCACTACCCTGCGAAGCTGGGCCGCATCATCATGATACTGAGCAACGTATTTGGTTACGCCGTTGAAGATTCCGGCACCGGCCAGCACCCCAAGGACGGTAACAAGCTGGCGGAAGTTGCCCGCCAGCCCGACGCCTGAGGGGCCGAATGAGACGGCCAGCAGCTTGACGACCAGCAGTCCGGCACCAATTTTTACAAGCGTGGACGCGGCGGTCCACACCGATGCTTTTGCCAGAGACATATCAGCCGAAATAGCTCAGAAGGGTATTGATCACCGTACGCTGGTTAACTGGCGCGAGGTTGAAGAACAGTGGCAGGCGAAGCAAACGCTCACTTTCTTTCGTGGTGTAACGGTCTTCCCCTGCGAACATCCCAAACGCTTCGCCCGCCGGGCTGGAGTGCAGCGGAATATAGTGGAAGACCGCCATAATTTCGGCTTCTTTCAGCCAGGCGATGAGCTGGCTGCGATCGTCGTTATCGCGCAGCTTGATGTAAAACATGTGGGCGTTGTGGACGCAATCGGCCGGAATGGTTGGCAGCTCAATGCGTCCGGCTTTTGCCAGCGGCTCAAGCGCATCGTAATAGGTTTGCCACAGGGACAGGCGCTGGAGATTAATTCGCTCTGCCGCTTCCAGCTGTGCCCACAGGTACGCTGCCTGCAGGTCAGCCATCAGATAGCTTGAGCCGATATCGCGCCAGGTGTACTTATCAACCTGACCGCGGAAGAATTGGCTGCGGTTGGTGCCTTTTTCACGGATCACTTCCGCACGCTCAACCAGGGCACGATCGTTAATCAGCGTCGCACCGCCCTCACCGCCGGCAGTGTAGTTTTTCGTTTCGTGGAAGCTGAAGCAGCCGATGTGGCCGATAGTGCCCAGCGCGCGCCCCTTGTAGGTGGACATCACGCCCTGCGCGGCATCTTCTACCACAAACAGGTTGTGCTTTTTGGCGATTGCCATGATGGTGTCCATTTCACAGGCCACGCCCGCGTAGTGAACCGGCACAATCGCACGTGTTTTGTCGGTGATCGCCGCTTCAATCAGCGTCTCATCAATGTTCATGGTGTCCGGGCGGATATCCACAAAGACGATTTTCGCTCCGCGCAGGACAAATGCATTCGCGGTAGAGACGAAGGTATAGCTCGGCATGATCACTTCATCACCGGGTTGGATATCCAGCAGCAGGGCCGCCATTTCCAGCGATGCCGTGCAGGACGGGGTCAGCAGCACTTTAGCACTGCGAAAACGCTGCTCCATCCACTGCTGACAGCGACGGGTAAAACCGCCGTCACCGCAGAGTTTGCCGCTGCCCATAGCAGACTGCATATAGTCGAGCTCGGTTCCCACGACGGGTGGTGCGTTAAATGGAATCATCTTGTCACCTGTATAACCAGTAGGCGGTGGCGTCGATGTTGGCACCACTCGCAATATAACGTTTAAGCGCGGCGGTGTTGCCCACCTGGGTCGCCACCCGCAGCGTCTCAACCTGCTGCAGCTGCGCCCAGTGCAGCGCCGCCTGCATGAGTTTCTCCCCCATGCCGCGCCCGGCTAATAAGCCAATACGCGCCTCGCGCTCGTTAAGCTTGCGCAGCGAGACAAATCCCTGGATCTGGCCGTTCGCTGCACGGAAAATCAGGCAGACGTGGTCAAAGGTACCTTTGACCGCATTCTCTACCCACTGGGCATAGAAACGTCCGCTATCGTCAGGCGCATACCAGGGCGTGCGAAAGCGGCTCTGCGCAAACGCCCGGCCCGCCATCTGGCGCAGCACAGGAATGTCCTGTTCCGTTGCAATTTCCGCGCCGGACGCATCGTGCCGGGTGAGGGTGATGGAAAGGTCTACCTCGCCTTCAACCAGTTGAAAACCGTGTTGCTGGAGCGCGTCAAGCAGGTCGGCACGGTCCGCCGGGATCTTAGCCTGCACGCGCTGCCAGGCGCTGAAGTCCACTTCCTGCAGGGCGGGCGCATTCTCGCGCCAGCGGACTATCGCCGAGGGGCGGGCAAAAAATGCGCTTTCCCACTCAAGGGATTCCAGCACGCCGTGGAGTGCACTCAACGCCAGACGCCTTTCGTATCAACCACATACTCCTGACGCACTGCATCACCGGACGTCGCTTTAAACTCTTTATGGTCCACCAGCAGCACCAGCACGTCCGCCGTCGCCAGCGCGTCATTGAGCGTCGTCAGCTTGCAGTGCCCCGCCAGTTTTGCCGGCAGTTCATGAATATTTGGCTCGACCACCAGCGTTTCGCCCTTATGCCATTCGGCAATCATCTCAGCAATTTCCATCGCCGGGCTTTCGCGCAGATCGTCAATATTGGGTTTAAATGCCAGACCAAAGCAGGCAATTTTCAGCTCGCTGGCGCGCTTGCCGCTCTCTGCCAGACAATCCGCTACCGTCGCTTTAACCTGATTCAGTACCCAGTGAGGTTTGCTATCGTTCACTTCACGCGCGGTGCGAATCAGGCGCGCCTGCGCCGGGTTCTGCGCCACGATAAACCACGGATCGACGGCGATACAGTGACCGCCCACCCCTGGGCCAGGCTGGAGAATGTTGACGCGCGGATGGCGATTCGCCAGGCGGATTAACTCCCAGACGTTAATCCCCTGATCGGCACAGATCAGCGACAGTTCGTTTGCGAAGGCGATGTTAACGTCACGGAAGCTGTTTTCCGTCAGCTTGCACATCTCGGCGGTGCGGGAGTTGGTTACCACGCATTCGCCTTCCAGGAAAATCTTGTACAGCGCGCTGGCGCGTTCAGAACAGACCGGCGTCATGCCGCCTATCACCCGGTCGTTTTTAATCAGTTCGACCATTACCTGCCCCGGCAGCACGCGCTCCGGGCAGTAGGCGATGTTGATATCCGCCTGCTCACCGGCCTGCTGCGGGAAACGTAAATCAGGACGCGCATCGGCCAGCCACTGCGCCATCTGCTCGGTAGCGCCGACGGGAGAAGTCGACTCCAGAATTACCAGCGCCCCTTTCTTCAGCACGGGGGCAATAGATTTTGCCGCCGCCTCGACGTAGACCATATCGGGCTCGTGGTCGCCTTTAAAGGGCGTTGGAACGGCAATCAGGTAGGCATCCGCTTCCACTGGCGTCGTGCTGGCGCGCAGGAAGCCGCCATCAACCGCCTCTTTCACCACGCGGTCAAGATCGGGCTCCACAATATGAATTTCGCCACGATTAATGGTTTCTACCGCACGTGCGCTGATATCCACACCAACAACCTGCTTTTGACGGGAGGCGAATGCCGCCGCAGTAGGCAAGCCAATGTAGCCAAGACCAATGACAGAGATGGTAGTAAAACTCATAGCGATACCCGATTGTGTTTAAGTGCTTGCAAGATACGGCCACAAGCCTGCCCGTCTCCGTAGGGATTGTGGGCCCGGCTCATCGCCTGATACGCTTCATCATCGTGCAGAAGGCGCGTGACCTCTTCGACGATGAGCTGTGCGTTGGTGCCGACAAGACGCACTGTCCCGGCTTTAACCGCTTCCGGACGTTCAGTGGTTTCACGCATCACCAGCACCGGCTTGCCAAGAGAGGGCGCTTCTTCCTGAATCCCACCGGAATCGGTGAGGATCAGCCAGGCGTGGTTCATCAGCCAGACAAACGGCATGTAGTCCTGCGGTTCAATCAGCAGGACGTTTTCGACGTGGCCCAGGATGCGGTTGACCGGCTCGCTGACGTTAGGGTTAAGGTGTACCGGATAGACAATTTGCACATCGTCGTTCTGCGCGGCGATTTCAGCCAGCGCGTGACAGATTTGCTCAAAGCCCCGACCAAAGCTTTCGCGACGGTGGCCAGTGACCAGAATGGTTTTTTTGCCGTTATTCAGGAAAGGATAGCGGGCAGCGAGGTCTTTCTGCAGATCGCTGTTTGCCAGCACGCGATCGCGTACCCAAATCAACGCGTCAATGACCGTATTGCCGGTCACAAAGATCTTGTTATCGGCGACATTTTCACGCAGCAGGTTCTGGCGAGAGTTCTCGGTTGGCGCAAAATGGTACATCGCCAGATGCCCGGTAAGCGTACGGTTGGCCTCTTCCGGCCACGGAGAATAAAGATTGCCGGTGCGCAGACCCGCTTCAACATGGCCGACGGGAATACGCTGGTAAAACGCGGCCAGGCTTGTTGCCATCGTCGTCGTGGTATCCCCGTGCACCAGCACAACGTCGGGCTTGAATGACTCCAGGATCGGCTTGAGCTCTTGCAGAATGCGGCAGGTTATTTCTGTCAACCCTTGTCCTGGCTTCATAATATTGAGGTCGTAATCCGGGACGATGGAAAAGAGGGTTAGGACCTGATCGAGCATCTCACGGTGCTGGGCCGTGACGCAGACCTTCGCTTCAATATCAGGATCGCTGGCCAGCGCATGAACCAGAGGCGCCATCTTAATGGCCTCCGGCCTGGTGCCAAATACGGTAAGTACTTTCACATCGATTCTCTTCGATTAGGCGATGAAGGCCATAGCCTTCATCGTAGACGGCGATCTTAGTTTGTGCGACGACGCGTTAACGCCACGCCAGCGCCCGTCAGTGCGCCCACAATCCCCCACATGATCATCAGGAATGCACGACGCGGACTATCGCGTTTTACAGGTTCTTCAGGCGTTCTCAAATAACGATAGGTCTGAAAACGCGGGTCCAGGGAGGGACCGACATTAAGCGTGTTAAGCATCGCGCGGTTTTGATCGTAGTCGAGATCAAAATCAGGCCCAACGGCCTGCAGATTTTCCAGACGCGCCTGCAGCATTGGGCGACCAAGAAGGAACATTTCAGAATCAGGCAATTCATCAGCCGGAACATCCGTCTCAGTGCGGGAAATGTTGTGCTGCTCCGCAATTTTCAGCGCCTGCTGAATGTTATGCACGCGGCGCGCAAAAATGGCGTTTGCCACCTCTTCCTGACGTTTGACCTGCGCCTTCATCTGGATAGTGCGCGCTGCCCAGGCGCCTTTAAGCTCTTCATTCAGATGGCTGGCGGCACGCTGGCTGGCAAACGCGACGTACTGGCGCAACAGGTTGTTTGCATCCGGGGCGGTTTCGGCAATCAGCTTGACGCTGTCGTTGACGTTACGCAGCACGTCGCCTGGCATGAACTGAATATTGTTAATCAGATCGTCCAGCAGCGCGGCATCGGCTTTGGTGTTATCAACCCGACGCTGCTTAAAGTAATCTGTCTGGGACCAGAAATCGCGGCGCGTATCCCACGAGGCCAGCTGCATCACAAACTCTTTGTAGGCCTCATCCATAACGGAAGCCTGGTCCGGGGTGGCAAGGCTGGCTTTAATATCCAGGTTTCGCAGGAACTGCTGCTGGGAGTAGTATCCTCCGAGCATGTTAACCGTGGGTCTGTCCGTGATTGCCGTGGCGCTCCACTCCTGTTTTGCAAAGAACGTGTAGGCTAGCGCTAACAGTGCAAACCCCAGCGCGATCCCCACAATCCAAAGTTTGCCTGCCCATAACACGCGAAACAAACCCCGAATGTCCAGTTCATTCTCTGTTACCACTGATTTCGCTCCCGCCAACGGTTGAGTCATCATAGTCCCGGTTTTACTTAGTTAATGTTGTGTTTTTGGCACTGTTACGACGCATCCTGCGCTTAAGACGTTTAATGAACCGTGCCACCTTCCATGCGCGCTTAATGCAGTAGCCGTACAGGAAAAATGCCAGCAAGAATAATACCAACATTACCCATTCAGGAATAACATGAGAATATTCTGCAGCTACACCAATTGCGGCCAAAATCGCGGCGGCCAGAGTAATCAGGACAAACGCCTGACGTGAAGTAAAACCGGCACGCATGATGAGGTGATGAATATGCTGACGATCGGGAGAGAAAGGACTCATCCCTTTACGCAGACGGCGGTACATAATCGCCACCATATCCATTAACGGAATGGCGATAATCCACAGGGCGGTTACCGGGCTGATTGGGTGAGTTTGACCTTGTGTGGTTTCCAGCAAAATCCAGATAACGGTAAAACCGATTAGCGTACTGCCCGCATCCCCCATAAACACTTTATAGCGACGACCCAGCGCGCCAAGGTTTAAGAGGATATAAGGCAAGATGGCGGCAATCATGGCAAAACACCACATTGCCAGGCTGTACTGACCATCAAACCACAAAATAATGCCGATGGCGGCGAACGATACGGATGACAAGCCACCGAGCAGACCGTCGATACCATCAACCATATTGAAAGCATTAATCGCCGCCCAGACGGCAAAAAGCGTCAGGAAGAAGCCAAAGGGACCCAGAACTAATTCCCAGGGGCCAAACACATAGCCAAGGCTTCTCAGATACAGCCCGCCGACTACCATCATAATCACGCCAATGGCCGCCTGAACGGTGGCACGTATCTTTACCGCGATATCGAAGCGGTCATCCAGGGCCCCGATTAATACCAGGACGCCGGCACAGGCAATGTAGAGGGCGGCGTGCGGAATATAATAATCAGCAATACCAAACGTGAAACAAATCCCTGCATATACAGAAATCCCGCCAACTAAAGGAATAAGCCCCTGATGGCGTTTACGAAAATTGGGTTTATCCACTAACCCTATTCTTTTTGCCACCTTGCGCGCGATGAACAAAAAACAGGTTGTGAATAAAAAAATGCTGATCAGTTCAGTAACGGCGGTGAATAGATTCACAATGGATTGCTCTCAACAAATGTTAGTCCCGGAAGTATAACCATGAAGCCATTATCTCAGAAGTAATAAAGACGGCTTCCTACAACTCCCTTTGTATATTTTTCAAACAATTATTACTTTGACTGTACAAACGGTCTTATTGTCGCACTGACCGGTCAAAATTGGGAGTAGGCGATACTAGCGTATAGTCCATAAAAGAAAAACGCCACGTAAAAACGTGGCGTTCGCTGGCTTTATTTACGTTACGAGCGCTTCATCATGTCGAAGAAATCGTCGTTGGTTTTGGTCATCGCCAGTTTGTTAATGAGGAACTCCATCGCGTCAATTTCACCCATTGGATGGATGATTTTGCGCAGGATCCACATTTTCTGCAGCTCTTCCTGCGTGGTGAGCAGTTCTTCCTTACGCGTACCGGAACGGTTGTAATCGATAGCCGGGAAGACGCGTTTTTCTGCGATTTTACGAGAGAGGTGCAGTTCCATGTTACCTGTACCTTTAAACTCTTCGTAGATAACCTCGTCCATTTTGGAGCCGGTATCGATCAGCGCCGTTGCGATGATGGTCAGGCTGCCGCCCTCTTCCACGTTACGTGCCGCACCGAAGAAGCGTTTTGGACGGTGCAGGGCGTTAGCGTCCACACCACCGGTCAACACTTTACCGGAAGCTGGCACCACGGTGTTGTAGGCACGCGCCAGACGGGTGATGGAGTCAAGCAGGATGATCACGTCTTTCTTGTGCTCAACCAGGCGTTTCGCCTTCTCGATAACCATTTCCGCAACCTGAACGTGGCGAGATGCTGGCTCGTCGAAGGTAGAAGCAACCACTTCACCTTTAACCAGACGCTGCATCTCGGTCACTTCTTCCGGACGTTCGTCAATCAGCAGCACCATCAGCACGCAGTCTGGGTGGTTGTAGGCAATGCTCTGCGCGATGTTCTGCAGCAGCATGGTTTTACCCGCTTTTGGCGGGGCCACAATCAGACCACGCTGGCCGCGACCGATTGGCGATGCCAGATCCAGGACGCGCGCGGTTAAGTCTTCGGTAGAACCGTTACCACGCTCCATGCGCAGGCGAGAGTTCGCGTGCAGAGGCGTTAAGTTCTCAAAGAGGATCTTGTTACGCGAGTTTTCTGGTTTATCGAAGTTAACTTCATTGACTTTCAACAGCGCAAAGTAGCGTTCACCCTCTTTAGGAGGACGAATCTTACCTGAAATGGTGTCACCAGTGCGGAGGTTGAAACGGCGGATTTGGCTGGGGGATACGTAGATGTCGTCAGGGCCGGCGAGGTAGGAGCTGTCTGCAGAGCGGAGGAAACCAAATCCGTCTTGCAATATCTCCAGCACACCGTCGCCAAAGATATCTTCGCCACTCTTAGCGTGCTGCTTCAGGATGGCGAAAATGATGTCCTGCTTGCGCATACGAGCCTGGTTTTCCAGTCCCATATTTTCGCCGAGAGTGATCAGCTCAGAAACCGGCGTATTCTTTAATTCGGTAAGATTCATAATGGTGTGGGTTCTTAAACTCGGAGTGATTCTCGAACTTAATGTTGTGAATGGTATGGCAGGGTCATCCATGCCTGTTTAGCGGCCATCACCTCATGTCTGTTCGCTGTCTGGTCACAGGGAAAGAACGCAGAACTGAAACGACAAGACGGATTGAGTGACAAGCCCGGAATTTAGCCACTTCACGCATTGTTCATGTCAACAAAGGGAAGTATCGGGTAAAACAAGATTCAAACAATAGATATGTTTAAAACGAAGTCATAGCTAACTTAGCACGACTTCAGCCGGGCGTCCAGAGTTCCACATCATTTAGCCGGGGGCTCTGGACGCACAGCGGAGAAACCTTACGCCAGGTTAGCGTCCAGGAACTCTTTCAGCTGACCTTTGGACAGCGCGCCCACTTTGGTCGCCGCCACTTCGCCGTTTTTGAACAGCAGAAGGGTCGGGATGCCACGGATACCGTATTTCGGTGCGGTGCCCGGGTTCTGGTCGATGTTCAGCTTGGCAACCGTCAGTTTGCCCTGATATTCGTCAGCGATCTCATCCAGAATCGGGGCGATCATTTTGCAAGGACCACACCATTCAGCCCAGAAATCGACGAGGATCAGCCCGTCAGCCTTAAGTACGTCCGTGTCAAAACTGTCGTCAGTCAGGTGAATAATTTTATCGCTCATATATAACTCCACAGGAATAAGCCTGGTACGTTGGTTTTGTCTCCACCAACGACGTGTTGATGTCGCATTAACCAACTAAAGGTTGACTTTATTTCACCGGATACGCTTTCGTAAAGCAATAGTAAGCTGATATTCTACCACACTATGAGCAAAACACATTTAACAGAACAGAAGTTTTCCGACTTCGCCCTGCACCCAAAAGTGATCGAAGCCCTTGAAACAAAAGGGTTTCATAACTGCACGCCCATTCAGGCTCTCGCCCTGCCGCTGACGCTGGCCGGTCGCGATGTTGCAGGGCAGGCGCAAACCGGTACCGGCAAAACGATGGCGTTTTTAACGTCAACGTTCCATTATTTACTTTCTCACCCAGCGATTGCAGACCGCAAAGTTAACCAGCCGCGCGCGCTAATTATGGCCCCGACGCGAGAACTGGCGGTACAGATCCATGCAGACGCTGAACCCCTGGCACAGGCTACTGGCCTGAAGCTTGGCCTGGCCTATGGCGGCGACGGCTACGATAAGCAGCTGAAAGTGCTGGAAAGCGGCGTGGATATCCTGATTGGGACCACCGGCCGTCTTATCGACTACGCCAAACAGAACCATATCAACCTCGGTGCCATCCAGGTTGTGGTGCTTGATGAAGCTGACCGCATGTACGATCTGGGCTTCATTAAAGATATCCGCTGGCTGTTCCGCCGCATGCCGCCGGCAAATCAGCGCCTGAACATGCTGTTCTCTGCCACCCTTTCTTATCGCGTACGCGAACTGGCGTTCGAGCAGATGAACAACGCCGAGTATGTGGAAGTGGAGCCGGAGCAGAAAACGGGCCACCGCATTAAAGAAGAGCTCTTCTATCCTTCCAATGAAGAGAAAATGCGTCTGCTGCAAACGTTGATCGAAGAAGAGTGGCCCGATCGCGCCATTATCTTCGCGAACACTAAACACCGCTGTGAAGACATCTGGGGCCATCTGGCTGCCGACGGTCACCGTGTTGGCCTGTTGACCGGCGACGTGGCGCAGAAAAAACGCCTTCGTATCCTCGACGAGTTCACCCGTGGCGATCTTGATATTCTGGTCGCAACCGATGTGGCGGCACGTGGTTTACACATTCCAGCCGTGACGCACGTCTTTAACTACGATCTGCCAGACGACTGCGAAGACTACGTACACCGTATCGGTCGTACTGGTCGTGCGGGCGCAAGCGGTCACTCGATTAGCCTTGCGTGTGAAGAGTATGCGCTGAATCTTCCAGCCATTGAGACCTACATCGGTCACTCTATTCCGCAGAGTAAATACAATCCGGAAGCGCTGTTAAGCGAACTGCCGCCGCCTAAGCGTCTATCCCGCCCGCGCTCCGGCAATGGTCCGCGTCGTTCAGGCGGCGCACCGCGTAATCGTCGTCGTTCAGGTTAATACATTATGCTCAGCTCCACCTCGCTCTATGCGGCAATTGATCTCGGTTCGAATAGTTTTCATATGCTGGTTGTGCGTGAGGTGGCGGGAAGCATACAAACGCTGACGCGCATTAAGCGCAAGGTCCGCCTCGCGGCGGGCCTGAGCAGTGATAATTACCTCTCGCCTGAAGCCATGGAACGTGGCTGGCAGTGCCTGCGGCTCTTTGCTGAGCGTCTGCAGGATATCCCGCATGCTCAAATCACCGTTGTCGCCACAGCGACGCTCAGACTGGCGGTTAACGCCGTAGATTTTATTGCCAAAGCGCAGGAAATTCTGGGGTGTCCGGTTCAGGTTATCAGCGGTGAAGAAGAAGCACGCCTGATCTACCAGGGCGTTGCCCACACCACCGGGGGTGACGATCGCCGTCTGGTGGTAGATATCGGCGGTGCCAGTACCGAACTGGTAACCGGCACCGGCGCGCAGGCGACGTCGCTGTTCAGCCTGTCGATGGGCTGCGTGACCTGGCTTGAACGTTACTTTACTGACCGGAATCTGGGTAAAGAGAACTTCGACGAGGCGGAAAACGCCGCGCGCGCAGTGCTACGCCCGGTAATGGACGAACTGCGCTATCACGGTTGGAAAGTCTGCGTCGGGGCTTCGGGTACCGTGCAGGCCCTGCAGGAAATCATGATGGCGCAGGGCATGGACGAGCGGATCACGCTTGCCAAACTTCAGCAGCTTAAACAGCGTGCCATTCAGTGCGGACGTCTGGAAGAGCTGGAAATTGAAGGCCTGACGCTGGAACGAGCCCTGGTTTTCCCAAGCGGGCTGGCCATTCTGATCGCCATATTCACCGAACTAAATATCCAGTGTATGACCCTGGCCGGCGGCGCGCTGCGCGAAGGTCTGGTCTACGGCATGCTGCATCTGTCGGTGGATCAGGACATCCGCAACCGTACGCTGCGCAACGTCCAGCGTCGTTTTCTGGTTGATATCGATCAGGCTGGCCGCGTATCACAGCTGGCATCACGCTTTGCCGACCAGGTCGCTAACGCCTGGGATCTTGATCATCTGAGCCGCGATTTATTGCTGAGCGCCTGTGCGCTGCACGAGGTGGGGCTCAGCATAGATTTTAAGCAAGCACCTGCTCACGCAGCGTATCTGGTGCGCAACCTGGATTTGCCGGGCTACACGCCCGCACAGAAAAAGCTGCTGGCAACGCTACTGCTGAACCAGACCAACGCCGTCGATCTCTCCTCTTTGCATCAGCAAAATGCCGTACCGCCGCGCGTGGCCGAGCATCTGTGTCGTCTGCTGCGTCTGGCAATTCTGTTTGCCAGCCGCCGCCGCGATGATTTGTTACCCGCCATTAATCTGCTAGCCGATGATGAGAAGCTGACGCTGACGCTGCCGGAAAACTGGATTGAGAATCACCCGCTTGGGGCTGAGATGATCGAGCAGGAGTGCCAGTGGCAGAGCTATGTGCACTGGGTGCTTGAGGTGAAGTAATACGCTGAACACTGCCGGGTGGCGGCTTCGCCTTACCCGGCCTACTCATCATTATCCCTTCTCTTTGGCTTTTGCCAGCATGGCGCGAATGTTCGCCACGTTAGCCTGTCCTTTGTGCATCCGCTCTTCCGCGGTAATCACTTTGCGCTCCTGTTCCCAGATCAGATCGTCCTGCGGTAGTTCCAGCAGGAAACGGCTGGGTTCCGGACGCACGAGTTCACCGTACTGACGGCGCTCTTTACAGAGCGTGAACGTCAGCTCCTTTTGCGCGCGGGTGATCCCCACGTAGGCCAGACGGCGCTCCTCGTCGACATTATCTTCATCAATGCTGCTCTGGTGCGGCAATAAACCTTCTTCCATACCGACCAGATACACATACGGGAACTCCAGCCCTTTTGACGCATGCAACGTCATCAGCTGAACCTGGTCGGCCTCTTCTTCGCTCTCGCCGCGCTCCATCATGTCGCGCAGGGTAAAGCGGGTGACCACCTGCGTTAACGTCATCGGCTCATCTATCTCAGAGCCTTCCAGCATTTCGGTCATCCAGCTAAAAAGCTGGTTAACGTTTTTCATACGCATTTCTGCCGCTTTCGGGCTGGCAGAGGTTTCGTACAGCCAGGATTCGTAGTCAATGCCGTGGATCAGATCGCGTACCGCCGCCACGGGCTCGCGCTCAGCCAGGCGCTGCACTTCACCCAGCCAGTGAGTGAAGCGGGTTAAATTATCATACCCGCGCCCCGTCAGCGTCTGGCTCAGCCCCATATCAAAGCTGGCGGTAAACAGGCTCTTATTGCGGGTCATCGCCCATTCGCCCAGCTTTTGCAGCGTCGCCGGACCAATCTCGCGCTTTGGTGTATTCACGATGCGCAGAAACGCGCTGTCGTCATCCGGGTTCGTGAGCACGCGCAGATAGGCCAGCAGATCTTTAATTTCTGGCCGCGAGAAGAACGAAGTGCCGCCGGAAATTTTGTACGGAATGCGGTTCTGCATCAGCATCTTTTCAAAGACGCGCGACTGGTGATTGCCGCGATAGAGGATCGCGTAATCCTTGTATTCGGTTTTATTGACGAAGTGGTGGGCGATCAGTTCGCCCGTCACGCGCTCCGCCTCATGCTCTTCATTATTGGCGCTGAGCACCTTCAGCTCCGTACCGTAGCCAAGTTCGGAGAAGAGACGCTTTTCAAAAACGTGCGGGTTATTGGCAATCAGGATGTTTGCCGCCTTCAGGATGCGCCCGGAGGAACGGTAGTTCTGCTCCAGCTTAATCACCTGCAGCGCGGGGAAATCTTTGCTCAGAAGCACCAGGTTTTGCGGGCGGGCGCCGCGCCAGGAGTAAATTGACTGGTCATCATCGCCAACCACGGTGAAGCGCGCGCGATGCCCCACCAGCAGCTTCACCAGCTCGTACTGGCTGGTGTTGGTGTCCTGATATTCATCCACCAGCAGGTAGCGGATTTTATTCTGCCAGCGCTCGCGCACCTCTTCATTTCGCTGTAAAAGCAGCGTCGGTAAGAGGATCAGATCGTCGAAGTCCAGCACGTTGCACGCTTTCATGTGCGCGTCGTACAGACCATAGCAGTGGGCGAAGATCCGATCCCGTTCGCCTTTGGCGATCGCCGCAGCCTGGGCCGGTGTCATCAGATCGTTTTTCCAGTTCGAGATCGTTGAGATCAGCTGCTGCAACAGCACCTTATCATCCTCGATCAGCCCCTCGGTGAGCTCTTTGAGCAACGCCACCTGGTCGGTATCATCGAACAGCGAAAAGTTGGATTTCATCCCCAGCGCGGCGTATTCACGTTTAATGATATCCAGCCCCAGCGTGTGGAAGGTAGAGATCATCAGCCCGCGCGCCTCTTTGCGCCCCAGCGTCTGGCCAACACGCTCTTTCATCTCGCGCGCCGCTTTGTTGGTAAAGGTAACTGCCGCAATGTGGCGGGCCTGATAGCCGCAGCCGCGGATCAGGTGCGCAATCTTATTGGTGATGACGCGCGTTTTACCGGATCCTGCGCCCGCCAGCACCAGACACGGTCCGGTTACAAATTCGACGGCTTGTTGTTGTCCGGGATTTAAACGCATAAATGATCGCTCAATGAAAGTCAGGAGGGGAGAATAACAGCGTGGTAGTATAGCGAGCCTAATCCATACCACTCAAGGCACGATCATGGCAAAAACAGCAGCAGCACTGCATATTCTTGTTAAAGAAGAGAAACTGGCTCTGGATCTTCTGGAGCAGATCAAAAACGGCGCCGACTTCGGCAAGCTGGCGAAGAAGCACTCTATTTGCCCGTCAGGCAAGCGTGGCGGCGATTTAGGCGAATTCCGTCAGGGTCAAATGGTTCCGGCGTTCGATAAAGTGGTCTTCTCCTGCCCGGTGCTGGAGCCAACCGGTCCGCTGCATACTCAGTTCGGTTATCACATTATTAAAGTGCTGTATCGCAAATAAAAAAACCGGGTGGCGGCTGCACCTTACCCGGCCTACATCTTACGTTTTTGTAGGTCGGGTAAGCGAAGCGCCACCCGACAAGGTTGTTAACCTGCTACAGCAATACGTTTCATATCGGTCATGTAGCCACGCAGTTTGTGGCCCACTTTCTCGATCTGGTGGCTGCGAATCGCTTCGTTTACGTCGCGCAGCTGCGCGTTGTCTACCGCACCTTCCGCAATCGCTTTGCCCAGATCGCCCGTCTGCAGGGTGGTCATGAACTCTTTCAGCAGCGGTACGCAGGCGTAAGAGAACAGATAGTTACCGTATTCTGCGGTATCAGAGATAACCACGTTCATTTCGTACAGACGCTTACGGGCGATGGTGTTCGCGATCAGCGGCAGCTCGTGCAGAGATTCGTAGTACGCAGACTCTTCGATGATGCCGGAATCCACCATGGTTTCGAACGCCAGCTCAACGCCTGCTTTCACCATCGCAATCATCAGTACGCCTTTATCGAAGTACTCCTGCTCGCCGATTTTACCTTCATACTGCGGCGCAGTTTCGAACGCGGTTTTACCGGTCTCTTCACGCCAGGTCAGCAGTTTCTTGTCGTCGTTGGCCCAGTCCGCCATCATGCCGGAAGAGAATTCGCCGGAGATGATGTCGTCCATATGTTTCTGGAACAGCGGCGCCATAATGGTTTTCAGCTGTTCAGACAAAGCGTAAGCACGCAGTTTTGCCGGGTTGGACAGACGGTCCATCATGAGCGTAATACCGCCCTGCTTCAGCGCTTCGGTGATGGTTTCCCAGCCGAACTGAATCAGTTTTTCTGCGTATGCCGGGTCGGTACCTTCTTCCACCAGCTTGTCGAAGCAAAGCAGAGAACCCGCCTGCAGCATGCCACACAGAATGGTCTGCTCGCCCATCAGGTCAGATTTCACTTCCGCAACGAAGGAAGATTCCAGCACGCCAGCGCGGTGACCGCCGGTCGCCGCAGCCCAGGCTTTGGCAATCGCCATGCCTTCGCCTTTCGGATCGTTTTCCGGGTGAACTGCGATAAGCGTCGGCACGCCGAAGCCACGCTTGTACTCTTCACGCACTTCGGTACCCGGGCACTTCGGCGCCACCATCACTACGGTGATGTCTTTACGGATCTGCTCGCCCACTTCAACGATATTGAAGCCGTGGGAGTAACCCAGCGCGGCGCCGTCTTTCATCAGCGGCTGTACGGAACGCACCACGTCAGAGTGCTGCTTGTCCGGCGTCAGGTTAACGACCAGGTCCGCCTGCGGGATCAGCTCTTCATAGGTACCCACTTTGAAGCCGTTTTCAGTCGCTTTACGCCATGAAGCGCGCTTCTCGGCAATCGCTTCTTTACGCAGGGCGTAAGAGATATCCAGACCGGAGTCACGCATGTTCAGGCCCTGGTTCAGACCCTGTGCGCCACAGCCGACGATGACCACTTTTTTACCCTGAAGGTAGCTCGCGCCATCGGCAAATTCATCGCGCGCCATGAAGCGGCATTTGCCCAGCTGCGCCAACTGCTGGCGCAAGTTCAGTGTATTAAAGTAGTTAGCCATGGGTGATACCTCGTGATGTTGTGTGTCTTATTGTTCGGTTCGCGTTTCAGCGAGAATGTACCCACATTACAACAGGAAATTTATTGCGGAAATTGATATATTCACAACGTCACATTGCAATTTTTGCAATGTAAAAAGAGGGAGTGGAATCGGTGGATTTACGCGATCTAAAAATGTTCCTGCACCTGGCGGAAAGCCGTCACTTTGGCCGCAGCGCCCGGGCGATGCACGTCAGCCCGTCCACGCTTTCGCGCCAGATCCAGCGCCTTGAGGAAGACCTCGGCCAGCCGCTTTTCGTGCGCGATAACCGTACCGTTACCCTCACGGAAGCGGGCGAAGAGTTGCGCATTTTTGCCCAGCAGACGCTGTTACAGTACCAGCAGCTGCGGCACTCTATTGATCAGCAGGGGCCATCACTCTCCGGTGAGCTGCATATTTTCTGCTCCGTGACCGCCGCCTACAGCCATCTGCCCCCCATTCTCGACCGCTTCCGCGCAGCGCATCCGTCGGTTGAAATTAAGCTCACCACCGGCGACGCCGCCGACGCAATGGAAAAAGTGGTGACCGGCGAAGCGGATCTCGCCATCGCCGGAAAACCCGAAACCCTGCCGGGCGCGGTGGCGTTCTCGATGCTGGAGAATCTGGCGGTGGTGCTGATTGCCCCGGCCCTGCCCTGCCCGGTGCGTAATCAGGTATCGGTAGAAAAACCGGACTGGTCCACGGTACCGTTTATCATGGCCGATCAGGGGCCGGTGCGCCGCCGCATCGAGCTGTGGTTCCGCCGTCAGAAAATCAGCAATCCGTCGATTTACGCCACCGTTAGCGGTCATGAGGCGATGGTGTCGATGGTGGCGCTCGGCTGCGGCGTGGCGCTGCTGCCGGAAGTGGTGCTGGAAAACAGCCCGGAACCGGTGCGTAATCGCGTGATGATTCTGGAGCGCAGCGACGAGAAGACGCCGTTTGAGCTAGGCGTGTGCGCACAAAAAAAGCGGCTGCATGAGCCGCTTATTGATGCGTTCTGGACGATATTGCCGAACCACTAGCCAGCCAGAAAGAACCTGAACGCCGGGTTATGGGTTTCGTCGTGGCACTCATAGCCCAGCTCGTTCAGACGCGTTTCGAAATCCGGCTCGTGCTCGCCCAGTTCGAACGCCGCCAGCACGCGCCCGTAGTCGGTGCCGTGGCTGCGGTAGTGGAACAGGGAGATGTTCCAGTGCGTGCCCAGCGTGTGCAGGAACTTGAGCAGGGCGCCCGGTGATTCCGGGAACTCGAAGCTGAACAGGCGTTCCTGGAGCGGCTTTGAGGGACGACCGCCAACCATGTAACGCACATGCAGCTTAGCCATTTCATCGTCGGACAGATCGACCACGCTGTAGCCGCCATCGTGCAGCAGGCTGAGGATCTCTTTACGTTCTTCCACGCCCCGGCTCAGACGCACGCCGACAAAAATGCAGGCATCTTTCGCATCGGCAAAGCGGTAGTTGAACTCCGTTACCGAACGTCCCCCCAGCAGCTGGCAGAACTTGAGGAAGCTGCCCTTCTCTTCCGGAATGGTCACCGCCAGCAGCGCTTCACGCTGTTCGCCCAGCTCGCAGCGCTCGGAAACGTAGCGCAGACCGTGGAAGTTCACGTTCGCACCAGAGAGCACGTGCGCCAGACGTTCGCCGCGAATGTTGTGCTGGGCGATGTATTTTTTCATTCCCGCCAGCGCCAGCGCGCCGGACGGCTCAGCCACCGCACGTACATCTTCGAACAGATCTTTCATTGCCGCGCAGATAGCGTCGCTGTCGACGGTGACGATATCGTCCAGATACTCCTGACACAGACGGAAGGTTTCATCGCCAATGCGCTTCACCGCCACGCCCTCGGCAAACAGCCCAACGCGCGGCAGGTCTACCGGATGACCGGCGTCCAGCGCCGCCTTCAGGCAGGCAGAGTCTTCCGCCTCAACGGCGATGACTTTGATCTGCGGCATCAGCTGTTTGATCAGCACCGCCACGCCTGCGGCTAAACCACCACCGCCCACCGGGACGAAGACGCGGTCGAGATGGGCATCCTGCTGCAACAGCTCAAGCGCCAGCGTGCCCTGCCCGGCAATCACCATCGGATGGTCGAACGGCGGCACCCAGGTGAAGCCCTGCTGCTGCGCCAGCTCAATCGCTTTGGCTTTGGCTTCGTCAAAGTTCGCGCCGTGGAGCAGCACTTCTCCGCCAAAACCGCGCACCGCGTCGACTTTGATGTCTGCGGTAGCGACCGGCATCACGATCAGCGCCTTCAGCCCCAGACGGGCCGAGGAGAAGGCAACGCCCTGGGCGTGGTTGCCCGCCGACGCGGTAATGACGCCGCGCGCTTTCTGCTCATCCGTCAGCCCGGCCATCATCGCGTAAGCACCGCGCAGCTTGAAGCTGTGCACCGGCTGGCGGTCTTCACGCTTCACCAGAATGACGTTGTCGAGGCGCGAGGAGAGTTTTTCCATTTTTTGCAGGGGCGTGACCTGCACGGCTTCATAGACCGGCGCGCGTAGCACCGCTCTTAGGTATTCCGCCCCCTCAGGGGCGGCGGATAAGGGTTGTGACTCGGCCATCATTAGCCCCCAAGTTTAGATTTATCGCGCACCGCGCCTTTATCTGCACTGGTTGCAAGGCTCGCATAGGCGCGCAGGGCGAAGGAGACTTCGCGCTGGCGATCTTTCGGCGTCCAGGCTTTGTCACCGCGGGCTTCCTGCGCTTCACGACGGGCCGCAATCTCCTGGTCGCTCAGCTTGAGCTGAATGCCGCGATTCGGAATGTCGATTTCAATCAGATCGCCATCTTCGATGATCGCGATGTTGCCGCCGCTTGCCGCTTCCGGGGAGACGTGGCCGATGGAGAGACCAGACGTGCCGCCGGAGAAACGACCGTCGGTGATCAGCGCACAGGCTTTACCGAGGCCCATCGATTTCAGGAAGGTGGTCGGGTAGAGCATCTCCTGCATGCCCGGGCCGCCTTTCGGCCCTTCGTAGCGAATGACAACCACGTCGCCTTCCACCACTTTGCCGCCGAGGATGGCATCTACCGCCTCGTCCTGGCTTTCGTACACTTTCGCCGGACCGGTGAATTTCAGGATACTGTCATCCACGCCTGCGGTTTTCACGATGCAGCCGTTTTCCGCAAAGTTACCGTAC
Organism: Enterobacter cloacae complex sp. P17RS; assembly: GCF_014895885.1. Taxonomy (NCBI): domain Bacteria; kingdom Pseudomonadati; phylum Pseudomonadota; class Gammaproteobacteria; order Enterobacterales; family Enterobacteriaceae; genus Enterobacter; species Enterobacter cloacae complex sp. P17RS. The sequence continues at coordinate 73,216 of NZ_JADBQK010000020.1, forward strand.
AGCACCGCCAGACCGCCGTCTTTGCTGTAGGCGTGCTCCAGCGAGCGGATGCAGCCTTCAGCACGGTCGTCATCCAGCGTGTCCCAGCGGCAATCCTGCGAGAACGCCTGGGTGGTGCGAATACCGGCCGGACCGGCGCGGAACATCTTTTTCACCGCGTCGTCTTTGGTCAGCATCACGTCGTACTGGTCCAGCGATTCCGGCAGCGTCAGGCCGAGGACGTTTTTCACGTCGCGGTTCAGCAGCCCGGCGCGATCCAGCTCGCCCAGGATACCGATGACGCCACCCGCGCGGTGCACATCTTCCATGTGGTACTTCTGGGTACTCGGCGCGACTTTACACAGCTGCGGCACTTTGCGGGAGAGCTTGTCGATGTCACTCATGGTGAAGTCGATTTCGGCTTCCTGCGCGGCGGCCAGCAGGTGCAGAACGGTGTTAGTGGAGCCGCCCATGGCGATATCCAGCGTCATGGCGTTTTCGAACGCCGCTTTACTGGCGATATTGCGCGGCAGCGCGCTGGCATCGTCCTGCTCGTAGTAGCGTTTGGTCAGCTCAACGATACGTTTACCGGCGTTGAGGAACAGCTGCTTACGGTCGGCGTGGGTCGCCAGCAGCGAGCCGTTGCCCGGCTGGGAAAGGCCCAGCGCTTCGGTCAGGCAGTTCATGGAGTTGGCCGTGAACATGCCGGAACAGGAGCCGCAGGTCGGGCACGCGGAGCGTTCCACCTGATCGCTCTGTTCGTCAGAGACTTTCGGGTCTGCACCCTGGATCATCGCATCGACCAGGTCGAGCTTGATAATTTTGTCGGAGAGCTTGGTTTTACCCGCCTCCATCGGACCGCCGGAGACGAAGATCACCGGAATGTTCAGGCGCAGGGAGGCCATCAGCATCCCCGGGGTGATTTTGTCGCAGTTGGAGATACAGACCATCGCATCGGCGCAGTGGGCGTTGACCATATATTCCACCGAGTCGGCGATCAGCTCGCGCGACGGCAGTGAATAGAGCATTCCCCCGTGGCCCATTGCGATACCGTCATCCACCGCAATGGTGTTGAACTCTTTCGCCACGCCGCCGGAGGCTTCGATTTGCTCGGCAACCAGCTTACCGAGATCGCGTAGATGCACGTGGCCCGGTACAAACTGGGTGAAGGAGTTCACCACGGCGATAATCGGCTTGCCGAAATCGGCGTCGGTCATTCCGGTGGCGCGCCACAGTGCGCGGGCACCCGCCATGTTACGGCCGTGGGTGGTGGTGGCTGAACGATACTTAGGCATGCTTTATTGACTCCCGTCTGACTATTTAATGGGACGGTGCGTGCCGTCCCACATTTATACTTAGTGATTAACCTGATCCAACCAGCCGTATTTATCTTCTGTTTCGCCGGTGAAGAGGCCAAAGAACGCTTGCTGAATGCGCTTGGTGACCGGGCCACAGCGGCCTTCGCCCACCTGGATACCGTCTACACTGCGAACCGGCGTGATTTCAGCCGCGGTACCGGACATGAACACTTCGTCTGCCAGGTAGAGGGATTCGCGGGACAGCACCTGCTCGCGCACTTCGATACCAAGGTCTTTCGCCAGCTTGATGATCGCGTCGCGGGTGATGCCCGGCAGCGCGGAAGAGGTGAACGGCGGGGTAAACAGAATGCCGTCTTTTACTTCAAACAGGTTTTCGCCCGCGCCTTCTGAGATGTAGCCGTTCACGTCGAGGGCGATGCCTTCCTGATAGCCGTGGCGGCGCGCTTCGCTGCCGACCAGCAGTGAGGAGAGGTAGTTACCGCCCGCTTTTGCGGCAGTCGGGATGGTGTTTGGCGCCACGCGGTTCCAGGAAGAAACCATTGCGTCGATCCCCTGATCCAGTGCTTCTGCGCCCAGGTAGGCGCCCCACGGGAACGCAGCAATGATCACATCGGTGTTGTAACCGGCCGGCGGGTTCACGCCCATGCCCACGTCACCCACGAAGACCAGCGGGCGAATATAGGCGCTGGTCAGTTTGTTCTGGCGAATCACTTCGCGGCAGGCTTCCATCAGCTCATCAACGCTTTGAGAGACCGGGAAACGATAAATTTTGGCTGAGTCATGCAGACGCTGCATGTGTTCGCGATGGCGGAACACCACTGGCCCTTTGTGAGAATCGTAGCAACGGATGCCTTCAAACACGGAGGTACCGTAGTGCAGCGCGTGGGACATCACGTGAACTTTCGCGTCTTCCCAGCGAACCATCTCACCATTGAACCAAATGTAATCAGCTTTTTTTGTCGTCATTTTTTCGTCCTGTCACGCTCAAGCGCGGATTTGTTGTGATGTGGTTGTGCTCTGGCAGATGGCAACATGGGCAACGTCTACCAGCTTTGATAACTGACTAAACAGTAAGTCGACCGGCCGCGGACTGGCAACGGTTAATTCGATACTGATGTTCTGGGCGTCGGTGGCCGTTTCCATATTCATAGAGCAAATCTGAAAACCACGGTGGCGGACCACACGCAAAACGCGTTCTAACGTTTCCGGGTTGAAGCGAGCCTGCACGGCGACCTGATGTTGCATCATGATAATTTCTCCAGCATTTGTGAGTTACTGGCACCGGGCGGTACCAACGGCCAGACGTTCTCAAGCTCGTCGATTGAGACATGAAGCAGGTATGGCCCTTCGCTTGACAGCATGGTGTCGAGTGCCGCTTCAACCTGGTCTTTACGGGTGATGTGCTGGCCAGGAATGCCGAAGGCGCTGGCCAGGGTGAGGAAATCGGGGTTATCGGTCAGGGTTGTCTCGCTGTAACGCTCCTGGAAGAACAGCTGCTGCCACTGGCGAACCATCCCTAAACGCTGGTTATCGAGCAACACGATCTTCAGCGGTAACTGCTTGCGCTTCACGGTGCCGAGCTCCTGAACGTTCATCATGAAGGAGCCGTCACCGGAGATACAGATCACGGTATCGTTCGGGCGGGCCACCTGTGCGCCAACGGCTGCCGGCAGGCCAAAGCCCATCGTGCCTAAGCCGCTGGAGGTGATGAAGTTCTCCGGGCGGGTGTAGGCCATATGCTGGGCTGACCACATCTGATGCTGGCCCACATCGGTCGTCACCACGCTGTCGGCGGGTTTACGGTCGGACAACTGCTTCAACAGCAGCGGCGCATAGATGGCATCGCCTGGGTGATCGTAACGCCAGGCATGCTCAGCGCGCATGTCTGCGGTGTGCTGACGCCATGCGTTGATATCCAGCGGCTGCTCCAGCGCCGGTAACAGCGCGTTAAGATCGCCCTGCAACGCCACGTGCGCCTGACGCAGTTTGTTCATCTCCGCCGGGTCGATATCCATATGGATCACTTTGGCATTCGGCGCGAAGGTATTCAGCTTGCCGGTGACGCGGTCATCGAAACGGGCGCCTGCGACGATAAGCAAGTCGCACTCCTGCACCGCCAGGTTTGCCGCTTTAGTGCCGTGCATTCCCAGCATGCCGAGGTAGTACGGGTAGTCCGCGTCTACCGCACCCAGACCTTTCAGGGTGCAGGTGGCGGGCATTTGCGTGGTTGCAAGGAACGCGCGAAGCGCCGGAACAGCCTGCGCCATACCCACCCCGCCGCCGACGTACAGCATCGGCTGCTTCGCCTGCGCCATCATCTGACGCGCCTCTTCAACCTCTGCATGCGGAAACGCATCGTCGCTTTTCACGGTGGAGAAATGCGGCTCCAGATCGCCAAGTGCAACCTGGATATCTTTCGGGATATCCACCAGAACCGGGCCAGGACGGCCAGAACTGGCAACCTCGAACGCTTCGGCCATCACGCGCGGCAGCTCTTCAAGGGACTGAACGAGGAAGCTGTGCTTGGTGCAGGCCAGCGATAAGCCGAGGACGTCTACTTCCTGGAAGGCATCGGTACCGATGAACGGAGAGGCCACCTGACCGGTAATCGCCACGACAGGAACGGAATCGAGCAGCGCGTCAGCCAGGCCGGTGATCAGGTTCGTTGCGCCCGGACCTGAGGTCGCCATGCACACACCGGTTTTACCGGTCGCGCGGGCATAACCAATGGCTGCCATCGCTGCGCCCTGCTCGTGTCGGCACAAGAGGTGTTCCACGCCGCCGTCATACAGTGCATCGTAAATCGGCATAATTGCGCCACCCGGATAACCGAATACGGTTTCGACTCCCTGCGCGCGCAACGCATGTACTACCCATTGTGCCCCATTCATAGTTAGTTCCCCGTCATAAATCTGGAGAAACAGAATTTTGTGCTAGTCGTCATTCTCTGCTCCTCATTTAAGTTTTTTAGTCATAAAAAAACCCCCGGACCTTTCGGTGCGGGGGTCTTAGTTCGTTAAGGCTTGATTTCTAAGCCTTTCCTCGTCCAAGTGCAGCCCCGCACGGTGGGATAATAATCACCACCACGCTAATCACGACCAGGCTAATCACTCGTAGAAGGGCTGTCATTTTCAGTTCTTTTTGCATCTTGTTCGAAGGAATACCTAAAGAGTTATCACAGTTTTTAAATCAAACACAAGATTTATTTATGAAGGATTTGGTTAGCAAGCGAATCAAATTTTATGAACGCATTGTTTTATATGAGGAAATTTGGAAGTGAATATTTTTCATTTTTTTATTGCAGATCTAACCGTTAAAGCGCGCCTTTTTACATTTTGCGAGTGTGCTTCCACGGTGATGCAATGGTTTCAATGCTCTCTGAAAATCTCTGAACAGGCGGCGTAAATACGTAAAAAGAGGCTAAACAGAGAAAACAGGCACTGGCATAGTCAGACCAGGAGGTAGTACAAATGTCACTGTCAGTTGTTTATACGCGAGCGGCTCTCGGGGTAAAGGCTCCGCTTATTTCCGTAGAGGTTCATTTGAGTAATGGGTTGCCCGGACTCACGCTTGTCGGGTTACCTGAAACCACGGTTAAAGAGGCCAGGGACCGCGTTCGTAGCGCAATAATAAACAGCGGTTATACCTTCCCCGCAAAGAAGATCACCATCAACCTTGCTCCCGCCGACCTGCCCAAAGAGGGTGGGCGATACGATTTACCTATCGCAATTGCGCTTCTCGCGGCTTCTGAGCAGCTTAATACGACCAGGCTAGGCTCGTATGAGTTCGTGGGTGAACTCGCGCTCACAGGCGCACTGAGAGGCGTTCCCGGTGCGATATCGGGAGCGCTGGAAGCCATACGTGCAGGGCGGCAAATCGTTGTGGCCAATGAAAACGCATCAGAAGTGAGTCTTATTGCAGAAAAGGGATGTCTCATCGCCGGGCATCTTCAGGAAGTGTGCGCCTGGCTGGAAGGCCGCCATGAACTGTCCGAGCCGGAAGAGTGCGACGAGGCTATAGCGGATGCGCCAGAAGACCTCAGCGAGATCATGGGACAGGAGCAAGGGAAACGGGCGCTGGAGATTACGGCAGCGGGTGGGCACAATCTCCTGCTAATTGGCCCGCCGGGTACGGGCAAAACCATGCTGGCGAGCAGGCTAAGCGGGTTGCTCCCGCCGCTTAATAACCATGAAGCGCTGGAAAGCGCCGCCATCTATAGCCTGATCGGTTCGACGTCGTTGCACAAACAGTGGCGTCGACGTCCCTTTCGTTCGCCGCATCATAGCGCGTCACTGACGGCAATGGTCGGCGGTGGGTCTATTCCGGGGCCGGGTGAGATCTCACTGGCACACAATGGCATTCTGTTTCTCGATGAGCTGCCTGAGTTTGAGCGCCGCGTGCTGGATGCGCTGAGGGAGCCCATTGAATCCGGTGAGATACATATTTCACGCACGCGAGCCAAAATAAGCTATCCCGCCCGTTTTCAGCTCGTGGCGGCGATGAACCCCAGTCCGACGGGGCATTATCAGGGCAACCATAACCGCTGTACGCCAGAGCAGACGCTGCGCTATCTGGGAAAGCTGTCTGGCCCGTTTCTCGACCGTTTCGATTTATCACTGGAAATCCCCCTTCCGCCGCCGGGCCTGCTCAGGCAGACGGATAAACTGGGTGAAAGCTCCGCGCATGTTCGCGAGCGGGTTATCGCGGCACAGGCGAGACAGTATGCCCGTCAAAACAGGCTGAATGCACGACTGGATAATGCAGGGATCCGACAGTTTTGTTCTCTTAACGTTGAAGATGCGGCTTGGCTGGAGGAGACGTTGACGCGCTTCGGGCTTTCCATACGTGCGTGGCAGCGCTTGTTAAAAGTAGCCAGAACCATTGCGGACGTGGAGGGCTGTACTGATATTGCGAGGAAACACTTGCAGGAAGCGCTGAGCTATCGGGCGATCGATCGTTTGCTTTTGCATCTGCAAAAGTTACTGGCATAAAAAAGGGGCCGTAGCCCCTTTTTTATTAGTCGTCAGACTCGGTGTAGTCTTCTGCACCTTCCATCTGCGGTTTACCGCCAGACAGCGTATGGAAACGTTTTGGACGCTTAATGCGAGCCATGTACTTGATCCATACACGTTCTGCTTCAGACTGCGGCTCACGCTCACCACGGCACACTGAGACAAACTGTTTTTCATCTTCAGTTGCAGGCTCACGTTTACCCAGATCCAGCTCGTTAAAGGCATAACCATGACGCTCAAGCAGCTGCGCCTCTTTGATGGTGAAATCGCCGTGACGAGAGAACCCGCGCGGATAATGTTTATTGTCGAAAAAACGATTAGTCGTCGTAAAGCTTTCCGCCATCCTACACGCTCCTAATTCTTTGGCCGAGCTATTTATGGCGCGGAGTATTAGTTACGCTTGACAGAGTGTAAAACAAAACATTTAAATCATAACGACAAATTATTTTGCGGAGAAAGATGTGGATACGGAATTGCTAAAAACTTTCCTTGAAGTGAGCAGAACGCGTCACTTCGGGCGAGCCGCTGAAGCCCTTTACCTGACGCAGTCAGCAGTCAGTTTTCGTATTCGACAGCTGGAAAATCAACTGGGTGTGAATCTTTTTACCCGCCATCGCAACAATATCCGCCTCACGCCTGCCGGTGAAAAACTGCTTCCGTATGCGGAGACATTGATGAATACCTGGCAGGCAGCGCGCAAAGAGGTTGCGCATACGTCGAGGCACAACGAGTTCTCGATAGGGGCCAGCGCATCTCTGTGGGAATGCATGCTCAGTCAGTGGCTTACCCGGCTATATCACTCCCATGGCCATTTACAATTTGAAGCCAGAATTGCGCAACGTCAGTCGCTGGTTAAGCAACTTCATGAGCGTCAATTGGATCTGCTTATCACTACAGAAGCCCCCAAGATGGACGAATTTAGCAGCCAGATTGTTGGACAGTTCGGTCTGGCTCTTTATGCTTCTGAACCCTCAAAGATGAAAGCAGACCTGACCTATTTGCGGCTGGAGTGGGGACCTGATTTTCAGCAACATGAGACGGGATTGATCGCACCTGATGATGTTCCACAGTTAACAACCAGTTCTGCCGAGATTGCCTGTCAGCAACTCCCCTTGCTGAAGGGTTGCACCTGGTTACCAGTCCGTTGGGCAGACACCAAGCCTGGACTGCATACCGTGGTGGATTCCACTACCCTTTCGCGGCCGCTGTATGCGATTTGGTTGCAAAATAGCGACAAGCAATCGCAAATAAAAGATCTATTAAAAATCAATGTAATGGATTGATGCTGAGGCCAGCAGGGACGCTGGCTGCATTTAAGAATGCTGAAATTTCACCGGGTTTCAGGCAAAAAAAAAATCCTTTGCCGAAGCAAAGGATTCTATATGGCAGGGGCGGAGAGACTCGAACTCGCGACACCCGGTTTTGGAGACCGGTGCTCTACCAACTGAGCTACGCCCCTAAAGTTTTTTGCCATTAAGCCTGCCATTACTGGCAGGCTTAACGTCTTAATAAGTGGCGGAACGGA
>NZ_JADBQK010000021.1:0-101353 GCF_014895885.1 Enterobacter cloacae complex sp. P17RS
AAATTGTTAAAGAGCAGTGCAACGCGGCTTTCGCTCACCGTTGCGAGGTGGCGTATATTACGCTTTCCTCTTTCAGAGTCAACCCGTTATTTCAGGATTTTTTCTCTTCAACCGACCGGGTTAACTGTGAAGTGATTCACATCCGCCGTGTCGATGGAGGCGCATTATAGGGAGCTGCCGAGGAATGACAAGCGGAAATATGCATTTTTATTTTGACCGCTCACCTTTTCGCCAAAAAGGCTATTTCTGATGCTTTTTTATCTCTTTTGGCAGCTCTGCCAGACTATTAATCACCCAATCCGCTGCACTTTCTGCTTCTGGTGTTACGGGCTTACCGGTACGCACTAATATTTTGGTACCCACTCCCGCCGCTGCCGCTGCCTGCATATCTTCCAGCTTATCGCCCACCATATAAGAAGCAGCCATATCAATGTGCAAGAACTCCTGCGCAGAGTTAAACATGCCCGGATGCGGTTTACGGCAGTCACAGGTCTGACGATACTCTTCTACCGTTCCCTGCGGGTGGTGCGGACAGTAGTAAATGCCATCAAGATCGACCCCACGATCGGCCAGCGACCAGTCCATCCATTCCGTCAGCGTCTCAAACTGCGCTTCGGTGAACTTACCACGCGCGATGCCGGACTGGTTCGTTACGACCACCAGCGCATAGCCCATCTCTTTTAGCTGGCGCATTGCCTCTATAACGCCGTCGATAAATTCGAATTCATCGATCTCATGCACATAACCGTGATCCACATTAATAGTGCCATCACGGTCGAGAAAAATTGCGGGTACTGATTTTGCCACCGGTTTGCTCCTGAAAAAGGCCTGTTGAGCTAGTATCTCATGAATCGCAGCGCAATAAAGTGCTCATCGTACAGAGTTGGATTGATTTAGACGTCTGGATGCCTTAACATCCGTTTTGTTTACGGTCATCACCCGTATCTGGCAGAAGAAAATGCCACGGCTAACTTACATACGATAAAAATAATCTAATGATTAAACTTTCCAATATCACCAAAGTGTTCCAGCAGGGGAACCGAACCATTCAGGCGCTGAACAACGTCAGCCTGCATGTTCCTGCTGGTCAAATTTATGGCGTCATTGGCGCATCGGGTGCGGGTAAAAGCACGCTGATCCGTTGTGTTAACCTGCTTGAGCGCCCAACCCAGGGCAGCGTAGAAGTTGGCGGTCAGGAACTTACCGCCCTTTCAGAAAAAGAACTCACCAAAGCGCGCCGTCAAATTGGCATGATCTTCCAGCACTTTAACCTGCTGTCTTCCCGCACGGTGTTCGGCAACGTCGCCTTACCGCTGGAGCTGGATAACACGCCGAAAGAAGAAGTGAAGCGTCGCGTTACCGAACTGCTCGACCTCGTGGGTCTGGGTGATAAGCATGATAGCTACCCGGCAAATCTGTCCGGTGGGCAGAAGCAGCGTGTTGCTATTGCCCGCGCGCTGGCCAGCAACCCAAAAGTACTGCTGTGCGACGAAGCTACCAGCGCACTGGATCCGGCCACCACGCGTTCTATCCTGGAACTGCTGAAGGACATTAACCGTCGCCTGGGCCTGACGATCCTCCTTATTACGCACGAGATGGACGTGGTGAAACGCATCTGCGACTGCGTGGCGGTCATTAGCAACGGTGAACTGATCGAGCAGGACACGGTAAGCGAAGTATTTTCCCATCCGAAAACGCCGCTGGCGCAGCAGTTTATTCAGTCCACGCTGCATCTGGATATTCCAGAAGATTATCTGGAGCGTTTGAAAACCGAGGCAACGGCGGACAGCGTTCCGATGTTGCGTATGGAATTCACCGGTCAGTCCGTTGATGCCCCTCTGCTTTCCGAAACCGCGCGTCGCTTTAACGTGAACAACAACATTATTAGCGCGCAGATGGATTACGCCGGTGGCGTGAAGTTCGGCATCATGCTGACGGAAATGCACGGCACGCAGGAAGAAACCCAGGCCGCAATCGCCTGGCTGCAAGAACATCATGTAAAAGTAGAGGTACTGGGTTATGTCTGAGCCGATGATGTGGCTACTGGTTCGCGGCGTTTGGGAAACGCTGGCAATGACCTTTGTATCGGGTTTCTTTGGTTTTGTGATTGGCCTGCCGGTAGGCGTACTGCTGTACGTGACGCGTCCGGGTCAAATCATTGAGAACGCGAAGCTCTACCGTACGCTCTCCGCGCTGGTGAATATCTTCCGTTCCATCCCGTTTATTATTCTGCTGGTGTGGATGATTCCGTTTACCCGCGTGATCGTCGGCACATCGATTGGTCTGCAGGCGGCTATCGTTCCGCTGACTGTAGGCGCTGCGCCGTTTATCGCCCGTATGGTGGAGAACGCCCTGCTGGAGATCCCAACCGGTTTGATTGAAGCTTCTCGTGCAATGGGGGCAACACCTATGCAGATCGTCCGCAAGGTTCTGCTGCCTGAAGCACTGCCGGGCCTGGTGAACGCGGCAACGATTACGCTTATTACTCTGGTAGGGTATTCCGCGATGGGCGGTGCCGTAGGCGCTGGCGGTTTAGGACAGATTGGTTATCAGTACGGCTATATTGGATATAACGCTACCGTGATGAATACCGTTCTGGTATTGCTGGTTGTTCTGGTTTACTTAATCCAGTTCTCTGGCGATCGCATCGTCCGGGCTGTTACTCACAAATAACGTTACACACAACACAAACTCGACGAGTTAAGGATAAAACATGGCGTTTAAATTAAAGACCTTTGCAGCAGTAGGCGCGCTGATTGGATCTCTGGCACTGGTGGGTTGCGGTCAGGACGAAAAAGATCCAAACCATATTAAAGTGGGCGTTATCGTAGGTGCAGAACAGCAGGTTGCTGAAGTTGCTCAGAAAGTGGCGAAAGAAAAATACGGTCTGGACGTTGAGCTCGTAACCTTCAACGATTACGTTCTGCCGAACGAAGCGCTGAGCAAAGGCGATATCGACGCCAACGCCTTCCAGCATAAGCCATACCTGGATCAGCAGATCAAAGATCGCGGCTATAAGCTGGTTGGCGTGGGTAACACCTTCGTCTACCCGATTGCAGGCTACTCCAAGAAAATTAAATCGCTGGACGAACTGCAGCCGGGTTCTCAGGTAGCCGTGCCTAACGATCCAACCAACCTCGGACGCTCCCTGCTGCTGCTGCAGAAAGTGGGCCTGATCAAACTGAAAGACGGCGTTGGCCTGCTGCCAACCGTTCTGGATGTCACCGAGAACCCGAAAAATCTGAAAATTGTCGAACTGGAAGCACCGCAGCTGCCGCGTTCTCTGGACGATGCGCAGATTGCCCTGGCCGTTATCAACACCACTTACGCCAGCCAGATTGGCCTGACGCCAGCGAAAGACGGTATCTTCGTTGAAGATAAAGACTCTCCGTACGTTAACCTGATCGTGACTCGCGAAGATAACAAAGACGCGGAAAACGTGAAGAAGTTCGTCCAGGCCTATCAGTCAGACGAAGTTTACCAGGAAGCCAACAAAGTGTTTAACGGCGGCGCTGTTAAAGGCTGGTAATCTCACCTCAGTGTAATATCATCAGGACGGGCTTATGCCCGTCTTGTCATTTGTGCAGTCACCTGATTCAATATCTGACGTTTTGATTATCCATTGAGGAATTATTATGCGTGCTTTACCGATCTGTCTTTTAGCACTCATGCTGAGCGGCTGTTCTATGCTAAGCAGATCTCCTGTTGAACCCGTTCAAAGCACGGCAACCCCGCCAAAAACAGAGCCTGCAAAACCGAAAGTGGTTCGCCCTGCGCCGGTTCGCATTATCACCAAGGCTGACGAACTGGTCGGCAAACCGTTCCGTGAACTGGGTGAAGTGAGCGGTGAATCCTGTCAGGCAACCAATCAGGACTCTCCACCGAATATCCCGACTGCGCGTAAACGCATGCAGATTAACGCCGCAAAAATGAAAGCTAACGCGGTGCTGCTGCACAGCTGCGAAGTCACCAGCGGCACGCCGGGCTGCTACCGTCAGGCGGTTTGCATCGGTTCTGCGCTGAACATTACGGCGAAATGAGTGCATTTCAGTTTGAGCAAATAGGCGTTATCCACTCTCCGTATAAAGAGAAGTTCGCCGTGCCCCGCCAGCCCGGTCTGGTCACCAGTGGCAGCGGCGAGCTTCATCTTCAGGCACCTTATAACCAGGCCGATGCGGTACGCGGGCTCAAGTCTTTCAGTCACTTATGGGTGGTATTTGTTTTTCACCAGACAATGGAAGGCGGCTGGCGTCCCACCGTGCGTCCCCCGCGCCTGGGCGGAAATGCGAGAATGGGCGTGTTTGCGACTCGTTCGACCTTCCGCCCCAATCCGATCGGGATGTCGCTGGTTGAACTGAAAGGCATACGTTGCCAGAAGGATCAGGTCATCCTTGAGCTGGGCAGCCTGGACCTGGTTGACGGCACGCCGGTTATCGACATTAAACCCTATTTGCCTTTCGCCGAATCCCTCCCGAATGCGCGTGCAAGCTACGCTCAGGGCGCACCGCAGGCGGATATGCCAGTCTCGTTTACGCCTGAGATAGCCTTACAGCTGAGTCAGCTGGAGAAACGCTATCCTCGCTTACGGCATTTCATCACTGAAGTTCTGGCACAGGACCCCCGTCCGGCCTACCGCAAAGAAGAGGAAGCAGGAAAGACGTACGCCGTCTGGCTGCTGGATTTTAACGTGCGCTGGCGCGTCACTGGGGCAGGTTTCGAAGTGTTTGCCCTTGAACCCAGGTAATTTTGTTCTCCTCTCTTTTGGCATCTTTGCCACACTGGTAAACTAAACCACTTTTTTTGTGTCAGGCTGGCGTTTCAGCCTGTTCCAATCGTCGAAATGGAACCGTAACAACATGCGTACTAGCCAATATCTGCTCTCCACTCTGAAGGAGACACCTGCCGACGCCGAAGTAATCAGCCATCAGCTGATGCTGCGCGCCGGGATGATCCGCAAGCTGGCCTCCGGGTTATACACCTGGCTGCCGACCGGCGTGCGCGTCCTGAAAAAAGTCGAAAACATCGTGCGTGAAGAGATGAACAACGCCGGTGCTATCGAGGTGTCCATGCCCGTGGTTCAGCCCGCTGACCTGTGGCAGGAGAGCGGTCGTTGGGAGCAATATGGCCCAGAACTGCTGCGCTTCGTCGATCGCGGCGAGCGTCCGTTCGTTCTCGGTCCAACGCATGAAGAAGTCATTACCGATCTGATTCGTAACGAGCTGAGCTCTTACAAACAGCTGCCGCTGAACTTCTTCCAGATCCAGACCAAGTTCCGTGACGAAGTGCGCCCACGTTTCGGCGTGATGCGCTCTCGCGAATTCCTGATGAAAGATGCCTACTCTTTCCATACGTCACAGGAATCGCTGCAAGAGACCTACGACAAAATGTACGAGGCTTACAGCAAAATCTTCTCCCGCATGGGTCTGGATTTCCGCGCTGTGCAGGCTGATACCGGCTCCATCGGCGGTAGCGCGTCCCATGAGTTCCAGGTTCTGGCGCAGAGCGGTGAAGACGATGTGATCTTCTCTGACTCTTCAGACTACGCGGCGAACATCGAATTTGCAGAAGCGCTGGCGCCAAAAGAACCTCGCGGCGCGGCAACGCAAGAGATGACGCTGGTTGATACGCCAAATGCGAAAACCATCGCCGAGCTGGTTGAGCAGTTCAGTCTGCCAGTCGAAAAAACCGTGAAAACGCTGCTGGTGAAATCCACCGAAGGCAGCGCTTACCCGCTGGTTGCCCTGCTGGTGCGTGGCGATCATGAACTGAACGAAGTGAAAGCCGAAAAGCTGCCGCAGGTCGCCAGCCCGCTGACGTTCGCCACGGAAGCGGAAATCCGCGCCGTCGTGAATGCTGGCCCAGGCTCTCTCGGTCCGGTGAATATGCCGGTTCCTGTCGTTATTGACCGCACGGTTGCTGCAATGAGCGACTTCTCCGCGGGTGCTAACATCGACGGTAAACATTACTTCGGCATTAACTGGGATCGCGACGTGGCGACGCCAGAAGTGGCAGACATCCGTAACGTGGTTGCAGGCGACCCAAGCCCGGACGGCCAGGGTACGCTGATGATCAAGCGCGGTATCGAAGTGGGCCACATCTTCCAGCTGGGTGATAAATACTCTCGTGCGCTGAACGCCGCCGTTCAGGGTGAAGATGGCCGTAACCAGATCCTGACCATGGGCTGCTACGGTATCGGGGTAACGCGCGTGGTGGCTGCGGCCATCGAGCAGAACTACGACGAGCGCGGCATCGTCTGGCCGGACAATATCGCGCCGTTCCAGGTGGCCATTCTGCCAATGAACATGCACAAGTCTTACCGCGTGCAGGAGCTGGCCGAGAAGCTGTACGCCGAGCTGCGCGCTCAGGGTATCGAAGTGCTGATGGATGACCGTAAAGAGCGTCCGGGCGTGATGTTTGCCGATATGGAACTGATCGGTATCCCGCACACCGTCGTCATCGGCGACCGTAACCTCGACAGCGATGAGATTGAATACAAATACCGTCGCAGCGGCGAAAAACAGATGATCAAGACCGGCGATATTCTTGATTACCTGGTGAAAGCCATCAAAGGCTAAACAAAAAACCCCGCTCTGGCGGGGTTTTTTAATGGCTCAACGTCAATTTATTTACTGTTACAGTCTTTACCCGCGACAAACTTCGCGTCTTTATCTGCCACCAGCGTTTTCACCATCTCCCCGCTATCCGGGTTTGGCTCGAGCGTAAAGTGGCCATCAACCGTCAGCAATACCGGCTTGCTGTCATTGCCGCGCGCCACGGCGTAATCACGTTCAAGCTGCGCATTGTTTGCCACGCTGACTTTCTTACCGGTAGCGCAGTCAGTAAAGATCGCCGCATCCGCCATATAGAAATACATCCCCCGCATCGCCATTGGCGTGGCTGGCAGCGCCGCTTTCACCGGCGTCAGCGTGTAGTTGAGCTGGGATTCAATCGGATTGCCTTCCCGGTCGAGCATTTCCATGTTCTCACCTTTAGGGCGGAACCAGGTTTTGTCACCGGAGGTATCCGTCAGGACCAGCTTCTCCGCCGTACGCGCCCATGTCCCGTAGGTGGCAAATGAAGAGGGTTCTTTCGCGCCCTGGTAGCGCTGGTTCATCACCCAGGTACCGTCTTTTTGCAGGAACAGTGACGTTTCAATGCCTTCGCAGTCCGCGCAAGGCAATACGCCGTGCCAGCTCTGCTGCATTGGCTTTAACTCTTCATTCTGCGCTGGCTGCAAAACCTGCGTTTCAGAACGGTTGTTACACCCGAAAAGCGCAAACAATGTACTCACTGCCAGCGCTGAAAATAATGCTTTTTTCACAATGAATTCCTTATGAAAATTGTGTTCCCTTTCGTCACTCCATCGGGCGACGAACTTTACCGCGTAATGCTTTCACTGTGGATTTTTGGGCTTTCGAGGACAGCCGACGCTCTTTCGATGCGCGGGTTGGCCGCGTTGCCCGGCGGCTTTTTTGTACTGCCGTTAACTCTTTGATGACCGCCACCAGCCTGGCTAGCGCCGCTTCCCGGTTTAATTCCTGGCTGCGGTACTCCTGGGCTTTGATCACAATCACACCATCGCTGGTGATCAAGTGATGGCTGGCGGCAAGCAGACTTTCTTTATAATACTCTGGCAGGCTTGAGGCCCGAATGTCAAAACGCAAATGGATAGCCGTCGACGCCTTGTTGACGTGCTGCCCGCCCGCGCCCTGAGCACGGATGGCGGCGATCTCCAGCTCGCTATCAGGGATGCTGACGCTTCGGGACAAGACGATCATGGCGCAGGCTGCCAGGCTGTCAGATGAATTTCCAGATTATTCTGAGAATCAGAAAGCCAGATGGCTCCGTCCTGGATCGTTGCCTGCAGCGCCATCGTCCGGCTGGCGAACTCGCTCAGCTGCGCCAGCTGTTCATCATCCAGATACCAGACGGCGAGATTTTTAAACTGCGCGCATTTATTCTTATTTTGCTGCCACCAAATCTCCGCCGCGCGCTGGTTATAGGCGAATAACGCCACTTCCGCAGACTGAGTACACGCCTTTTTGATCCTGCGCTCGTCCGGCAGACCGAGTTCAATCCATAAATCGATCCCCAGATGGTCGTTGCGCAGCCAGGCTTCAGGCTCGTCTTCCGCGCTTAACCCACGGGTAAACTGCAGACGTTCATCAGCATACTTAATCCACGCCAGCAGGCGCAGCATCATACGCTCCTGTGTTTCGGAGGGGTGGCGTGCCAGCGTAAGCGACGCGTCCAGAAACTGGTTGCGATCAAGATCGGCCACGTTGACCACTGCTTTATAAATTGTCGCTTTCAGCGCCATGAGAGAACTCCATTCGAATCAGCCGCACATTGTAGCGAAAACGGAGGCAAAAGGCTGTTACCGAGTAATAAATACACCGCTATCAAGGCGCTGATATTGCTTAAATGAGTATGGTATAGTCACCTTGCTAAACCGAGTTTATCTTCGTAGGCTTAATGATATCTCACAGTAAGTCAGTGCGCTGGCGGGAGGGGATGTGAATAATTATTGTGAGTTAATTCGCAAACGGTATGCGGAAATCGCCAGCGGAGATCTGGGGTATGTCCCGGACGCGTTGGGCTGTGTATTGAAGGTGCTTAATGAAGTGGCCTCTGATGAGAGCCTTTCAGAGTCGGTCAGGGAAAAAGCAGCGTATGCTGCGGCGAATTTACTGGTGAGCGATTATGTCGATGAATGATACTTATCAACCCATCAATTGTGATGACTATGACAACCTCGAACTCGCCTGCCAGCATCATTTAATACTGACGCTGGAGCTAAAAGATGGCGAAGTGTTGAAGGCGAAGGCCAGCGATCTGCTTTCACGCAAGAATGTGGAATACCTGGTCGTGGAAGATGCCGGTGCGACGCGCGAGCTGCGTCTGGACAAAATAGCCAGCTTCAGCCACCCGCAAATCGGCACCGTCGTGGTGAGCGAATCCTGATGACACTAACGGGCAGCCGGGCTGCCCGTTACGCTTTCCGCCACTCGAAGCTGGCACCCTCTTCTGTCCACCCCTCTTTCGTGATGAACACCCCTGCAGCAGCAATCAGCGTTTCACCGTAGAACAGCAGCGGCGTGGTGTCGCGCAGCCACGGCGGCACGTTGTACTCCTGCCATATCTTTTTCAGCTTCCGTCCCCCGTTGCGTCCGACGATATGCAGCAAGCCGCCAGCCTTAAAGCGCACGCTGACGGGTTCACTGGGCTTTGGCAGACGCACATGCCCAGTCGGCATCAGAGAGACACTCCCCGCGTCCTGGGGCAATATCAGCGGTGCCTCTGGTGAGGTCCAGTGAAGCACCACATCGGTCAGCGAGGGGGAGTATTTTACCCACCAGAGTTTGCCTTTATAGCGTCTGACCTCATATCCACTCAGGTGTACGCAGGGGGAAGCATCTTCCCGCGCCTGCGCGACTTCGTCCCAGATACGGCTAAGCATTGCCCGCGACGGCATCGCAGCATGATGAGTGGCTAGCCAGCGACGTAACAGCGCGGCCCGACGCGCCGGGCTTATCGCCTCCAGAGGCGCAATTGCCAGCGCACCGTCTTCTGAAATGAGGTCAGACAGCTCCTCGCTGAGTAACTCATCCAGCAGGCTTTCCTGTTCGGCACACAGCATGGCGCTTCTTGCCGTCGCGTCGGCGAAATGCGGCCAGCGCTCGCTTAAAAGCGGGAGGATGCGCAGACGCAGGAAGTTACGATCGTAGCTATCGTCCTGGTTGCTCTCATCTTCGATCCAGCTCAGCTGATGTTCCCGCGCCCAGGCTTCCAGCGACGCGCGTGTCTCGCCAAGCAACGGCCGTAATAATTGCGCTCCGGCAAACTCTGAACGCGCCGGCATGGCGGAAAGCCCCGCGGGTCCGCTGCCCCGCTTAAGTGCCAGCAAAAAGGTTTCGCACTGATCGTCCAGATGCTGCGCCGTGACCAGCGCTTCGCCGGGCAGCAATACGCCGGCAAAAGCGGTATAGCGGGCTTTACGCGCCTGCGCCTCAATACCCAATCCTTCATCAGCAAGCGTGACGCGCTCAACGATGAGCGGGATAGCCCACGCATCACACAAGGCTTCACAGTGTGCCACCCACTCCTCTGCATGACGGCTTAGTCCGTGGTGGATATGTATAGCCCGAAGCTGGACGCCAGGGTCCCGGTCGCGCCAGAGCTTAAGGCGATGCAGCAACACGGTGGAATCCAGGCCACCGCTAAACCCCACCAGCAGCTGGCGGTACGGTGAAACGGCTTGTGCGATAGCGGGTAAGATCATAGGAAATTACACATAAAAAATGCCCGAACTGAGCGGGCATTATCACACAGGACAAACATTATTGCTGGTAAAGCTCCAGCGGCAGGCCGTCCGGGTCGTTAAAAAAGGTAAACCGCTTGTTGGTAAACGGATCGACGCGAATCGCCTCGCACGTCACGCCGTGCGCTTCCAGGTGTTTTACTGCGCTATCAAGGTCATCAACGCTGAAAGCCAGATGACGCAGGCCGCAGGCTTCCGGGCGGGACGGACGCGAAGGCGGGAAAGGAAAAGAGAACAGCTCAATCACATACTGCCCGTTTAGCGCGAGATCGCCCTTCCAGGAGTCACGCTCCTCGCGGTAGGCCTCGCTCATGAGCGTAAAGCCAAGAATGTCGCAGTAGAAGGCCTTACTTTTCGCGTAATCGGTGGCGATGATCGCAATATGGTGAACCGCTTTTAAACCCAGCATAGCTTCTCCTTTTTATGATGCCTGAACGTTACAACCGAAAACCCACACCTGGCAAGCGGTCACCTTTATTTTAGGACTCGCACCCAGTAAACGCCGTTTTCGTCGCGTTTCGCGCCGTGAATATCCGTTTCAAAGCCTGGATAGTGACGTCCTACCGAACAGAGCATCAGCAGAAAATCGAGCACCGCCCGGCTCTCCTCGGTGATCATCTCACCCGGCATCAGCAGCGGCACGCCCGGCGGATACGGCAGGATCATGTTGGCCGATACCCGCCCGACCAGATTTTCCAGTTCAACGGTTTCGACTTCGCCTTTCACCTGCCGCTGCCAGGCCTTGTGCGGCGTCAGCTTCATATCAGGCAGGACGTCAAACGCCTGGAGCATCAGGCGCGGCAGATCGTGCTGGCGAATCAGCCGGTGGATCCCCTGGGCCAGATCCTGAATGCGCATGTTGCGGTAAAAGTCAGGATCTTCCGCGTAGAGATCCGGCAGCATGTTCTTCACCCGCAGGTTGAGATCATAGGCGCGCTTGAACTCCATCAGCCCGCGGAGCAAACCCATCGCCCGAGTTTTATCGATCCCGATGCTGAACAGGAACAGCAGATTGTAAGGACCGGTTTTTTCCACCACCACGCCGCGCTCGTCAAGGAACTTCGCTACCAGTGCAGCAGGGATCCCCTCCTCGCCCATCACGCCCTGTTCGTCCATGCCCGGCATCAGGATCGTCACCTTCACAGGATCGAGAAACATGTGGTCCGCATCGGCATCCCGGAAGCCGTGCCAGCTCTCTCCCGGCGCGACGGGCCAGCACTCCGCCTCGTCGATCTCTTCCGGCTGCCAGATATCGAAGAACCAGCCGTCGGCCTCATCCTTCAGCCGCTGGACCTCTTTACGGAAATGCAGCGCCCGTTCCACCGAGCGGTTAATCAGGCGCTTACCCGGATTGCCGCGCAGCATCGCCGCCGCCGTCTCGATAGAGGCCACCAGCGGATAGCTCGGTGAGGTAGTGGTGTGCATCATAAAGGCTTCGTTAAACGTATCCTCGTCGTACTCGCCTTTAATATGGATTAACGAAGCCTGCGAAAACGCGGCCAGCATTTTGTGCGTCGACTGCGTTTCGAAAAATACCTTGCCCGGCACGCGCTCGCCGCTCATCCCGCTTTTGCCCGAGTAAATCGGGTGGAAGTTGGTATAGGGCACCCACGCGGAATCGAAGTGGATCGACGGTACGTCCAGCGTCTGCTTGATCCAGTTCGTGTTATACAGCAGACCGTCATAGGTGGAGTTGGTGATTACCGCATGGACAGGCCAGCTTGCGTCGGGGATCGCCGCGACCTTACTTTCGATGGCTTGATGGGTGAACTCCCGGCGCGGAATGCCGCCGAGGATACCGAGCGCGTTACGCGTGGGTGACAGCCAGATCGGAACGACGTCGCTCATCATCAGCAGGTGCGCCAGCGACTTGTGGCAGTTACGGTCAATCAGCAACGTGCTTCCGGTTGGCGCGGCGTACATCCCGACGATTTTGTTCGAGGTCGAGGTGCCGTTGGTCACCATATAGCTCTGCTCGGCACCAAAAGTGCGGGCGATATACTCTTCAGCTTCAAGATGTGGGCCGGTGTGATCCAGCAGAGAACCCAGTTCTGTCACTGAAATCGACACGTCTGCTTTCAGGGTGTTGCCGCCGAAGAAATCGTAGAACAGGCACCCCACCGGGCTTTTTTGATAGGCCGTTCCGGCCATGTGTCCCGGCGTACAGAAGGTGTATTTCCCCTCTTTCACATAGGTGAACAGCGCGCGCGTAAACGGCGGCGTGATGTTATCAAGGTATTCACCGGTGTACTGCTGAATGCGGGTCGCAATGTCCTCGGCCACGCCGAGCGAGTATTCGAAGAACCACAGCGCCATGCGCATATCGTGCGCGCTGACGTCCATGGTCGAGTGAGTGTTGATAAAGGCGTAGAGCGGAAGGTATTCATTCAGCCTGTTGATCTCGCTGCACAGCTCCATGTCGTATTCGTCCCAGTCGAATATCACGCCACAGATGCGCGGATTATGTTCGATGAATTTCAGCAGATCGGCGCTGTTTTGCGGCCAGATCAGCTGATAACCGCGCGCTTTAAGGGCTTGCTCCAGCTCCTTGATGGGCTCGTCTTTATAAAAGACGCCGTGTGGCCCCATGATGGCAATGATGTTCATGGTTTACCTCCTTGAAAAACATCAGATAAGCATAGTTAAGGTAAACGGCAGGTATAAAAAAAGCCGCAACAATGTGCGGCTTTTCAGATAATTGTGAAGCTTACGCGTAACCGTAGGTCATCAGACGCTGGTAACGACGGTTGAGCAGGTCTTCTTTGCTCAGGACGTCCAGATCGGCCAGGTCGGCCAGCAGCTGTGCTTTCAGGGAAGCAGCCATCACTTCCGGCTTACGATGCGCGCCGCCCAGAGGCTCCGGGATAACGGTGTCGATCAGCTTCAGCTCTTTCAGACGCGGCGCAATGATGCCCATCGCTTCAGCGGCCAGCGGCGCTTTGTCGGCGCTTTTCCACAGAATGGACGCACAGCCTTCCGGGGAGATAACGGAATAGGTGCTGTACTGCAGCATATTCACTTTATCGCCCACGCCAATCGCCAGCGCGCCGCCGGAACCACCCTCACCGATAACGGTACAGATGACCGGAACCTTCAGGCGAGACATCTCGCGCAGGTTGCGTGCGATAGCTTCAGACTGGCCGCGCTCTTCCGCGCCTACGCCTGGGTATGCACCCGGCGTGTCGATGAAGGTGATGATTGGCATGTTGAAACGCTCGGCCATCTCCATCAGACGCAGGGCCTTACGGTAGCCTTCTGGTGCTGGCATACCGAAGTTACGACGGATCTTCTCTTTGGTTTCACGGCCTTTCTGGTGACCAATGATCATCACCGGGCGTCCGTCCAGACGCGCGATACCGCCAACGATAGCTTTATCGTCAGCGTATGCGCGGTCGCCTGCCAGTTCGTCAAATTCGTCAAACGCCAGGCGGACATAATCCAGGGTGTACGGACGCTGTGGATGACGCGCCAGCTGCGCGATCTGCCATGCGCCGAGATCGGCAAAGATTTTGCGCGTCAGCTCTACGCTTTTTTCGCGCAGACGATGCACTTCTTCGTCGATGTTAATATCCAGTTTTTCATCCTGACGGCTTACCGCTGTCAGAGAATCGATTTTCGCTTCCAGCTCAGCAATCGGCTGTTCGAAATCAAGGAAATTCAGACTCATAGTATTCCTGTATTAGTCAAACTCCAGTTCCACCTGCTCCGAACCAATGAGGCCACGGAGATCGTTCAGTAAACGATCGCTCGGAGAGACACGCCACGTTGCACCAAAGCGCAACCGCGCACGTGCATCCGCCCTCTGATAGTAGAGATGTACTGGAATGGTCCCCGAGCGGTGGGGTTCCAGAGACTGACGGAGTCGGTTTAAAAGCTGGTCATCAATTTGCCTGTCCGTCAGCGAGATAGCAAGCCCGCGAGCATATTTTTCCCGGGCTTCGTCAATGTCCATCACTTCGCGGGCGGTCATTTTAAGCCCCCCGCTGAAGTCATCAAAGCTGACCTGTCCGCTGACGATAAGTATGCGGTCTTTTTCCAGCAATTGCTGGTATTTATCCAGCGCGTCGGTGAACAGCATCACCTCCAGACGCCCGGAACGGTCATCTAACGTACAGATGCCGATACGATTGCCGCGCTTGGTGACCATTACCCTTGCAGCAATCACGAGCCCCGCAGCCGTGGTGATTTTACCACGTTCTGTCGGATGCATGTCTTTGAGCCTGTGGCCGCCGACATAGCGCTCAATTTCTTTAAGATACTGGTTGATCGGGTGCCCCGTCAGGTACAGACCTAACGTTTCCCGCTCTCCATCCAGCACCACCTGTTCTGGCCACGGCTGGCAGTTGGAATAGGACTGCTCGATCTGCTCTGGCTCTTCCGCCAGCACGCCGAACATATCCGCCTGGCCAATGGCTTCCGCTTTCGCATGCTGATCGGCAGCTTTAAGCGCATCGCCGAGCGAGTTCATCAGCGCGGCACGGTGTGGCCCCAACCTGTCAAACGCGCCGGACATGATCAGTTTTTCCAGCACGCGGCGGTTCAGTTTTTTGGTATCGGTACGGGCGCACAGATCGAACAGCTCACGGAAGTAGCCACCATTATTACGCGCTTCGATGATCGCCTCGATCGGCCCCTCACCCACGCCTTTGATCGCGCCGATCCCGTAGACGATCTCCCCGTCATCGTTAACGTGGAAATGGTACAGACCCGAGTTAATATCCGGCGGCAGGATCTTCAGCCCCATGCGCCAGCACTCGTCCACCAGGCCAACCACCTTCTCAGTGTTGTCCATATCGGCGGTCATTACTGCCGCCATAAACTCAGCGGGATAGTGGGCCTTGAGCCACAGCGTTTGATAAGAAACCAAAGCATAGGCGGCGGAGTGAGATTTGTTAAATCCGTACCCGGCGAATTTCTCCACCAGGTCGAAGATTTTCATCGCCAGTTCGCCATCGACGCCGTTTTTCTTCGCCCCATCTTCAAAGATGGAGCGCTGCTTGGCCATCTCTTCCGGCTTTTTCTTACCCATCGCACGACGCAGCATGTCCGCGCCGCCAAGGGTATAGCCGGAAAGCACCTGGGCGATCTGCATGACCTGTTCCTGATACAGGATGATGCCGTAGGTCGGCTCCAGCACCGGTTTCAGGCTTTCATGCTGCCACTGCACGTCCGGGTAGGAAATCTCTTCGCGCCCATGTTTACGGTCGATAAAGTTATCCACCATCCCTGACTGCAGCGGGCCCGGACGGAACAGGGCCACCAGCGCGATCATATCTTCGAAGCAGTCGGGCTGCAGGCGTTTAATCAGATCTTTCATGCCGCGGGATTCAAGCTGGAAGACGGCTGTCGTCTCCGAGCGCTGCAGCATGTCGAAACTTTTCTTGTCATCCAGCGGGATGGCCGCGATATCCAGCGGCGGCTCGCCGTTCTTCTCGCGGCGGGCGTTTATCATCTCCAGCGCCCAGTTGATGATGGTCAGCGTGCGCAGGCCGAGGAAGTCGAACTTCACCAGCCCGGCGTATTCCACGTCGTTTTTATCGAACTGGGTGACCGGGTGCTGGCCCGCTTCGTCGCAGTAGAGCGGCGCAAAGTCGGTGATTTTGGTCGGGGCGATAACCACGCCCCCCGCATGCTTACCGGCGTTACGCGTCACGCCTTC
Source organism: Enterobacter cloacae complex sp. P17RS (assembly GCF_014895885.1). NCBI lineage: Bacteria > Pseudomonadati > Pseudomonadota > Gammaproteobacteria > Enterobacterales > Enterobacteriaceae > Enterobacter > Enterobacter cloacae complex sp. P17RS. The sequence goes on from NZ_JADBQK010000021.1 coordinate 15,981, forward strand.
CAGCTTGCGCGCCATGTCGATCAGCGCTTTTACCTCTTCATCAGCTTCGTAGATTTCCGGCAGCTGAGGTTCGGCTTCAAAGGCTTTTGCCAGCGTCATGCCCGGATCGGGCGGCACCAGCTTTGAAATACGATCGACAAAACCGTACGGGTGGCCCAGCACGCGGCCCACGTCGCGGATAACCGCTTTCGCCGCCATGGTACCGAAGGTAATGATCTGCGAAACCGCGTCACGACCGTACATATCGGCCACGTGCTCAATCACCTGGTCGCGTTTTTCCATGCAGAAGTCGACGTCGAAGTCGGGCATGGAGACACGTTCCGGGTTAAGGAAACGTTCGAACAGCAGGTCAAATTCCAGCGGATCGAGGTCGGTAATTTTCAGCGCATACGCCACCAGTGAGCCCGCACCCGAGCCACGGCCCGGACCTACCGGCACGCCGTTATCCTTCGACCACTGGATAAACTCCATTACAATCAGGAAGTAGCCCGGGAAGCCCATCTGGTTAATCACCTGGAGTTCAATATCCAGGCGTTCGTCATACTCCGGACGACGTTTTTTACGCTCTTCTTCATCCGGGAACAGGAATTCGAGACGCTCTTCCAGACCTTCTTTCGATTTCATGACCAGGAAATCTTCCGTGGTCATGTCCCCGGTCGGGAACTGCGGCAGGAAGTATTCGCCGAGGCGCACGGTCACGTTACAGCGCTTGGCAATCTCTACGCTGTTTTCCAGCGCTTCCGGAATGTCGGAGAAGAGCTCGCACATCTCCTCTTCGCTGCGCATGTACTGCTGCGATGAGTAGTTCCGCGGACGCTTTGGATCGTCGAGGGTGAAGCCATCGTGGATAGCGACGCGAATTTCATGCGCGTCAAAATCGCCGGACTCCAGGAAACGCACGTCATTCGTTGCCACCACGGGCAAGCCGCGCTCTTCTGCCAGCGCGACAGCAGCGTGCAGATAGTTCTCTTCATCCTGGCGGCCGGTGCGAATCAGCTCCAGATAGTAACGATTCGGGAAGTACTCTTCATAGAACGAGACGCACTGATCCACCAGCGCGCTGTTACCGCGCAGCAGGGATTTACCGACATCGCCCATGCGGCCGCCGGAGATCAGCAGCAGCCCTTCATTCAGCTCAGCCAGCCATTCCCTGTCAATCCACGGACCCAGCGCCCCATAACCGCGCTGATAGGCTTTTGAGATAAGCAGAGTGAGGTTTTGGTAACCCGTATTGTTCATGGCCAACACGGAGATTTGCGTCAGTTCATCGCCGATGAGATCGCTCTGCACATGAAAATCCGCACCGACGATAGGCTTCATCCCCGCGCCATGCGCCGTCCCGTAGAACTTAACCAGGCCGCACAGGTTGGTAAAATCGGTGATCGCCAGCGCAGGCATGCCAAGCGAGGCCGCCTTTTTTACCAGCGGCCCGGTCTTTGCCAGCCCATCGATCATGGAGTAGTCGCTATGCACCCGCAGGTGTACGAAACGTGGTTCAGCCATCTTCAGATCCCGCGTTACTTAATTGCTTGCGTCTTGATTCAGGACACCAGTCCCAGCGCGCGCTTCACCGGGCCAAAGCTGCGCCGATGATGTTCAGTTGCGCCATGTTCAGCCAGCTTTTCCAGATGGAAAGCCGTTGGATATCCCTTATGCTGGGCGAAACCATACGCGGGATAAGTGAGGTCCAGCGCGGCCATTTCGGCGTCGCGCGTCACTTTGGCAATAATAGAAGCTGCACTGATCTCTGCGACGCGACTGTCGCCTTTAACGACGGCCATCGAAGGCATCGGCAGCGCCGGGCAACGGTTACCGTCGATCAGCACATATTCAGGCACAACCTTCAGGCCAGCAACGGCTCGCTGCATTGCCAGCATCGTGGCGTGCAGAATATTCAGATCGTCGATTTCATTCGGCTCTGCGCGCCCGACGCTCCAGGCCAGCGCCTTCTCTTTAATTTCATCGAACAGCGCCAGACGGCGCTTCTCACTGAGTTTTTTTGAGTCGTTCAGACCCATAATCGGGCGCGTTGGATCGAGGATCACCGCCGCGGTCACCACGGCACCGACCAACGGGCCGCGCCCGACTTCATCCACTCCGGCAACGAGGTGCGTGTGGGGATAAGTAAATTCCATCATTTTGCTAACTCCAGCACTGCATCAGCCGCCTGCTCATCAGCATTACAGCGGATCTGCTGATGCAGTTCACGGAAAGTATCGTGCATCTGGTGGCTGGTCTTGCCGTTGGCCAGCAGCGGCAGCAGGGCATCCGCAAGCGCCTGCGGCTGGCACTCATCCTGCAACAGCTCTTTAACCAGTTCGCGCCCGGCAAGCAGGTTTGGCAGGGAGACATAATCCGTTTTCACCAGACGTTTTGCCAGCCAGAAGGTAAACGGCTTCATGCGATAACCGACCACCATCGGGCATTTCGCCAGCATACACTCCAGCGCTGCCGTGCCGGAAGCCAGCAGTGCGGCATCGCTTGCATACATGGCTTCCCGCCCTTTCCCGTCGAGAAGACGAACGTGAAGATCCGGGGCAACGTCTGCTTTGATGCGCTCAAACTGCTCGCGGCGTTTGGCATTCACCAGCGGCACAACCACTTCAAGATCGGGATAGGTCTGGCGAAGAATCTGCGCGGTCTTCAGGAAATCAGCGCTCAGCATCTCGACCTCTGCGCCACGGCTGCCCGGCAGCAGCGCCAGACAGTGCACATCATGCGGGATACCCAGCACGTCTCGCGCCGCGTTTTTATCCGGATCCAGCGGCATCGCATCCGCCATGGTATGACCGATAAAACGGCACGGAACATTAAATCTGTCGTAAAACGCTTTTTCGAAAGGCAGGAAAGCCAGCACCAGATGGGTGGACCGTCCGATTTTGAAAACGCGTTTCTGTCGCCACGCCCACACGGACGGACTGACATAGTGAATGGTTTTGATGCCCTGCTTTTTCAGATTACCTTCGAGGGTAATGTTGAAATCAGGTGCATCGATACCGACAAACACATCGGGTTTGAGTTCGGTAAAGCGGCGGGTGAGATCGGCACGAATATGCAGCAGGCGTCGCAGGCGCCCCAGCACCTCGACGATGCCCATCACGGCCAGCTCTTCCATTTCATACCAGGCTTCACAGCCTTCGGCCTGCATCAGCGGGCCAGCCACGCCAACAAAGCGAGCATTGGGTACGCGCGCCTTAAGCGCCCGGATGAGACCTGCACCAAGAATATCGCCGGAGGTTTCTCCGGCGACCAGGGCTATCGTAAGCGGACGACTGTCGACCATTAACGAATCAGACCCCTCGTGGAACGGTCAAAGAACTCCATGAACGCGTTCACTTCAGGATGCTTATTCGCCAGCTCGGCAATTTCCGGCTTCGCCTCTTCCAGCGTTTTACCGCTACGGTACAGCAGTTTGTACGCGTTGCGGATAGCAGTAATCGCTTCGCGGCTAAAGCCACGACGCTTGAGGCCTTCGATGTTCACGCCAAACGGCGTGGCATGGTTGCCCTGCGCAATCACATACGGCGGGACGTCCTGCGCCACACCGGAGCATCCGCCGACCATCACGTGTGCACCAATGATGCAGAACTGATGGACTGCGGTCATGCCGCCAATAATTGCGAAGTCATCAACCGATACGTGTCCTGCCAGCGTTGCGTTGTTGGCAAGAATACAGCGATCGCCCACGGCACAGTCGTGCGCAATGTGCGCATTCACCATGAACAGGTTGTCGCTGCCCACCTTCGTCAACCCACCACCCTGCACTGTTCCACGATGAATGGTGACGCTTTCGCGAATACGGTTACGATCGCCAATTTCCAGACGGGTCGACTCACCAGCATATTTCAGATCCTGGTTAACTTCGCCGATGGAAGCGAACTGATAGATCTCGTTATTGCAGCCAACGGTCGTGTGACCATTCACGACAACGTGAGATTTCAGTACTGTACCCTCACCAATTTCGACATGGGGTCCAACAATACAGAACGGGCCAATGTGGACGTTTGCGCCAATAATGGCACCGGTTTCCACAATAGCGGTAGGATGAATAAAGGCGGATTTATCAATCACGTATCAGGACTCCCGGCTACGAGCACACATCATCGTCGCTTCGCAAACAACTTTGCCGTCAACCAGCGCTACGCCTTTGAAGCGAGTCAGGCCACGACGCGTTTTTTCAAAAGTGACTTCCATGATCATCTGATCACCAGGCACGACAGGACGCTTGAAGCGTGCTTCATCAATACCTGCGAAGTAATACAGTTCACCCGGCTCCAGCTTACCGACGCTTTTAAACGCCAGAATACCGGTAGCCTGAGCCATCGCTTCCAGAATCAACACACCCGGGAAGATAGGCTTACCCGGGAAGTGTCCCTGGAAGAACGGCTCGTTCACGGAAACATTTTTCACTGCGCGCAGAAAACGACCTTCTTCAAAATCCAGCACACGGTCTACCAGCAAAAACGGGTAGCGGTGCGGCAGAAGTTCTAAAATCTCTTCAATATGCAGAGTATGAGTGTCAGTAGTCAAAATACTCTTCCTGTCAAAATGTACTGATAACAATAATAACACGGCCTGCCGGTTTATTAGAAAGCCGACAGGCCGGGAAAGATAGCGTTAAACGGGTGACGTTTAGTCTTGTTGATCGATCTTACGCTCAAGAGACTTGAGTCGCTTGCTCATATCATCAATGTTCATCACCAGAGCTGCTGTTTTACGCCATACCTTGTTGGGTTGCAGCGGAATACCGGAGGAATAGACGCCAGGTTCAGTGATAGGACGCATTACCATGCCCATGCCCGTCACCGTCACCTTGTCGCATATTTCCATATGGCCATTAATCACGCTCGCGCCGCCAATCATGCAGTAACGACCAATTTTCAGGCTGCCCGCCATGATGACACCCCCCGCAACCGCGGTATTGTCGCCAATCACAACGTTATGCGCAATCTGGCACTGGTTATCGATGATAACACCATTGCCAATGATCGTGTCGTCGAGTGCACCACGATCGATCGTGGTACAGGCCCCGATCTCCACGCGATCGCCAATAATAACGCGACCAAGCTGCGGGATCTTAACCCAGTTACCGCGATCGTTCGCGTAACCAAAGCCATCAGAACCAATCACGGTACTGGACTGGACGAGGCAATTTTCGCCGATTTCAACTTCATGATAAACGGACACATTGGCCCATAAACGGGTGCCAGCGCCGATTTTCGTATTTTTCCCAACGAAGCATCCAGGGCCAATGACGACGTTATCGCCCAGCTCAACGCCAGATTCAATAACCGCATTCGCGCCAACGGCCACGTTGTTACCCAGCTTAGCCGTCGGATCAATCGCTGCACTGGCAGCAATGTTCTGCGCCGGCTGCGGCGTGGTATCAAGAATTTGAGCCATGCGTGCATACGTCAGGTAGGGATTTTTCACTACCAGCGCGCTTCCAGTGGCAAAAGGAAGATCGTCCTGCGTCAGAACAACAGCTGACGCCTGGCATTGAGCCAGTTGTTCACGGTACTTAGGGCTTACCATGAAGGTAATCGTGCCAGCTTTAGCAGATTGCATGGACGCAACAGCGGTGATGACGATATCGCCATCACCGTGTAATTCTGCATCCAACTGCTGAGCTAAATCAGCCAGTCGAATTGAAGGCATTACTTATTTAACCTGTTTCAGAACATCAGCGGTGATGTCTTTAACATCGCTGCTGTTGAAAGCAACGGCGTTCGCATCAACAACCAGATCGATGCTCTGATCGGCAGCAACTGCTTTAACAGCAGTCTGAATGCGAGTCACCAGCTTGCCACGCTCTTCGTTAGAACGACGCTGACGATCCTGCTCGAAAGCCTGCGCTTTCTGGGAGAAGGTCTGGCGCTGAGCCATAACGTCTTTTTCCAGTTTGCTGCGATCGCTTGCTTTCATGGTAGAACCATCACGCTGCAGACGCTGCATTTTGGACTGAAGATCGCCTTCCATACGCTGCAGCTCGCTCGCACGGCCTTTGAATTCGTTTTCCAGAGTCGCAGAAACACCTGTTTTCTGAGCGACCTGCTGGAACAAATTACCCATGTTGACGATTGCGATTTTGTCTGCTGCCTGAGCAGAAGTTGCCATCGCTAAACCGAGACCTGCAGCTAATAACCACTTTTTCACAATTAACTCCTTACCATCCCATTGGCACCAGAAGGTACCGTTCTTTGCGTGGCAAGGCGACCGTTTTACCGATCGCCGGTTGTCAGCGCTACACAGCCAACGCATTCCATTGCAGCGGATTATTACCAGGTTTTACCAATGTTAAACTGGAATTGCTCCGCTTTGTCTCCATCGTATTTCTTAAACGGCTGGGCGTAGGAGAAGACCAACGGCCCCAGCGGTGACATCCATTGTAATGCGATACCGGCAGACATGCGAATATTGCCCGGATCGCTGTAGTCTGGAACGCCAGCCAGACGCATCTGCTCAGTATTCTCCCAGTTGGTATCCCACACCGTACCCGCGTCTAAGAAGAAGGACGTACGTACGGAGTTCGCGTATTTATCACTGATAAATGGCGTTGGGGTGATGAACTCCAGGCTGGCCACGGCCATAGCGTTACCGCCTACCGCATCATCAGATCCACAGACGTTTTTGTTACCCGAGCCATCAGTAGCTGGCTTATCACAATTATCTTTATCGTTCCCGCCGTAATAAACCGCTTTCGGACCAATGTTGTTAGACTGGAAGCCACGCACGGTGCTTGAACCACCCGCGTAGAAGTTCTCATAGAACGGCAACTCTTTACTGCCGATACCGTCACCATAGCCCCAACGGGTACGACCCAGCACCACCCACTTGTGATCGTCATCGATCGGGAAGTAGGACGCGGTATCCAGCGTCACCTTGTAGAACTCGTTATCGGAACCAGGAATGGTCACCTTACCGTTCAGGTTGACGCGAGAGCCTTCCGTTGGGAAGAAACCGCGGTCAAGACGGTTGTAGGTCCAGCCATAGTTGAAGGTGAAGTCATCTGCAGCAAAACCGTTGTCATCGCTGGAGGTACTCGCCGACTGGCCGATGGAATCCAGATAACGCCACATCGCCACCTGCGGCTGCATGTTGGACAGGTCGTTATGCACGTAACCTAAGCCCGCTCGCAGGGTGTTGTATTCGTTAACCGGGAAGCCAAGCGTTCCGTCCACACCGTAACTTTTGTTGGTGTAGGAAGACAGATCTGCATCATCCGCTTTAAAGTCGTTATAGAAGATACGACCGCCCAGACTCACACCGTCAACGGTGAAGTATGGGTTGGTAACGGAGAACTCAGAGTAGGTCTGGTAGTCGTTTTTGGTACCGTTAATACCAACAGAGTAACCCGTACCCAGCCAGTTATCCTGCTGGACGCCTACCTGGAAACTCACGCCGCTTTCCGTGCCGTAGCCCACGCCGAAGTTAAAGCTACCGGTGTTACGCTCTTTCACTTTATAAACGACATCAACCTGATCCGGGCTGCCCGGTACACGCTGAGTTTCAGTATCTACGGTTTCAAAATAGCCCAGACGGTTCAGACGCTCTTTACCCTGGTCGACCAGGTCGCTGCCCAGCCACGCCCCTTCCATCTGACGCATTTCACGACGCAGAACGGAGTCTTTAGAGGTGTCATTACCGACGAAGCGGATCTTACGCACGTAGAAACGGTTACCCGCATCAACGTTAACGTGCAGCTTAACGGTTTTATCCGCATCGTTGATTTCCGGCTGAGTTTGTACGCGCGGATAGGCATAACCATAGCGGCCGAGCAGCTTCTTAATGCTGTCTTCCATTTTGGTGACTTTGGATCCGCTGTACAGATCGCCCGGCTGAATTTTGGTCAGCGATTCGATCTCAGCAGAATGCCCCGCCAGGTTACCACTCACTTCAACACCAGAAAGCTTGTACTGATCGCCTTCAGTAATGTTAACCGTAATGTAGATACCTTTCTTGTCCGGAGTCAGACTGACCTGAGTCGAGTCGATGTTGAAGCGGGCATAACCGCGATCCAGATAGTAGCTGCGCAGGGTTTCAAGGTCGCCCGCCAGCTTCTGTTTCTGGTATTTACGATCGCCAACCACGTTCCACCACGGCACTTCATCGCGCAGCTGGAAGGTCGAGATCAGTTCGTCGGTGCTGAACGCGTGGTTACCCACGATGTTGATCTGCTGGATCTTCGCAGAAACACCTTCCTGGAAGACCAGCTTCAGGTCAACACGGTTACGCGGGAGCGGAGTGACAACCGCTTTCACGCTGGCGCTGTATTTACCGACGCTGTAGTAGAAGTCTTCCAGACCTTTTTCAATGTCTGAAAGGGTTGTGCGGTCCAGAGATTCACCCACACGAACACCCGATGCTTCAAGGTTTTGCTTGAGCATGTCATCTTTCACCGACTTGTTGCCGGAGAAAGTGATACTGGCGATCGTTGGACGTTCTTTTACCTGTACCAGCAGCGTATCACCATCGCGCAGGACGCGGACGTCCTCGAAGTTGCCGGTGGCAAACAGAGCACGGATGGTGTTACTGATATCTTCATCATTAACCGTATCGCCGGGGCGCACAGGCATACTGAGGAGGGCCGCACCAACGGCGACACGCTGAAGGCCTTCGAAATGAATATCTTTCACTACGAACCCGTCAGCACCGTATACGGTGGCGCTGCTAAACAGCAGCGACGCTATGAGCAACTTTTTCATCGCCATCGTTATTATGCGTTCTTCCTAACTAACTCTCTTACAACCGAGAGAAATCATTGAAAAGTGCAAGCCCCATTAACAGCACCAGCAAAATCGAGCCAATGCGATAACTAAAGTCTTGAACTCGCTCGGATACCGGCCCGCCTTTTAGCTTTTCAATCGCTAAAAACAGCAGATGACCCCCGTCTAAAACGGGAAGCGGGAACAGGTTGATAATCCCAAGGTTCACGCTAATAAGCGCGAGGAACATGAGATAGTAAATCACCCCGAACTCCGCTGACATCCCAGCCCCCTGAGCAATCGAGATTGGCCCACTGAGGTTGTTCAGTTTCACATCACCGGTTATCAATTTCCCCAACATGTTGACCGTCAGCTTCATCAGTTGCCATGTTTTATCCGTGGCTTCAAGAATGGCGCTGAACGGCCCATACTGGCGTATTGTCTTGTACTCATCTGGCAGCGGGATCACTTTTGGCACAACGCCTGCAAACCCTTCTGCCTTTTTGCCGACCGACTTCGTATCCGGGATCAGCGTCAGCGAAAGCGGACTGCCTTGCCTTTCAACTTCCAGCGCGAGGGACGTCCCCGGATTATCGCGCACCAGAGTAACAAAGGTCATCCACTCTGTTAATGGTTGACCATCGACTTTAACGATCCTGTCGCCAGCTTGCAAACCCGCTTTGCTCGCCGCCGAATTTGCTTGTACTTCGGCTAATACCGGCTCAATCTGCGCGCCGCGGGGACGAATGCCCAGCGCAGCGACGGGATCCTCTTTGTCTGGCTCGAAACGCCAGTGGCGTAAATCCAGTACTTTGTCCTGACGCGCGTCTGACCCAAACGGCGATACGCTGATAGTTGTCTGCGGATCGCCAATTTTGGCTACCAGCTGCAGTCGCACGGCATCCCAATCAGGGGTTTCGATGCCATCAATCGCTTTAAGTTCCATCCCGGAGGTAATTTGCGCACTCGCCGCGATGGAGTCAGGGGCAATATCCCCCACTACCGGACGCACGCCAGGGACGCCGATGATAAACACCAGCCAGTAAGCGAAAATCGCAAAGATGAAGTTGGCTACCGGTCCGGCAGCGATGATAGCGGCGCGTTGTCCAACGGTTTTGTTGTTAAACGCACTGTGTCGCAGTTCGGGAGCGACAGGCTCAACACGTTCGTCGAGCATTTTGACGTAGCCGCCAAGCGGGATAAGGGCGATGACAAATTCCGTGCCGTGACGGTCGGTGCGCGTCCAGAGTGATTTGCCAAAACCAATGGAGAATCGCTCTACCCGCACACCACAACGGCGAGCAACCCAGAAATGGCCAAATTCATGCACGGTAATCAGTACACCCAGTGCAACAATGAACGCCGCCAGATTCCAGAGAATGCTCAGCATAAAACCTTCCGTTAAATCGTCCCGAATACCAGTAAAAGCAGGCAAGCAAATACTGGAACAGCCGCTGTCAGGCTGTCAATGCGATCCAGTATACCGCCATGCCCTGGAATAAGATGTCCGCTGTCCTTAATCCCTGCTTCACGCTTAAACATACTTTCGGTTAAATCACCGAGCACTGAGGCAAGTGCAGCAAAAATCGAGCACACCAGCAGTATTGACGGTGCCACGGCCAGATCTGCCCAGATGCCATAGCCCCAGGAGATGATCGCTGCCGTAAACAAGCCGCCGATGAAGCCTTGCCAGGTTTTCCCCGGCGAAACTTTTGGTGCCAGCTTATGTTTGCCAAACAGTTTACCAAACATATAGGCCCCGGAGTCAGCCCCCCAGACGAGAATCATCACATAAAGCAGCCAGATCGCACCGCTGTAGTGGTTTTCGTCATAGTGCCAGGCGCGCAGCGCGACCATGCCCCAGAAAAACGGAACAATGGTGAGCAAACCAAAAATCAGTCGCAGCACTTTTGAATGACGCCAGATTGCGGCCGAGCCTGGATAAAAAAGCACCAGTAATAGCGCAACAACCCACCAGGCCAACGACATCCACAAGGAGCCGGCAACCAGCGGTTGATGAATATCATGGTGATATTCAGGCAACGTAAACAGCATTATGGCCAGGATAAAGCCACAGAGTACCGCAAGCCATACTCGCTGGCTGCGCGAGGTAAAGCCGCTAAACTGTCCCCATTCCCACGCGGCAAGCATGCACACTACCAGCGTGACAATGGCGAATCCCACCGGGGGCAGTAAAAACAGCGCCGCAATGACAATGGGTATTAAAACAAAAGCGGAAATCAGGCGATACTTCAGCAAAAGCTACCCCCATCAGGCTTTGTCGCCACCTGGCTCGGTGCCGCCGAAACGACGCTCTCGATTGGCAAAGGCATGCAGCGCACCTTCAAAGTCTTGTTCATCAAAATCGGGCCAGAGAACATCTGTAAAGTAAAGTTCAGCATAGGCAATTTGCCATATCAGAAAGTTACTTATGCGATGTTCCCCCCCTGTCCTAATTACCAAATCCACAGGTGCCAGTTCATTCATGCAGATTTGCTTGCTCAGCGCCTCTTCATCAATCTGGTCGGGTCTCAACAGCCCTTCCTGAACCTGTTCGGCCAGATGCCGAACGCCCTGGATAATATCCCAGCGTCCACCGTAATTCGCCGCAACGTTGAGCGTCAGACCGGTATTATTTTCCGTCAGCGCTTCTGCTTTACGAATCCGCTCCTGCAAACGTGAGTTAAAACGACTGGTATCGCCAATGATGCGCAGGCGAACGTTGTGGCGGTGCAGGCTTTTTACTTCGCTGTCTAGCGCCCACACGAACAATTCCATCAACGCAGTCACTTCCTGCGGAGGTCGATTCCAGTTTTCACTGCTAAAAGCATAGAGCGTTAACGCATCAATGCCGTTATTGGCGGCAAAAGAGACGGCGCGGCGAACAGATTTCGCTCCCGCTTTATGCCCAAAGGCTCGTATTTTCCCTTGTCTTTTCGCCCAGCGCCCGTTGCCATCCATAATGATTGCTACATGACGGCAGCCATGAGCTGGCAAGTTTTCGCTTATTGGTTGATTCGCAGACAACATAACGCGTTTTTTGTCCCTGAAAGGATTTAACGGTACTCAGGAATACTTAAGCCTGTACATAAAAAAGCCGTGTCAAACCACGGCTTACCTGACCACATAAAGTCAAATTCCTGCGATCAGGTGGCGCAGACTATATCACTGAAGCCCAACGCTAACAAATAGCACGACCACTAGTGCTTGCTTTATCACCAGCTTGCGAGACGTGTCACCTGTTTACGCGCAATATCACGAGCAGCTGTATCCACCGCCAGTACCTCTTCCACGCTTTGTGGCTCGCGCAAATCCATCATTTCCAGTACCGATAAATTTAAGGTCGCGATATCGGTAAAACGGATCTGCTGATTCAGAAATGCGTCAACGGTAATTTCATTGGCTGCATTCAGTGCCGTCGTCGCCGCCTGCCCCTGGTCAAAGGCGTTCATTGCAAGCTTCAGACAAGGATAACGATCGTAGTCTGGTTCACTGAACGTCAGAGAACTGAGCTTACAGAAATCAAGCGGCTTCACGCCGGATTTCACCCGGTTCGGCCATGCCATTGAATGGGCAATAGGCGTACGCATATCCGGCTCGCCGAGCTGTGCCAGCACGCTGCCATCCTGATAGCGCACCATCGAGTGAATCACCGACTGCGGGTGGATCAGTACTTCCATCTGTTTCGCCGACGCATTAAACAGCCAGCGCGCTTCAATGTATTCCAGACCTTTGTTCATCATGGTGGCAGAATCCACGGAGATTTTACGCCCCATTGACCAGTTCGGATGACGGCACGCCTGATCCGGCGTCATTGCGCGCAGTTCAGACAGTGGCGTTTCACGGAACGGGCCACCAGACCCGGTAAGCAGAATCGACACAACGCCATTCTGCTCCAGGTCAGCGTACCCCAGGTTCTGTTGAAAAGGTTGCGGTAAACTCTGAAAAATGGCGTTATGCTCGCTGTCGACCGGTAAAAGACGCGCCCCGCGCTGTTTTACCGCGTCCATGAACAGACGTCCGCAGGTCACCAGCGACTCTTTATTGGCGAGCAAAACATCTTTACCGGCATCGATCGCAGCAAGTGTCGGCAGCAGCCCGGCTGCGCCGACAATGGCCGCCATAACCTGGTCAACCTCATCCAGCGCCGCCATCTCGCAGGCCGCCTGCTGGCCACTCAGCACCTCGGTTCGGCTGCCCTTCTCACACAGTTGGGCTTTTAGCAGGCGCGCGCTCTCTTCGTCATCCATCACCGCATAGCGGGGCATAAACTCCAGGCACTGCTCGACCATACGCTGCACATTCTTACCGGCCACCAGCGCTGTCACGGTGTAAAGTTCAGGATTATGGCGGACGACGTCGAGAGTACTGCAACCAATGGAACCGGTTGAGCCGAGGAGTGTTAAATGCTTCATGAGATGCCCGAAAAAAGTTAGACCAGATAAAAGCAAAACGCCGCCAGCAAGACCCGAAGTCCCTCTGAACGGCGTTTATCAGTGTACGACAGAAATCAGAACTGCATCAGTTCCGCTTCTTTTTCTGCCAGCGCCGCATCAATTTTCTTGATGGCAGCGTCGGTCATTTTCTGAATGTCGTCCTGAGAACGACGATCGTCATCTTCGCTGATCTCTTTTTCTTTCAGCAGTGCTTTCACTTTATCGTTCGCATCGCGACGCACGTTACGCACGGAAACACGACCCTGCTCAGCTTCACCGCGAACCACTTTGATGAGATCTTTACGACGCTCTTCCGTCAGCGGAGGCAGCGGAACGCGGATGTCAGCACCCGCTGAGCTTGGATTCAGACCCAGGTCAGAAGCCATGATCGCTTTCTCAACGGCCGGGCTCATAGAGCGATCGAAGACGTTGATTTTCAGCGTACGGGTATCTTCAACCGTCACGCTCGCGAGCTGACGCAGAGGGGTTGGCGTACCGTAGTATTCTACGATGATGCCATCCAGCAGGCTTGGGGAAGCACGGCCAGTACGGATTTTGCTGATTTGGTTTTTGAACGCTTCTACGCATTTGTCCATGCGTACTTCAGCATCTTTTCTGATGTCGTTAATCACGTTACGAATCCTTGAAAACTTGTCTCAGGCAGACTATCCGCCAGCACAGCGCTACAGGTGTGCTAAGTATAGTCGCGTTTAATTCATGACAACGCCAAAGGCGCGTCCAGGTAAGATACCACTACAAAGTAAAGCGGAATCTTACCTGTATTTATCGTCGACGGAAATTATTCCGTGATCAAAGTGCCTTCTTTTTCGCCCATGACCACGCGACGCAGTGCGCCAGGCTTGTTCATGTTGAAGACACGGATCGGCAGTTTGTGGTCGCGAGCCAGCGTGAAGGCGGCAAGATCCATCACTTTCAGCTCTTTATCCAGCACTTCGCTGTAGCTCAGCTGATCGTACATGGTCGCAGAAGGATCTTTTGCCGGGTCGGCAGTAAACACGCCGTCTACTTTTGTCGCTTTCAGCACCACGTCGGCTTCAATTTCGATACCGCGCAGGCAGGCAGCGGAATCGGTGGTAAAGAACGGGTTACCCGTACCGGCGGAGAGGATCACCACGCGGTTGTTGCGCAGCAGGCTGATGGCCTCTGCCCAGCTGTAATTATCGCATACGCCATTCAGGGGAATCGCGGACATCAGGCGGGCATTCACGTAGGCGCGATGGAGCGCATCACGCATTGCCAGGCCATTCATCACGGTTGCCAGCATACCCATGTGGTCGCCCACAACGCGGTTCATCCCCGCTTTCGCCAGACCAGCACCACGGAAAAGGTTGCCACCGCCAATGACCACGCCAACCTGGATACCCAGTTCGACCAGTTCTTTGATTTCCTGTGCCATGCGATCAAGGATGCTTGCGTCAATACCGAAGCCTTCCGATCCCTGCAGCGCTTCGCCACTCAGCTTAAGCAGAATGCGTTTGTACACGGGTTTTGCATTGGTAGCCATGTTTCTTTCCTGAGACTGTCAACGATTAAGATGGGAGTTAATTCTGGCGACATAATATGCCGCAAATCAGCACGGCGATACTGGAGCCTGTCTGATTTCCTGTGACGGGTGACAAAAAGAAGCCGCCCTCAGGCGGCTCCTTTTCAATCATTAAGACTGCTTGGACATTGCAGCAACTTCTGCTGCGAAGTCAGTCTCAACTTTCTCGATGCCTTCGCCCACTTCGAAGCGGATGAAGCCAGTTACGTCAGCATTGTGCTCTTTCAGCAGCTGAGCAACAGACTTGCTTGGATCCATAACGAAAGGCTGGCCAGTCAGAGAAACTTCGCCGGTGAATTTCTTCATGCGGCCTTCAACCATTTTCTCTGCGATTTCTTTTGGCTTACCAGACTGCATCGCGATGTCCAGCTGAACCTGGTACTCTTTTTCTACCACTTCAGCAGACACGTCTTCTGGCTTAACGAATTCTGGTTTGCTTGCAGCGATGTGCATTGCCAGCTGTTTAACCAGCTCTTCGTCAGCGCCTTTAGCCGCAACCAGAACACCGATACGTGCGCCGTGCTGGTAAGAACCCAGTACTTCGCCTTCCAGGGAAGATACGCGACGGATGTTGATGTTCTCACCGATTTTAGCAACCAGCGCAACACGTTCTTCTTCGAACTGTGCTTTCAGAACTTCAACGTCAGTGATTTTGCCAGCAACCGCTGCGTCCAGAACTTTGTTCGCAAATGCCTGGAAACCGCCATCTTTAGCAACGAAGTCAGTCTGGCAGTTAACTTCCAGAATGATGCCGTAGGTGCCGTCGATTTTAGTGATGATCACGCCGTCAGCAGCAACGTTGCCTGCTTTCTTAGCTGCTTTGATCGCACCGGATTTACGCATGTTTTCGATTGCCAGCTCGATGTCGCCGTTCGCTTCAGTCAGCGCTTTTTTGCAATCCATCATGCCTGCGCCAGTACGCTCGCGCAGCTCTTTTACCAGGGATGCGGTAATTTCAGCCATTCTTAAATCCTCGGGAGATGTGAACTGCCCGGCCGGAGGCCAAACAGTGTAAATTGAAAAAAGGGGCCGATAATGGGCCCCTATTCATACACGGTACTAATAAGGGGTAAAACCTTATTATTCAGCTTCTACGAAGCTTTCTTCCGCCTGAGAAGCCAGATCCTGGGAACGGCCTTCACGAACGGTAGCAGCTACAGCGCTCAGGTACAGGCTAACAGCACGGATTGCGTCGTCGTTACCCGGGATAACGAAGTCAACACCGTCCGGATCGGAGTTGGTATCAACGATAGCGAATACCGGGATACCCAGGTTGTTAGCTTCTTTGATAGCGATGTGCTCGTGGTCTGCATCGATTACGAACAGCGCGTCTGGCAGGCCGCCCATATCTTTGATACCGCCCAGGCTGTTTTCCAGCTTGTCCAGTTCACGAGTGCGCATCAGCGCTTCTTTCTTAGTCAGCTTGTCGAAAGTACCGTCCTGAGACTGGGTTTCCAGATCTTTCAGGCGCTTGATGGACTGACGAACAGTTTTCCAGTTGGTCAGCATGCCGCCCAACCAGCGATGGTTCACGAAGAACTGGTCGCAGCTGTTAGCAGCATCTTTCACAGCTTCGCTTGCAGCGCGCTTAGTACCAACGAACAGAATCTTACCTTTACGGGAAGAGATCTTGTTCAGCTCAGCCAGGGCTTCGTTGAACATTGGTACAGTTTTCTCAAGGTTGATGATGTGAACTTTGTTACGCGCGCCGAAGATGAAAGGCTTCATTTTCGGGTTCCAGTAACGGGTCTGGTGACCAAAGTGAACACCAGCCTTGAGCATGTCGCGCATGGAAACAGTTGCCATGTTTTAAAACCTCTATATTGAAAGTTGGGGTTATGCCTCCACGTATCCCATATTACCGACCCCGAAGGGCACCCCGGAATATGTGCCGATACGTGTGTGTTGTTACACAAAGTGAGATTTGTCGCTTCCGTCCAGCCTGTGTATCTGAGATGGATCGGAAGTCCGGCGCGCTTTATACCACAAAACACGACCAGAAACCAACAGTTGTTGGCGGAGTGTGCTGTTAATGATTCTCAATTTGGCACGGGGCGTGCCTGACTGATACCATTGACGACACTAAGACTAGTATTGTCGAAAAAATCGACACCGATGGACAGATTACATGGCTATCTCTATTAAGACACCTGAAGAAATTGAAAAGATGCGCGTCGCCGGTCGTCTGGCCGCGGAAGTGCTGGAAATGATCGAGCCGTTCGTGAAGCCGGGCGTCAGCACCGGCGAACTGGATCGCATCTGTAATGACTATATCGTTAACGAGCAGCACGCGGTTTCCGCCTGTCTCGGCTACCACGGTTTCCCGAAATCCGTCTGCATCTCTATTAATGAAGTGGTTTGCCACGGTATTCCGGACGACGAAAAACTGCTTAAAGATGGCGACATCGTCAACATCGACGTGACCGTCATTAAAGACGAGTACCACGGTGACACCTCGAAGATGTTCATCGTTGGCAAACCAACGATTCTGGGCGAGCGTCTGTGCAAAGTGACGCAAGAGAGCCTGTACCTGGCGCTGAAAATGGTTAAGCCGGGCATCCGCCTGCGCACCCTCGGTGCCGCAATTCAGAAATTCGTGGAAGCGGAAGGTTTCTCCGTGGTGCGCGAATACTGCGGTCACGGCATTGGCCGCGTCTTCCATGAAGAGCCGCAGGTTCTGCACTATGATGCCGATGACGGCGGCGTGGTGCTGCAAAAAGGGATGACCTTCACCATCGAACCGATGGTCAACGCCGGTGACTACCGCATCCGCACTATGAAAGACGGCTGGACGGTGAAAACCAAAGACAGAAGCTTGTCTGCCCAGTACGAGCATACTATTGTGGTAACGGACAACGGCTGCGAAATTATGACGTTGCGCAAGGATGACACCATCCCGGCGATACTGACGAACATTGAGTGATAAGAAGCCGGCAAATGCCGGCTTTTTTAATGGCGATAGCTTTTTCTTATGGGTGGCGCACGATGAGTAATCTATTACCCGAACAGTATGCTAACACAGCACTTCCCACCCTCCCCGACCAGCCCGATAACCCGGGCGTCTGGCCGCCGCACGAGCTGACCTGCGCGCACATAAAAGCCCATATGGATGTTTTCCACCGCTGGCTGGGCAGCGCGTTCGACGCGGGCGTCTCTGCCGAGCAGCTCATCGAAGCGCGCACCGAATTTATCGATCAGCTGCTGCAGCGTCTGTGGATCGACTACGGTTTCGGGCAGGTGAGCGACGTCGCGCTGGTTGCCGTCGGGGGCTATGGCCGCGGGGAGCTGCATCCGCTTTCCGATATCGACCTGCTGATCCTGAGCCGCAAAAAGCTGCCGGACGAACAGGCGCAGAAAATAGGCGAGCTGCTGACTCTGCTGTGGGACGTCAAGCTTGAAGTGGGCCACAGCGTGCGCACCCTGGAAGAGTGCCTGCTGGAGGGGTTATCTGACCTGACCGTCGCCACCAACCTGATTGAAACCCGCCTGCTGATTGGTGACGTCGCGCTGTTCCTGGAGCTGCAAAAGCATATTTTCAGCGACGGCTTCTGGCCATCTGAGAAATTCTTCGCCGCCAAGGTCGAGGAGCAAAACCAGCGCCACCAGCGCTACCACGGCACCAGCTATAATCTTGAACCTGATATTAAAAGCAGCCCCGGCGGCCTGCGCGACATCCACACGTTACAGTGGGTCGCCCGTCGCCACTTTGGTGCCACCTCGATGGACGAGATGGTCGGCTTTGGCTTCCTGACCGAGGCCGAGCGTAACGAGCTGAACGAGTGTCTGCACCTGCTGTGGCGCATCCGTTTTGCCCTGCATCTGGAAGTGACCCGCTACGATAACCGCCTGCTGTTTGACCGTCAGCTCAGTGTAGCGCAGCGGCTGAACTATCAGGGCGAAGGCAACGAGCCGGTTGAGCAGATGATGAAGGATTTCTTCCGCGTCACCCGCCGGGTCACCGAGCTGAACCAGATGCTGTTGCAGCTGTTCGACGAGGCCATTCTGGCCCTGACTGCCGACGAAAAGCCGCGCCCGATTGATGACGAATTCCAGCTGCGCGGCACGCTTATCGATCTGCGCGACGAAACGCTGTTTATCCGTGAGCCGGAAGCGATCCTGCGGATGTTCTACACCATGGTGCGCAACAGCACCATCACCGGGATCTACTCCACCACCCTGCGCCATCTGCGCCACGCGCGTCGCCATCTGACGCAGCCTTTGTGTTACATCCCGGAAGCGCGCTCGCTGTTCCTGAGCATGCTCCGCCATCCGGGTGCCGTCAGCCGCGGGCTGCTGCCGATGCACCGCCACAGCGTGCTGTGGGCCTATATGCCGCAGTGGTCGCACATCGTTGGGCAGATGCAGTTCGATCTGTTCCACGCCTACACGGTGGATGAACACACCATCCGCGTGATGCTCAAGCTGGAAAGCTTTGCCAAAGAAGAGACGCGCTCCCGCCACCCGCTGTGCGTGGAGCTGTGGCCGCGCCTGACCCATCCGGAACTGATCCTGATTGCCGCCCTGTTCCACGACATCGCCAAGGGCCGCGGTGGCGATCACTCGGTGCTGGGCGCACAGGACGTGCTGAAATTTGCCGAACTGCACGGTCTCAATTCGCGCGAAACGCAGCTGGTCGCCTGGCTGGTGCGTCATCACCTGCTGATGTCGGTCACCGCCCAGCGTCGCGATATTCAGGACCCTGAGGTTATTAAGCAGTTCGCCGAAGAAGTTCAAACGGAAAACCGTCTGCGCTATCTGGTCTGCCTGACGGTGGCCGATATTTGCGCCACCAACGAGACCCTGTGGAACAGCTGGAAGCAGAGCCTGCTGCGCGAGCTGTACTTCGCCACCGAAAAACAGCTGCGACGCGGGATGCAAAACACCCCGGACATGCGCGAGCGCGTGCGTCATCACCAGCTGCAGGCGCTGGCGCTGCTGCGGATGGACAACATTGATGAAGAAGCACTGCATCAGATTTGGGCCCGCTGCCGTGCCAACTATTTTGTGCGCCACAGCCCAAACCAGCTTGCCTGGCACGCGCGGCACCTGCTGAAGCACGATCTGTCTCAACCGATGATCCTGCTGAGCCCGCAGGCCACGCGCGGCGGAACGGAGATATTCATCTGGAGCCCGGACCGGCCTTATCTGTTTGCTGCCGTCTGCGCCGAGCTGGACAGACGTAACCTGAGCGTTCACGACGCGCAGATTTTTACCACCCGCGACGGCATGGCGATGGATACCTTTATTGTGCTGGAGCCGGACGGCAGCCCGCTGTCCTCGGACAGGCATGAAGGGATACGCTTCGGTCTGGAGCAGGCAATCACGCAGCGCAGCTGGCAGCCACCGCAGCCGCGCCGTCAGCCGGCGAAACTGCGTCATTTTACCGTCGATACCGAGGTCAACTTCCTGCCGACCCACACCGACCGTAAATCGTTCCTGGAGCTGATCGCGCTCGACCAGCCAGGGCTGCTTGCCCGCGTCGGCCAGGTTTTTGCCGATCTGGGAATTTCGCTCCATGGGGCCCGAATTACAACCATTGGCGAGCGAGTAGAAGATTTATTTATAATCGCCACCGCCGACCGGCGTGCCCTTAATAATGACCTGCAGCTTGAAGTGCAACAACGGTTGACAGCAGCCCTCAATCCAAACGATAAAGGGTGACGTGTTTTTTAGTAAAATGGAAAGAGTAAACAATGCAGCAGTTACAGAACGTTATTGAGTCCGCTTTTGAGCGTCGCGCCGAGATCACTCCGGCAAATGTGGATACCGTGACCCGTGAAGCGGTAAACCAGGTTATTTCCCTGCTGGATTCCGGCGCCCTGCGCGTGGCAGAAAAAATCGACGGTCAGTGGGTCACTCATCAATGGCTGAAGAAGGCCGTGCTGCTCTCTTTCCGCATCAACGATAACCAGGTTATCGACGGAGCAGAAAGCCGCTACTTCGATAAAGTGCCAATGAAATTCGCGGATTACGACGAAGCGCGTTTCCAGAAAGAAGGCTTCCGCGTGGTACCACCGGCAGCAGTTCGTCAGGGCGCATTCATCGCACGTAACACCGTGCTGATGCCATCCTATGTGAACATCGGTGCGTACGTTGACGAAGGCACCATGGTCGATACCTGGGCAACCGTCGGTTCCTGCGCGCAGATCGGTAAAAACGTTCACCTGTCCGGCGGCGTCGGCATCGGTGGCGTTCTGGAGCCACTGCAGGCTAACCCGACCATCATCGAAGACAACTGCTTCATCGGCGCGCGTTCAGAAGTGGTTGAAGGCGTGATCGTGGAAGAAGGCTCCGTGATCTCCATGGGCGTTTACATCGGCCAGAGCACCCGCATTTACGATCGCGAAACCGGTGAAGTGCACTACGGTCGCGTTCCGGCGGGCTCAGTGGTCGTTTCCGGTAACCTGCCGTCAAAAGACGGTAAATACAGCCTGTACTGTGCCGTTATCGTGAAGAAAGTGGATGCGAAAACCCGCGGTAAAGTGGGCATCAACGAACTGCTGCGCACCATCGACTAATCCCCGACGCGTTGATAAACCGGGACGCGCCTGTGCGTCCCGGTATAATCATCAAAAACGTCCGTTTCCGCAGTCGCGATTGCCATTCCCTTTTTTCTCAACCCTGCGATATCCGCCGCCATACGCTGGCTCCCCAGCCAGAAAAGCCCGTCGAGAGCCGTCACGGCCAGACCCGACTCCAGCGCCAGCTTCAGTCGCTCACGCGGCGCTTTTACCTCTTTGGCGATCTGCCGGAAGGGCTCTGCAGTAAGCCCGGTGGGATCGATCCGCCGAATGCGGGTGCTCATGCGGTACTGAAAAGCCTCAGGAATCGCATTGAGATCGGCTTTCAGGCTGTAGACGCAGCCAAAGCGCTTGCCGTTAAAGATGACGTTCTTCTGGCTTAGCTGAAACTCATCGCGCAGCCCGGCGATAAGCTGAGGGGCGCGGGTCAGCACCAGTCGGAACGGCAGTTCGAAGCTGGTGACATAATCCACGTTCAGTAAGGCAATACGTAAACGCTCTTCCGCACCCGCCTTTAGCTGGCGGCACTCTGCGGCAACTTCTGCCCACTGGTGCGTGAGCCTTGGGCTCTCATCTGCGGCGCCAAAGCTGTATTTTTCGATCTGATAATCAATGCGTCCTGACATGTCATTATCCCCGCGGGCTACGCTTTCGTGCGATAACTTTGCCTCATTTCCCCGCTTTTGAATACCCGTCTCGCTCGCCTTTTCTCAGCTGAAGTAACAATGATGAATCTCTTTACAAGCAAGTTTGCCTCGTTACTTAATGCAAATTTTTTCTTTTAAAACATAGGTTTGTTGAAAAACAGGATTAACGATATTATTCGTGAACAGCAAATAATAATCTGGCCTTGCGGGCAATAAACGGGAATCGTGCAATGAGTAGTTACGGCAAAATAATTGGTGCGGGGATCGCAGGTCTGGTCACTCTGGCCGGGACGTATTTATTGGGAAAAAATAACGGCAAAGACGAAGGGATTGCCGAAGGGCAGCAGATCGCAAAAGCTGAATACGCCGAAAAGATCAAAAAACTCCAGACTGAACTGGCGGACAAGATGCGCGATATCAGTAAACGGGATGACTTTATCCTCGCGGCGTATGCGCTGGGGACATGCTGCATCAAGGCTAATGGCAAGCCCCCGGCGGAAAATATCGCCCTGCTGGATGATGCAGTGTCTGGTCTTGTTCCGCGGGAAAAGTTACCTCAAGCCGTTCAGCAGAAGATCGTCGAGATGGTCGAAACACCGCCCAATCTACCAACGGTTTGGTCACTTATAAATGAATATCAGCTTAACGATGCGAAAAGTCTGGAGAGGTTTAGCCTCATTGTTGGCATGATGGCAAGTCAGGATGAGCTAAGAACACAAAGCGAAAGTGATTTTATGGCCTCCTGGAACTTACTGGTTGCGGCCTGAGGACGACGGATGACAAATCTTAATGCACATCTCGCCAGAATGAAAAAGCTGCAACAGGTGCGGAATGCCCCTGCGCTAAAATCCGTGGCGACGGCGTCCGCCATCGAAGCTCATCTGACCGGAGAAGTCGATGCTGCATTTATAAAGGGGTGCGATACCGGCAGCATTTACCGCGAAGCGATCATGGGGGCCAACCTGACGGTCAGCAACGACGACGTTATGGCCCGCCTGAACGTAATCTCAACGGGCAGCGCCATCGACAATATCCTCGAACCCGTGTTTCTCAGCCTGCTCGACGGCACAATGCGCGCCTGCAATATCGGCACCCGACAAGGTGTTACCCCGTCCCGCCTGTACCAGGAGTGCCGGGCGTTCAGTTACGAAGCGCCCGAAAGAAATGCCTTTATGCTGGATAGCTACAGCGAGCACTTGAACGAGCGTCAAAACATTGACCGTTTTTCTGAACAATCGTCGTTTAACGGCGGCGAAATGACGCGCAACAACGACTCTCTGAACATGCGCGATGGTGCAAAAATGAAGGCCCGTAAAGAGAACCATTTCTCCGGTAGTCTGCGCGCTGAGGATGAATATGGTAACGGCACGATCTACCAGTACAAAAAACATGCGAAAAGCGAGGGAGAGCAGAAGCAGGCTGCCGAAGTCGATCATGTCGTCTCCTGCGCCGAAGTATGCAATAACCTCAAAAGCAACAAGGCTCTGAAGCTTGATGACATCAAAAATATTCTCAATATTGACGAAAATTATGCTGTTACCAGCATGCAAAACAACCGTGGCGAGAAAACCGGTAAGTTCGCTAAAACCCGCGAAGAACTCCAGCAGGAGATCGATCAGGGCTTTGTAGTTGTCAAAAAAGGGAAAAAAGATGTCGCGCATCCGCTGACAGAAGAGGAAATCAAAACGCGGCAGGTGATGGTCGAGAAAATGGACATCGCGCAGCAAACGATGGATACCAAAACCAATGAAACCGTATTTGATAATATCCGCAAGGATCGCGACGTCCAAAAAGTTCTGGCGAAAGATGCGGCCCAGGCATCAGGTCATCAGTCGCTGGGCGATCTCATTCTCTTCATTATCAAGCCTCTTTACTATGAGCTGCGCAGCTGTTTAACGCACGGTATTGAAGCTGGCGTAAGTGCGAGCGATTTTTCGCAGGCTCTGTCGATTCGTCTTGGTCGCATGAAAGATCACATTCTCAAAAACGCTGTCGTTTTATTAAAAGATGTTGCCGTCGGCTTTATTAAAAATTTCGTGTCGATGCTGCTGGAAGGGATTGTTAACTGCTTCGTTGGCGTGTTTAAAAACATCATGCGGATGGTAAAAGAAGGCTTTAAGGTGCTGATGCAGACGGTACCGATCCTCAGGGATAAACACAGCAGTATGGCCCAAAAAGGCGATGCCATTCTTAAGCTTGTAGCAGGTTCTCTTTCCGTCTTTGCGGCTATTGGCCTTGAGTCATGGCTCAGCGGCCTTGGTCTACCAGGACCGCTCCCCATTTTACTCTCATCGGTCCTGACCGCCGTGATTACGGCGCTGGTGATGTTCCTGCTGGATAAGCTCGATCTGTTCGGCGTCAATCAGGCAATCAAAAAACAGCGGATCGACGAACTGTTGGAACAGGAAATTACCACCACGGAAAGCGAAATGCTGGCCTCCATCGCCTTACTGCGCTAGCGCTCAGATCGTCAGGTTTTGGTATTAAAGTGATTTCCACTTGACGTAGTCGTTAAAAACAACAATAAACGAGTGGGGGCAATGCACCTTCCCTGCCCGGTAATTTCAGTGAAATGTAATCAGGATCGACCCCGCTTTTTTTGTATATGAGGGTGGCAAAAAGGAATTTTTTCATTAATTATTCAAAGGTTATGTTGAGATAAGGGTACCGCTATGTACGATAATCTGAAAAGTCTGGGCATTACCAATCCTGATGAAATCGATCGTTACAGCCTTCGCCAGGAAGCCAACAACGACATTTTAAAAATCTATTTTCACAAGGATAAAGGAGAGTTTTTCGCCAAGAGCGTGAAGTTTAAATATCCACGCCAGCGTAAGACCGTCGTCGCTGACGGCGTAGGACAAGGGTACAAAGAGGTGCAGGAAATCAGCCCTAACCTGCGCTATGTGATCGATGAACTCGATCAGATTTGCCAGCGCGATCGCACCGAAGTCGATCTCAAGCGTAAGATCCTAGACGATCTGCGTCACCTTGAAAGCGTTGTCACCAACAAGATCAGCGAAATTGAAGCGGATCTTGAGAAATTAACGCGGAAATAAAAGCAAAACGGCAATCCCTGATTGCCGTTTTAGTGTTTGCGCCCTCTCCCTGTGGGAGAGGGATGGGGTGAGGGCACCAGACCGCACTCAGTCATCTCTGTTCGTCCAGCTGCAACGCGACATAGAGCAGCAGCCTGTCGTCAAAGTTCCCCAAATCCAGCCCCGTCAGCTCCGAGATCCGGTTTAGCCGGTACTCAAGCGTATTGCGGTGAATAAACAGCGCTTTTGAGGTCGCCAGCGGTTGCACGTTATGGCGAAACCACGCCTGCAGCGTCCGGCGCAGCAACCCATTGTTGTCCATCGCCTTCAGGCGCGCTAATGGCCGCGCCAGCTCATTGGCCTGCCAGCCGCCGCGCAGGCTGTCGAGCAGCACCGGCAGCATCAGATCCTGATAGAAATAACTGCGGCTCTCCGGCATCCGCTGCTTGCCCACCATCATGGTGGTGCGCGCGGTACGCCAGGACCGGGCGATGCTGCCCGGCCCGGTAAAGTAATTGCCCAGGGCAACGCGAAAACGCAACTGGCCGTTCTCCTGCATACGGGAAATCAGCAGTTCCACGCGACGACGATGATCTTCCGCATCCCAGCGGCCGAACGCATTGAGCGCGGGTTTGAGTACCACCATTTCCGTCAGCGAGACGATCGCCACCAGGTTGTCGCGCTCCGGCGTCGCCAGCGCATTTTGCAGCTGCTGCAGCTCGGCCATCGCGCTGTCTACGCCAAGCTGTCCGCTATCGACCTCAATCACCGCCACCACGCGCGGCTGGTTCAGATCGATCCCCAGGCGCTGCGCCCATTCGCTGAGTGCAGGCGTATGTTCTTCCGCCTGAATCAGGTTCATCACCAGCTCTTCACGTAAGCGGCTGTCCTGAGCAAGCAGATGCATCAGACGCGACTGCTCCAGCATCATTTCCGCCGTCATACAGACCAGCTCGCCGTATTTACGCAGGGATTCCGGTTCGCCCGTCAGGCCGATGACGCCAACAATTTCCCCTTCCAGACGCAGCGGCAGGTTGATCCCCTGACGCACGCCGTGCAGGTGTTTTGCTACCGCATCATCGATATCAACCACGCGGCCCTGAGAGAGCACCAGCAGGGCTCCTTCGTGCAATTCCCCAATACGCTCGCGATCGCCGCTGCCAATAATGCGCCCGCGGGCATCCATTACGTTGATATTGGTATCAATGATGCGCATGGTGCGCGCCACGATATCCTGCGCCATTTTGGTATCAAGATGCCAGCCAGCCATGTAACCCTCCTGTGAGCAGAGCTCAAGCATAGGGAAGTTCAGCAGCGACTGCATTGTGCGAATGCACAAAATGAGAGGGGGAAGTATGGAGTTGCGGTAGGCGTCACAGAAACGAGAAAGCCCCTGCGTACAGGGGCTTAAGAGAATTACTGCATCAGCAGGTAAATTGAGGTGTCACCGCGCTGGATATTCAGCGCCAGCACGGACGGTTTGCTGTCGAGAATTTTGCGCAGTTCAGCGATGTTTTTCACCGGTTGCTGGTTAGCCCCCATGATCACATCGCCTTTTTTCAGGCCGATACGGGCAGCAGGTGAATTTGCTTTCACGTTGTTCACCACCACGCCTTTGTCCTGGCCCTTGTTACTCATCTCTGCGCCTTCAATTCCGCTGAAGATGGTGCTGGAGTCCACCTGATTCTGGCTGCTCTGCTGCAGCTCCAGGCTTACGTTAACCGGTTTGCCGTCACGCAGCAGGCCAAGGGTCACTTTGCTGCCAATTGGCATCGAGCCCACTTCCGCACGCAGGGCGGCAAAGCTACTGATCGGTTTACCGTTCAGAGAGGTGATCACATCACCCGCTTTAATGCCCGCCTTCGCTGCAGAGGAGTTCGGCATAACCTGGCTGACGAACGCACCGCGCTGCGCATCCACCTTCATCGCTTTCGCCAGCTCGGAGTTCAGCTCGGTACCCATAATACCCAGCTCACCGCGTTTCACCTGGCCGTACTGCACCATCTGAGCAGTCAGGTTTTTCACCATGTTGCTCGGGATAGCAAAGCCGATCCCGATGTTACCGCCGTCCGGTGCCAGAATAGCGGTGTTGATACCGATCAGCTCGCCGTTCAGGTTCACCAGCGCACCGCCGGAGTTACCGCGGTTGATTGCCGCGTCCGTCTGGATGAAGTTTTCATAGTTTTCCGCATTCAGGCCGCTACGGCCCAGCGCAGAGACGATACCCGAGGTCACGGTTTCACCCAGACCGAACGGGTTACCGATAGCGACGGTGTAATCGCCCACGCGCAGCGCATCGGAGTCGGCAATTTTAATCGCCGTCAGGTTCTTCGGATCCTGAATCTGGATCAGCGCGATGTCGGAGCGCGGATCTTTACCCACCACTTTAGCATCGAATTTACGACCATCGCTCAGCTGTACTTTAATGGTGCTGGCGTTATCCACAACGTGGTTGTTGGTGACCACGTAGCCTTTTGCGGCATCAATAATCACACCGGAACCAAGCGCCATGAATTTCTGTTGCTGGCCGCCGCCCTGGCCGTCATCCCCTGCGCCACCGCCCTGACAGAACGGAGAACTCTGGAACGGCGAACCGTCCTGGCAGAACGGTGAATTGTCACCGAAGAACTGCTGGAAGTTACGCGGCATGCGCGGCGTATTGACGGTCGTGCTGCCCTCAACGTTAATACTCACCACCGATGGCATCACTTTTTCGAGCATCGGTGCCAGGCTTGGCATCTGCTGCGCGGTTGCTGCCGACGACGCGGTCTCGGCTGCAGTAGCAGTCAGAGGAGACAGCGCTAAACCTAAACTCAGAGCCAGTGCACTCATTGCTAATGTGGTTTTTTTCATGTTTCTCAATCTCGATTTACAGGTAACGCAAAATTGCTGTGTAACTCAGATTCATTTTATACCGCTTAGTTCCGGCCATAAGTTTATGGAAAAGGTAAAAATTTATTGGCCTTCTTTACAAAACTCCGGAATTATTCCACGGCCATGAGCTTGCGGTATTCATCCCAGGCATACAAATCGGTCATGCCGCTGATATAGTCCTGGATTAGACGGCAGCGATAATAATATTCCATCACCGGCCATTCCAGAGCGTGGCGATCCAGCTTACCCATCGCTTCGACATACGCCAGCCGATGGCGGGTAGAAAGTTTCTGATAAAGCCGGGATTCGATAGGAATTCGCCGCACGCGTTCTTTTTCCACCAGCTCGCTAAACTCCTCGACGGAGAGTTGAAGCAACGGTGAATAAATTTCCAGTAATCCACTGATTACACGGTATCCCTGCAGTTCCAGCTGCTCGACATCAGGATGGCTGAACACATGCCGCATCGCCACATGTTTATAAAGCTCAAGGAGTTGGCTGAAACTGCTGTCATCTTCCAGCAGCGCATGATTGAATTCCCCGCTAAAGATTTGCGGCAAATTATCAATAAAGCGCGAGGCGGCATACGGCACCAGTTTATTTAATGTATTGACCCGCAAATACATAAAGAACTGATCTTCCGTACTGCGGCTCAACGTATTTGAGCGCGATTTTTCCCAGGCATTTTCGACAACCTGCGCAAACAGCGATCCTTTTTCATGGGCTCCCCATGCCGCATAAAGATGCTGATAAAGCTCCTCGACGCTGAATATTCTTTTCTCAACGGCATCTTCCAGGTCAGCCACGCAATAGGAAATATCGTCGGCGGCTTCCATAATCCACGTCAATGGGAATCGGCCGTTTGGCGTCAGGGAAAGTTCTTTACGCAGCCGTTCTATATAGGCCTCTTCGGAAAGGTAATAGCCCGGTTTTTTCATTAAATAGCTGTGGGATGCGGGCGTCTCCCCCGTCCACCACGCGGGACGCGTATATTTCAAAATGCAGCCAACCTGCGCCCAGGTCAGGTTCATGCGCATCAGGGAGTGCACCAGCCGGATCCCCTGCGCGTTGCCCTCAAAGTGACAGAGATCCTGGCGCACTTTACGGCGCAGATCGTTCAGCCCTTCTTCGCCTTCACGCAGGCGTAAATCGCGCACGATGCAGCGGTCATCGCTGAGTGGCTGGCTTGCCGCATCCGACGGATAAAGCCGTTGTTTAAACCAGTCATTAATAGCCGCCTCGCCAAAATGGCCAAAAGGCGGGTTGCCGATGTCATGCATCAGGCAGGCCATCTCAACGATGCTCTCGAAAGGCCCCGTCAGCTCATCCAGGCCATAGGTTTCCAGTAAACGCTGCTCTTTGAGGCGGCTTAAAATCTCTTTGGCAATATAACGCCCGACCTGCTGCACTTCCATGGAGTGGGTTAAGCGCGTGCGCACCGCGGCGTTACGCTCCAGCGGGAATACCTGGGTCTTTTGCTGCAGACGCCGGATGGCGGGCGAGTTAATAATCCTGCCGCGATCGCTTTCGAAGATACGCAGGATCTCATGTTCGCTCTTTTCGCCCTGCGGCGAACGGAAACGTCGGTGCCAGTTAATTTTGGTACGAAAATCGATTGGTGACATGTGCTCCCCCGCGTGAGAATGCGTTTCCCCTTAACCGCATGATAGACTATGCCTCTTAACAAGGCACATCGCGAGTAAATCTATGAAAATCGGCATTATTGGTGCAATGGAAGAAGAAGTTACGCTCCTGCGTGACAAAATTGAGAACCGTCAGACCCTCTCTCTCGGGGGTTGTGAGATCTACACCGGGCAGCTGAACGGTGTTGAGGTGGCTCTGCTGAAATCAGGCATCGGTAAAGTGGCTGCTGCGCTGGGTGCGACCCTGCTGCTTGAGCGCTGCAAGCCGGACGTCATCATTAACACGGGCTCAGCAGGCGGTCTGGCACCGACGCTGAAAGTGGGCGATATCGTTGTCTCCGACGAAGCGCGTTACCACGATGCTGACGTCACCGCGTTCGGCTACGAATACGGCCAGCTTCCGGGCTGCCCGGCAGGGTTTAAAGCTGACGATAAACTGATAGCGGCGGCTGAAGCCTGCATTGCTGAGCTCAATCTCAACGCGGTACGCGGCCTGATTGTCAGCGGTGATGCGTTCATCAATGGCTCGGTCGGTCTGGCGAAAATCCGTCATAACTTCCCGCAGGCGGTTGCCGTAGAGATGGAAGCGACCGCGATTGCGCACGTTTGCCACAATTTCAGCGTACCGTTCGTGGTGGTTCGCGCCATCTCTGACGTGGCAGACCAGCAGTCTCACATCAGCTTCGACGAGTTCCTGGCCGTTGCGGCAAAACAGTCCACCGTGATGGTGGAACGCCTGGTGCAGAACCTGGCGCGTGGCTAAACGATCTATCAGGGCGCTGGCCGCCCTGCTGCTGCTTGCACCGGCGTGGCTGTTCGCCGCGCCGCGTGTGATTACCCTCTCTCCCGCTAACACCGAACTGGCGTTTGCCGCCGGGATCACCCCCGTTGGCGTCAGCAGCTTTTCAGATTACCCCCCACAGGCGGCCGGCATTGAACAAGTGGCAACCTGGCAAGGGATGAATCTTGAGCGCATTGTGGCGCTTAAGCCGGATCTCGTGCTGGCCTGGCGCGGCGGTAACGCCGAGCGGCAGGTTAACCAGCTCACCTCGCTTGGCATCAAGGTCATGTGGGTTGACGCGGTAAGTATTGAGCAGGTCGCTCAGGCTCTGCGCGCCCTGGCCCCTTATAGCCCTGCGCCTCAAAAAGCCGTGAGTGCGGCGAACCAGATGCTCAGCGACTATGCCGCGCTGAAAGCCCAATACGATACGCCTGTTAAAAAGCGCATCTTCCTGCAGTTCGGCAGCCAGCCGCTGTTTACCACCGGAAAAGGCTCAATTCAGAACCAGGTGCTGGAAGTGTGCGGCGGTGAAAATATCTTTGCTGCCAGCCGGGTACCGTGGCCTCAGGTGAGCCGTGAGCAGGTTCTGGCGCGCCAGCCGCAGGCCATCGTCGTGGTCGGAAATGCGAGCGAGATTCCTAAAATTAAACAATTCTGGCAGAGCCAGCTAAAAATTCCGGTGATCCCACTCAACGGTGACTGGTTTGAACGCGCCAGCCCGCGTATTATCCTCGCCGCAAAACAGCTCTGTGCCGCTCTGGCAGAGGGTCATTAACATTTGTTCGAGGATTTAACGATGCTCGTTTATTGGCTGGATATTCTTGGTACAGCCGTTTTTGCTATCTCCGGCGTCCTGCTCGCCGGAAAACTACGCATGGATCCGTTTGGCGTGCTGGTGCTTGGCGTGGTGACCGCCGTTGGCGGCGGGACAATCCGCGATATGGCGCTGGCCAATGGCCCGGTGTTTTGGGTGAAAGATCCTACCGATCTTGTGGTCGCCATGGTCACCTGTCTGTTGACCATTGTGCTGGTTCGCCAGCCCCGCCGATTACCCAAATGGATATTGCCGGTGCTGGATGCCGTCGGTCTGGCCGTGTTTGTCGGTATTGGCGTCAATAAGGCGTTTAATGCGGGCACCGGCCCGATGGTGGCGATCTGCATGGGCGTGTTAACCGGCGTGGGCGGCGGCATCATTCGCGACATTCTGGCGCGTGAGGTGCCGATGATCCTGCGTACTGAAATTTACGCAACGGCCTGTATTGCGGGCGGCATTGTCCACGCGACCGCGTACTACACGTTTGCAATTCCGCTGGAAAACGCCGCGATGCTGGGGATGGTCGTGACGCTGGTGATACGTTTAGCGGCGATACGCTGGCACCTGAAGCTGCCGACGTTTGCGCTGGATGAAACTTCAAGATAGGCGTCGTTTATAAGCCCGGTGGCGCTTCGCTTACCGGGCCTACAATCCGCATTCAGGCTTAAATGCTGAACGAAGAACCACACCCGCAGGTGCTTGTTGCGTTCGGGTTGGTCACCACAAAACGCGAACCTTCCAGACCTTCGGTGTAATCCACCGAACCGCCCACCAGATACTGCAGGCTCATCGGGTCAACTACCAGCGCGACGCCTTGCTTCTCAATGGTCATATCGCCGTCGTTCACCTGATCGTCAAAGGTAAAACCGTACTGGAAGCCGCTGCAGCCGCCACCGGTAATATAGACACGCAGTTTCAGATCCGGATTGTCTTCGTCGGCAATCAGGGTTTTCACTTTGTTGGCTGCTGCTTCGGTAAATTCCAGCGGCACAGCTACGTCATCACTCATCTTATGCTCCCATGAATACTGCTATTGGGTAAAATTCACCCAATTCTTTTCGTCATTATCTAATACCCTGGTAATTCATTCAAGTATTCTGCGTGGCGGCCCGCTCCGCCTCTTGTTTTGCCAGGGTACGCGCGAGGATGGTGGAGTATAGCGGTTTTCCACCCAGGAATTGGGCTAATAGTGTCGCGCCGAGACAGGTAATGATCATTGGCAAAATGAGCTGGTAATTATCCGTCATCTCCAGCACCAGCACGATGCCGGTTAACGGCGCGCGCAGGGAGGCGGCCAGCAGCGCCCCCATCCCGGCCACTGCAAAGGTGCCGGCGTCCAGATGGTAAGCGGGGAAACCTGCCTCAGCCGCCATACCAAACGCGGTGCCGAGCAGCGTTCCCAGCGCCAGCATCGGGGCAAAAATCCCGCCGGGCGCGCCGGAGGAGAAGCACAGTACCGTCGTAATGACCCTGGAGAAAAACATAAACAGCAGCAAACCCACGCTGAAATTCCCGGCTGCGGCAATGGGAATCAGCCCGAAACCGCCGCCCGCGGCATTCGGTTCGATAAAGCCGAGCACGCCACAAATGCCGCCCAGCAGGCCGCCCATCAGCACCCATTTCGTGGTATTGCCGCCGTGAACGCGCTGGAACATATCCTGAGCGCGTAAGATAAAGGTGTTAAACAGCGGGCCCACCACACCAAAAATCATGCCGAGGATCAGGTATAGCCACAGGGTGTTAACCGGTGCGTTGGTCAGTTTACCGACTCCAATCACCGCCCCTTCGCCATTAAAGATGCGAAAGACGATGCTCGACATAATGACGCCGGTGAACACCGCTTTAATGGAGATCAGGTTGTAGCGGAACTGCGCGCGCATCTCTTCGATGATGAACAAAATACCGGCCAGCGGCGCGTTAAACGCCGCAGAAAGCCCCGCCGCTGCACCGGTGGCCAGCAGCGTATGGCGCGCCTCGGCGCTGCGCATGCGGAACAGATCGCCCACCATGCGGCCGACGTTCCCCCCCAGCTGCACCGTTGGCCCTTCCCGGCCGAGCACCATCCCTGCGCCCAGCGTCCCCATGCCGCCAATAAACTTAACCGGGATCACCCGCCACCAGCGCACCGGGCGCAGCTCCTCCAGCGCGCCTTCAATTTCCGGGATGCCAGACCCGCCCGCCTCCGGGGCGAATTTACGCACCAGAAAATACCCCACCATGGCAAACAGCGCAGACAGGCCGAATGCCGCTACCCAGACCAGCCATTCGCGATCGGCAAAACCGGCTACGGTACCCACTCGCCAGTTGAGTACGGCATTAACCGCTTTTTCAAACGCCACGCCAACCAGCCCTGCAAGGGTACCCACCACCGCAGCAGCAAGCAGGATCGCCAGCGGCGTTTTATCGCGATTAAGCAGCCGCCGAATGCTGATTCGGTGCTGGGCGCGCGTAAACTGTTGTTCTTCAAAAGACGGGGAATCTGATTTCATGTCCTGTTCTTATTCGTCATACAAAAAGCCGCGAAGATTTTACCAGAGACCTTCCCTGCGACGCCTGAAAAATACTTAACAAATCTTAAAGCATTAACAGGCTAAAAATTTCATAACCTTCTGCGGATCACTTAGAATAGTGTGCTTAATCATTTTATACGAACCAGGAACGACGCCATGAGCAAGTCTGAAAACCTCTACAGTGCAGCCCGCGAGCTAATCCCCGGTGGCGTGAACTCGCCAGTACGCGCCTTTACCGGCGTGGGCGGCACGCCGCTGTTTATTGAACGTGCTGACGGCGCGTATCTGTATGATGTCGATGGCAAAGCCTATATCGATTACGTCGGTTCCTGGGGGCCGATGGTTCTCGGACATAACCATCCTGCCATTCGTAACGCGGTCATCGAAGCCGCGCAGCGCGGCCTGAGCTTCGGTGCGCCGACCGAGATGGAAGTGAAAATGGCGGAGCTGGTTACCGAACTGGTGCCGACCATGGACATGGTGCGTATGGTGAACTCCGGTACCGAAGCCACCATGAGTGCCATCCGTCTGGCGCGCGGCTTTACCGGTCGCGACAAAATCATCAAATTCGAAGGCTGCTACCACGGCCATGCGGACTGCCTGCTGGTGAAAGCGGGCTCCGGCGCGCTGACCCTCGGCCAGCCAAACTCGCCTGGCGTACCTGCTGATTTCGCGAAGCACACCCTGACCTGCACCTACAACGATCTGAACACCGTTCGCGCGGCGTTCGAGCAGTATCCGCAGGAGATCGCCTGCATTATCGTTGAACCGGTTGCGGGCAATATGAACTGCATCCCGCCGCAGCCTGACTTCCTGCCGGGCCTGCGCGCGCTGTGCGATGAGTTCGGCGCGCTGCTGATCATCGATGAAGTGATGACCGGCTTCCGCGTGGCACTGGCGGGCGCCCAGTCTTATTATGAGGTTGAGCCGGACCTGACCTGCCTCGGCAAAATCATCGGCGGCGGCATGCCGGTCGGTGCTTTCGGCGGTCGTAAGGACGTGATGGAAGCCCTGGCACCAACCGGCCCGGTTTACCAGGCGGGCACGCTCTCCGGTAACCCAATTGCCATGGCTGCGGGCTTCGCCTGTCTGACCGAAGTGGCGCAGCCGGGTATTCATGAAACCCTGACAGACCGCACCACGCAGCTGGCAAACGGTCTGCTGGAAGCCGCAGAAGAAGCGGGAATTCCGCTGGTTGTTAACCACGTGGGCGGCATGTTCGGGATTTTCTTCACCGATGCGAAAACCGTGACCCGCTATCAGGACGTGGTGAAGTGCGACGTTGAACGCTTCAAGCGCTTCTTCCACCTGATGCTGGAAGAAGGCGTGTACCTGGCACCGTCCGCGTTCGAAGCGGGCTTTATGTCCGTGGCGCACAGCGAAGAAGATATCAATAACACCATCGACGCGGCGCGTAAGGTGTTTGCGAAGCTTTAAGGGCATTGCCGGGTGGCGCTAACGCTTACCCGGCCTACGATGTTCTCCCTCTCCCCGTGGGAGAGGGTATCAGGCCGCACCTGACTACCGACTCTGCTTTCTCAACAGATAGATAAAGTAAGGCGCACCGATAAAGGTCGACAACAGGCCCGCCGGGATCTGATACGGGAACAGCACCATCCTTCCACACCAGTCGGCAAACACCAGAATGACCCCGCCCGTCAGGGCCGACATCACAATATGTGGCATCGTCCGTCGGAAACCCATCATTCTGGCGATATGCGGCGCCATCAACCCTACAAAGCTTAGTGGACCGATGGTCATGGTGGCGGTTGCCGTCAGACACGCCGCCAGCAGAAGAAGCGCGACGCGCGTTGGCGTCAGCGCTAAGCCAACCGCACGCGCGGTTTCGCCCCCCAGCGGCAGAATGGTCATCCAGCGACGGCACAGCGGTACCATCGCCAGCAGCACGATCATAACGCTTCCTGACCAGGCAACCTGGCTGGCGGTGGCGTTGTACGTTGAGCCGGAAATCCAGGTCAGGATCTTCGCCATGCGCGGATCGCCGCTCGCCTGCAGCATCATCAGCAGCATAGTAAAGGCGGTGCTGAGCGCCATACCGGCCAGCAGCATGCGGTGCGGAGAAAATCCACCGCGGCCAGAGGCAACCAGAATAATCATCAGCGTGGCCGCCGCACCGATACTCCCGGCAGGCATCAGCCAGCCAAACGCATTGCCCGGCACCAGGAAGAGCATCAGCACCACGCCAAAGGCCGCGCCGGAGCTGATCCCCAGCACTTCAGGGCTTGCCATCGGGTTACCGGTCAGACGCTGAATAATACAGCCCGCCACCGCCAGCATCACCCCGGCAATCAGCGCGGAGAGAATACGCGGCCAGCGCCACTGCAGCAGTTCGTTGAGTAAGTCACCCGTTGCCCAGTGCCAGCCTGCGGCATCGCGCCCAAACGCGAGGGCGGCAAACGAGGCGATAAGCAACACCGCCAGACCGGCAAGGCTGAACCATAGCACCGACTGACGTTCAGCGTAGACCTTATCACCCGCGTCCATCGCTGGGGCGCTGATGCTGCGCAAACGCGGGAGCAGCCACAGCAGCAGCGGCGCACCGATAAGCGCCGTTGCCGACCCGGTAGACACTTCCATCCAGACGCGCGCCAGCCAGAGAATGATCTGATCGGAAAGCCAGAGGATCAGCGCCCCGATCAGCGGCGCCAGCAGCAGACGTGCCAGAAGGCGACGCGCCCCGAGCATTTTCGCCAGCAGCGGCGCAAAGAGGCCGATAAACCCGATGATGCCAACCGCGTTAACCAGCAGAGCGCTCAGCACAATCGCCAGCGTGAGCGCCGCCAGACGAGCCAGCGACAGCGCCAGCCCCAGGTTGCGCGCCACGCCATCATCCAGCCCCATCAGAGTGAGCGGGCGCAGCAGCAGCAGCGTGAGCACCACGCCGCCAAACAATTGTGGCCACAGGCGCTGGACGATACTCCAGTCGGTCTGGGTGAGCGTGCCGGTGCTCCACATAAACATGCTTTGCAGCTGGTCGTGGTGAAACAGCACCAGAAGCTGGTTGATCGCGCCGCAGTAGAGGCTGACGACCAGCCCGGCGAGGATCAGCGTGACCGGCGAGAGACGTTTTCCCCAGGCCACGCCAAAGACCAGTGCGCCCACGACGCAGGCACCTGCCAGCGCGGCAAACTGCGAGGTTAATGCCCCCGGCAGGGTCCAGAGGGTGGTGATGGTGATCCCCAGCTGTGCCCCCGTCGCCACGCCCAGCGTGGTTGGCTCCGCCAGCGGGTTACGTAGCACCTGCTGGAACAACACGCCCACCAGTCCCAGCCCCGCCCCGACCAGCAGGGAGATGCTAAGACGCGGCAGCAGGCTGTAGTGGAACAACATTTGCTGAATATTGTCGATATC
The DNA here is from genome assembly GCF_014895885.1 of Enterobacter cloacae complex sp. P17RS. NCBI lineage: Bacteria > Pseudomonadati > Pseudomonadota > Gammaproteobacteria > Enterobacterales > Enterobacteriaceae > Enterobacter > Enterobacter cloacae complex sp. P17RS. Next base: position 52,886 of record NZ_JADBQK010000021.1, read on the forward strand.
CGGAGCGGCAAACGCGGCCGCCCACTGCTCGCGCGGCAGTGCCGTGGAGAGGTTGAACCCGGTTAGCGCCAGCACCGCCAGAAAAATCAGCCCCAGCAGCAGCGCCGGGAAACGGGCAATACGCGTACTCATGCTTTGCCCCCCATCACGTTGTCCAGCACGCGGGCAAAGTGCATTGCCGACAGCGTCGCGCCGTAAAACCATACCGCAGGGGCGCGCAGGAAGCGCTGCTTGCGCACGAACGGCATCGCCTGCCAGAGCGGGGTCGCCATCAGGGTTTGCATTTCACGCTCGTTGCCGTGGTCAAAGCACAGCACGTCGACGTCGCGAAACGCCGCCAGGCGGTCGATGCCCACGGCGGTGCTTCCCCAGAACGTCATCTCGCCTTCCCAGGCGTTGCGAATGCCGAAGTTGTCGAGCACTTCCTGGAACAGGCAGTTCTTTCCAAAGACCAGCATATGGCGGGCATCCAGCAGCGTCACCATCAGCAATGGCCGATCGCCACGGCGGGCAAAGCGCGGCTTAAGGGACTCAATCAGCGCGTCAAACTCATCGAGATGCTGTTTTGCTTCCGCTTCCCGGTTGAGGAACTGGGCCATCTCGTGGATGGAATTTTTTGCCATGGTCAGCGGCTTTTTACCGTCGCTAAAGGAAAAGCCTCGTCCCGGCGCAATCTTCGCCATGATCTCTTCCGACGGGCCATACCCCGCAGACCAGAATAAATAAGACGGTTTCATCTGCGTGAGAAGCTCAAGGTTTGGCTCCGTGCGCAGACCGATGTCGATGACCGAGTCCGGCAGTTTTGGCTCATTCACCCACAGGGTGTAGTTGGGAATGTCGGCCACGCCGTAGGGCGTGATACCCAGGGCCATCATCAGCTCGACGGGTAACCACTCCAGCGCCACGATGCGGTGCGGATCGATAGCGGCGGCGCGGGCCGGGGCCATCTTCAACAGCAGCGGCGAGAGCGCCATGGCCGTCAGCAGGCGACGGCGGCTAATGTATATTGAATCCAGCATCAGTAGACAAAGCTCACGGGAGCTGCCCCGGCCGGGTGAGGCAGAATACCCATTGGAATACCGTAAATATGTTCCAGCGTTTCGCTGCGCATCAGCTCAGACGGCGTGCCCTGAGCGATCATTTCACCGCCGCGCAGCGCGACGAGGTAGTCACAGTAGCGCGCCGCCATGTTGATATCGTGCAGGACAGCGATCACCGTCAGGCCGCGCTGCTGGCTTAAGCGATGCACCAGCGCCAGCACGTCGACCTGATGGGCGATATCCAGCGCAGAGGTCGGTTCATCCAGCAGCAGGCAGCGGCTGTCCTGCGCCACCAGCATCGCAATCCACGCCCGCTGACGTTCACCGCCGGACAGACTATCCACCAGGCGATGCGCCAGCGGTTTTAGCCCTACCAGCGCAATCGCCTCTTCTACTTTCTCCCGGTCGGCGACGCCGAAGCGGCCAAGCGCCCCGTGCCACGGATAGCGGCCAATCGCTACCAGCTCACGCACCGTCATCCCTTCCGCCTGCGGCAGCTGCTGCGGCAAGTAGGCCACCTTGCGGGCAAAGGCTTTACTGCTCCAGCCCTCCAGCGGCCGATCGTCCAGCAGAATATCCCCTTCAGAAGGTGGCTGGTGGCGTCCCAGCATCTTGAGCAGCGTGGATTTACCGGAACCGTTGTGGCCAATCAGGCCCGTCACTTTACCGGCAGGAAACGTCAGAGAGAGCGGATGCAGCAGGGTGCGCCCGGGTACACGAAAGGAGAGATTATTGAGCGTAAAGGTGGTGTCGGATTGCGTTTTATTATCCTGCATGTCAGCCAACTTAAATAAAAAGGGCACGGCGAACCGTGCCCATAAAGAGGTTAGAAGCGGAAGGTCGCGGTGGCGACAACCTGGCGTTCAGCACCCCAGAAGCAACCGTAGGTGTTGAAGCAGCTGGCAACGTACTCACGATCGAACAGGTTGTTCACGTGAAGCGCGACGTTTGATCCGGCCATGCCTACACGCGCCAGATCGTATCTGACCAGTGCATCAACCAGTGTATAGCTTCCAACAGTGAAGCTATTCGCCGGGTCACCTTTGCTGGAGCCGGTATAACGCACACCGGTACCCAGCGTCAGGCCAGAAAGTGGGCCGTCAAACATCGTGTAATCACCCCACAGGGATGCCATATGTTTTGGCACCTGCGCCGGCGTGTTGCCTTTGTAGTTGGTGTCGGTGGTGTATTCCGCATCGGTATAGGTATAAGAACCGACAACGTTCACGCTGGCAGATAACGCCGCTTTGGCTTCCAGCTCTACGCCACGGGCGCGGATCTCGCCGCCTTCAACGGAGAAGGGTGAGCCAGTTGGGTCAGCCATCAGGTTGTTGGTTTTGGTCAGCTGATACACTGCACCGGTGATCACGATCGGACGATCGTTAGGCACGTATTTCACGCCCGCTTCGTACTGTTTGCCTTTAGACGGTGAGAATGGTTTACCTTGAGCGTCGGTCAGGGAAGCCGGTTCAAAGGATTCGCTGTAGCTGAAATAAGGAGTTACCCCGTTGTCGAACAGGTAGTTAACGCCGCCACGCCAGGTGAACTGAGTATCATCACGCTTGGCGGTGGTATTTAATACGCGGTTGTAGGACTCCTGATCGGCCCAATCGTAACGGCCGCCCAGTGTCACCAGCACTTTATCCCATTCGATCTGATCCTGAGCGTAAACGCCGGTCTGCTTCTGCTTGTTCAGCACCTGGTAAGCACCAGATGGTCCAGGGTGTGAACCGAAATCGAAATCGCCACGATCGAGATCGTAAATATCGGATGGCGCAACGGAGCCGGCATAGCCGAACCAGGAGTTAATGTCATTACGCATGCGCATGAAATCAACGCCTGTCAACAGAGTATGGTCGAGAGCCCCCGTCGCGAACTTGCTCTGAAGCTGCGTATCAACGGTGAAGTTTTGCAGCTTCTCGTCATCGATCACATACTGGCGAGTCAGCGTATGCCCCCATTGTGACTGAGGAATGCTCGCGCAAGGGCTGGATGCCGGATTACTCGAATAGAGCGGATCGGAACACATGCCGTAGCCGTAAACGCTGTTTTGCGAGGTTTTGTTCTCGGCAAAGCGCAGATTCTGACGCACGGTGAAAGTATCGTTGAATTCGTGGTCGAAGCTGTATCCCACCATTTTCTGGTTACGGGAATAGGTGTTGTTCTTCGCGCCTTCATTGAAGTTAGTCGGCAGACGATCGCCGTTTGGCAGCGGGTCAACCGTCCCCTCTTTTGGCAGCCAGCCGTAGTAGCCCGTTTCAGGCTCGTTCTGGAAGTAGGAGAGGAACGTGAAGGTTGTTTTGTCATCCGGACGCCAGGAGAAGGATGGCGCGATGGCATAACGCTGCTCGCCCTTATCTTCCTGCTGCGAATTGTTCGAGCGCGCAACGCCCGTCAGGCGGTATGAATAGACACCGTCATCGTCGATCGCATCGCTGAAGTCAAAGCCTGTCTGGAACAGGCTGTCGGTACCCACTTTAAACTGGATCTCTTTCAGCGGCTCGGTTGTTGGGCGCTTACTTACCATGTTCAGCAGGCCGCCTGGGCTGCTTTTACCGTACAGAACGGAAACCGGACCGCGCATGATTTCGGCGCGCTCCAGCATGTACGGGTCAATTACCGCGTCGTTGTAGAAGTTCCCCTGCATTTTCATGCCGTCGAGGTAGTTGTTTTGGCTCTGGCCATCGGCCGCGAAACCGCGAATAACCAGGTAGTCGTAAGTATTGGAAGCACCACGGGTGCCTACTGCAACGCCCGGGGTATAGCTCAGAGCTTCTTTAACGGAACGTGGCTGATGCAGCGCCATCTCTTCGGCCGTTACCACAGAAATAGACTGTGGAACCTTTTGAATTGGGGTGTCTGTTTTGGTACCGGTCGCAGATTGGCGAGCGGCGATAGTCGCAGCAGGTCCCCAGGCACTTTCCTGTGCAGCAGGTGCAGCGGTAACGGTAATAGTATCTTCTTTTTTCGGGGTTTCGGCAGCGTGAGCAAATGCAGACATGCCGGCAACCGCTGTGGCTACGACAACCGCGACTTTACGCAGCGACGTGTTAATTGGCTGAGCAGTATTGGAAAGCGCCATGTTTATCTCTGATGGAAAAGTGAATGATAACGTAAACGAGAATTATTATTATGACCGCAGAATAATATGCGAAACGCTGGTTGCATAGCAAGCAGTAAGCGGCCCTACAAGATTTAAGGGTTTAAGAATTAACCAGATGAAAAGAGAGGGTTAACGAAGTTAGTGAAATGATCCTTAGCCCGCCAGAGCGGGCAGGATGAATCAACGGTAAAAGAGCTCGAACGTCGCGACAGAATCGACTTTGCCGGCTTTTATCTCCCCCGTCCTGACGTAGCGAGCCTTGAGTGGGATCTCGACAGGAACGTTGTCCTGCGTGCCGGTTATCGCCGTATAGTTCCGATCGAACTGCAGTACCGTATCATTCTGGTCAAGGATCTGAATGCCGACGCCTTCAGCGGCGGAATCTCCGGAGGCGATCCCCAAAATATTGCCGTTCGTGACGCCCGTTGATCCCGCGCTGGTAAACTGATAATCCACCTTTGTGCCTGCCGCGCAGTCGGTGATCTCAATCTTAAAGCTGCCGTCCGTGAGGATGTCAGAGTATTGGCCGCTAAAGTCCTGGGTATTGACCGTTTTCAGCGGCACATAGATGTTGCGATCGACCAGGTTACAGGTGTTTGTGGTGATGCGAATAGTGGTGGGAGAGAAGCGCATTTCACCGATCGGCGCGTTGCCCAGGATATCCATTGAGGTTAACCGTGAGGTATCAAGATCGCCCTCCTGGATAGCGCCCGTGACGACCAGCTGGGCAGCGGCGCGAAATACAGATGTACTTGTCGAAGAGCCGTGGATCGAGCCCAGAAATTGCATGGGCCGGACGAGATCCTGTTCAGTGTAACCGGGAAGCCGTTCGGTCGACGACGCCGCGCGGATGCCAATACCCGGCACGTTGGTCTGATAAACCCCGCTCATCACACCTTCGCGCGCATCCGCATCCGTGAGGTACAAATACCCGCGTCGAATTTGCGCGTCACCGCTACAATCCACCGTTACCGCTTTACTCTCGACGCTGGCGTCATAAAGCACGGTGCCGACGGGCGTGTCGGGGGCGACAATAATGACCGGGGGAAGCTGAAACGTCACCACGGCATCCGCGTCAGCGCTGCCGTTGAAGGTACAATCTGCCCGGGCTGAATGGCAAAATGCCCCTGCCAGCACGAGCAGTATCGGTGGCAGGTATGTGTTAACGATACGACGTAGATTCATGAAATACCTCAGTTAAGGCAGTTGACCGTGGCTTTCACGATCCCTGCCGCGCTGTGCGAGGGAAGATCCAGCGTCCCGTGACACTGCCGATCGCGCTCTTCTCCCCACTGCACGCTAAACGTTGTTTTGCCGGACAGCCCTGTCAGGTAAACCTCCCCATCATCGCCCACGATGGCCGTGGTGTTGTCCAGCGCCACCAGGGCACCAAACGGCACGGGCTTACCCGCGTAGAGCAAGGTCACCAGCGCGCGTCGTCCCACGCGCGCGTCGAACGTGGCCGGCACTGCCGCCCCTTTCGTCGGCACGAGATCCAGCGTTGCCGCGTCGATATCAATATCTTCCCGATCCTGCGTATTCACGGTGATGATGTTGTGCCGGTAGGCCGTCAGAGAAGGAACAATCGCGTTACCAAAACGGTCCGTCGTGATGCCGCGCCCGTTTTGCACTTTGACGTTATCACCATCTTTAATGTGCACAATGGCGAAGGCGTCGCGTACGGGTTGCCCCAGCGTCACGCCATGCTCGTGAGCAACGATTGACCCCTGAGCGCTGTAGTTCCACTGCCGATTGTTACCACCGTAGCTGTACCCCATCCCTACCTCACCGGAAGCCCCGCGATAACGCCCGGACAGGCTGCCGCCGTAACCCGTATCCTGGTTGGCATAGGTCTGCTGGAGGTTGTAGCTCAGCTTATTGTCCTCGAGAGCAGTACCGCCAAGCCCAACCTGATGCGAGACAAATCCGCCACTGGAGGTATTGGCACTGTAGGTTGCCCAGGAATTCGGCAGCCACTTTGATAACGGAATGTTGACCGTCAACGCCATTTGCCGGTCGGTATCGGCATCTGGCGTGCGGGTCAGGTTGTAACTTATCGACCAGGTGATGTCGCGCCAGCTGGAGCTGAACCCCGCGCTGACGCTACGCTCATGGCCGTCCATATCCCAGTAGTCCTGCTGATAGCCGTTGAGATAGGCCGAGCCCCAGTCAGAAACCCGCTGGGAAAGGTTGAGCTGCATGCGGCTACGGCGGTTATTAGTTCTGCGGTAGGTATAAATGCCGTCATCGATTTCGCTGTCACGCTGATCGATAGCTTCCTGAAAGGTATAGAACCCCGATGTGGAGTAGCGATAGCTGGCAAGCGTGATGGTGGTATCCGTGTCGGGAATATCTTTTGAATACTGCGCCCGCCAGGATAAACCGCTGGCATCGTCACGCCCGTCATCAAACACGGTACGCGCGGCCGTGAGGTCGACAGAGGCGGAGCCGAAATGCCCCAGATCGGCACCGAGCCCCAGCAGCAGCGCGTGATACAGTGATGAACCCAGCGCGCCGGTATACGCCGTGACGCCGTAAGGCAGACCATAGATGGCCGTGCCTTGCGCAAAGGTGGGTTCGTCTTCACCTTCATTACCGCGATAGCGCCCTGCGGCCAGCGAATACTTAAAGCCGCCTTCCCGCTGTAACACCGGCACCGACGCGCTGGCCTTGATGAAGCTATGCTCGCTGCCATCCGCCTCTTCGACGGTCACTTCCAGATCGGCTCCGGATGTTACCTGGCTTAAATCGCGGATCTCGAACGGCCCGGGTGAGACGTTTGTCTGATAGATGGTGTAGCCGTTTTGCTTGATAGTGACTTTCGCATCGCTATTGGCAATACCGCGCACGACGGGCGCAAAGCCCTGCTGACTAACAGGCAGCATAGAAGTATCCGTTTCCAGCTTCACGCCGGTCATCTGGACGCTGTCAAAAAGTTCACCATTGGTATATGTCTGACCAATCTCAAGCTGGCTTTTCAGCGTTTTGATGTCGCGTTGTAACGTGCTGGCAATGCCCTCCCAGCCGGAAGCGTCGCTCCAGGTGCTGTTATTCCGCAGCCGCCACGCCCCAAGGTTAATCCCCGACTCCAGGCCAAGCCAGGTCGAAGAGGTTTTGCCCGAACTGTAGTGCTGCTGAGAACCGCTGAGTTGATAGCTTGTCCAGGCGGCAGGCGCGCCGTCATCCCAGAATTTTGGATGTATCGCGCCAGCGGCAGCATGGTCGCGGTACGCCTGCGGGATGACCAGCTTCAGGGTCTGGTCATCCTGATTGTATTCGTAACGGGCATTTTCAATGAAATGAGAGATATCGCGGACATAAGCGCCGTCATCCAGATCTTTTAAGTCCGGGATCGTGTCTACTTTCACGCCGTAATCGCGCAGATCCGCTTTCGTCAGCTCCGGCAGCAGGCGCTGTTTATCGTCAGACAGCACGAAAGCGATGGGACGTTTATCCACAACGTCCCGATCCCACATAACAGTCGTAAGGTAGCTTCCGGCAAGTAGCCCGTTATCGTTAATGAAGTTTTTTAATGTAGAGGTATTTTCGAGGGGCGTATCCAGCTCAAGGATCCGCAGGTTAAATTCGTCATCAGCACAGGCAGGCTGGATCGCGGCGAGCAGCGTCAGCGCGATCCCGTACAGTACCTGTTTGTGAAGCAGAGATGACGACATAAAATACCAACATGATGATTTAAAGAGCCTGCTTGCGCTGTGGGGTTTGCCCACCGAAATCATTGATTGCCGTCCAGGTCACCGCGCCCTTTGCTGAATTCGGTAACGCGAAACGCTGCTCGCTGAACGGAGCCACCATCATTGAAATGGCGCCTGGCGTGGTTTTGGTCTCTTTCACCGGAACACTTTTCCCACCAACGGCCAGCTCGCCAAACGAGACGTAAAACGGGGTCGGGTTGTTTGCAATTAGCGTGTCGCCCTGACGCTGGAATGTGATTTTTGCGTAGGCTCCCAGGGCATCGCTTTCCTTCAGCTGAGCCGGACGCCAGAAAAGCTTCAGGCGCGTTTTCATCGCAAATTGCAGCGTGTTTTTCTCTTTCAACTCCGGCGAGAGTGCCGATACGGATTTAACGTTTGCCAGAAACAGAGATTCCCGGTCTGCGGGCAGGCTTTTTTTATCGCCGGTAAAAATAACGTGCAAAAGGGTTTGACGATTTTCCTGCAATTTGTAAACAGGAGGAGTAATAATAAAGGGCGCTTTCGCATCATTGGGGTAACTGACCCAGCTTTGCACCAGATAACGTGTATGCGGATCTTTATTTTTAAGTGCTATCTGAACATCTGATTTATTCGATGGATAAATAATTCGCGTACCACCGAGAACAACACTTGCCTGTACTGAACAGCAGGAAATAATTAAACAACCACATAACAATTTAAATAAAGTCTTCATACAATGTTCCAAAAAGGCAGCCGTTCAGGCTGCCCGTCATTGCTTAGCGATAGACAACCTCGAATGTTGCAGAGGAGGAGTAATGGCCCGCGGTTGGCGCGGTATCCCCCACCTGAATCACTTTCGCGGTGTAGTTAAAGACAGAAGCCGTTGCCCCGGTCGCGTCGTTATTCACATCGGTACCCGTATCCGGTACTGAACCGTCGAAAACAACATCGCCTTTAGCGCCGTTCTCATTGCTGACGATGATGCCAACGTTGGTCGCATTGCCTGCGCCAGTCAGATCGTTCTTCAAGCGCTTGTTAGCGGCGTCTGTTGTCGTGCCGCTAAACTTGAGGTTCAGTTTAGCGACCAGCGGGTCACATTTTTTCACTTCAATCTTAAAGGCTTTTGAGGTGCCAACCGTACCGTCAGCACCAAAATCCGAAGGATAGGTATCTGCGAAAGTGACGGTGGAAGCGTTAGTCCCTGTGCCATCAACGTTAATTTCACAGGTATCGGCAACAATTTTTCCGGCGAAGTTCACCGTACCGGAATCGTTTGATGCAAATACAGGCAGAGACAGCGCGGCCATAACGCTTCCGGCTAAAAATGTAGAGACAATTTTTTTGTTCATGAAAAATATCCTTATATTTGACAAATGTGGCATCCATTCGCACTACAAATATTTTGAGTCGAAATGTTATCCAGCATGTTACACATGACTGACTAAATAGGAATATCCTTTGAGCCAGTGAATTTCTTATGGCGATTACATCAGATTATTCTTCATTGTGTCCAGAGAGGATAAAGTTACGCAACATGTAGAAGATTTCAAATGCATGTTTTAGATGAAAAAAATGAGAACTTAAAAAATCTAAATTAGATATTTAATTTTTTTAAAAATTGCAGGATGTAAAAAACAAAAAAACCGCTTTATATTAAAGCGGCTTTTTATTCAGGGAATTAATTAATTCCCACCAAACATATCCTTGATCCAGCCGGCCACGCCATCACTGTCTTTCTTCTCGTTCTGCTGCTGGGCCGGTTGTTGCTGCGGCTGCTGCGGCTGAGAAGATTGATCGAACGGGTTGCCCGTTGGCTGTTCAGGCTGGCTCTGCTGGCACAGTGAGTCCGGGTTGGTCGTCCAGACCGGCAGGGTACGCATCCCGCCGCCGCAGATAAAGTTCCCGGAACCATCCACGCCCATATCGACGATATCTTCCGGCGCGACCAGGTTCAGCGGCACAGGTGACTGGTTCGCCAGGTAGCGCTGGTAAATCGACATCGCCCCGCTCGCCCCGTAAAGTTTGGTCGGCTGGTTGTTGTCACGGCCTACCCAGGTGATCACCACTTCACGGCCATCAATACCGGCAAACCAGGTATCGACGTTGTTGTTGGTGGTCCCGGTTTTACCCGCCAGATGCAGACCAGGATACTTCGCCCCCAACTGACGACCGGTACCGCGCTGCACAACCTGCTGCATCGTCCACAGCGTCATGTAGGCCGCCTGCGCAGGAACGGCACGTTCAGCCTGCGGGAAGCTCTGATACAGCACGGAGCCATCTTCGGCAATCACCGAACGCAGGGCAGAGAGCGGTGCGCGGTTACCCCCGCTGGCAATGGTCTGGAACGCCTGCGCCACTTCGATCGGCGTCAGGTTAAGCGCCCCCAGAATCATCGCCGGAACAGGGTGCAGCTGATCTTTCGGTACGCCCAGCTTCTGCCAGGTATCGACAATGGCCGGCAGGCCCAGCGCCATACCGAGGTTAACCGTAGGTACGTTCATGGAGCGGGTTAACGCGTCCACCAGCATCACCTGGCCGCTGAACTGTTTATCATCGTTCTGCGGTGACCAGACCTGGCCGTTAGGCTGACGCAGGGAGATTGGCGCATCGGCGATCCAGGTGTTCAGGCGATACAAATTCGGCTGGCTCAGCGCGGTGAGATAGGTCGCCGGTTTAGCCAGAGAGCCAATCGAACGACGCGCCTGCATCGCGCGGTTGTAGCCCGCATACTGCGGCTCTGCGCCGCCCACCATCGCGCGCACTTCGCCGGTATTGCGGTCAACCACCACCATCGCGGTTTCCAGATCGGAGAGCTTGCGCTGCTTCTTCAGCGCCGGGATCCCTTCCACCGCCGCTTTTTCTGCCGCGTCCTGGGCTACCGAGTCAAAGGTTGTGAAGATCTTCACGCCGGAGAGATCTTTGACCTTATCACCGAGCTTGCTTTGCAGCTCCTGGCGCACCATCTGCATGAAAGCAGGCTGCGGAGAGATCACCCCACCGCGCGGCTGCACGCCCAGCGGACGTGCGCTAAGCATGTCGTATAATTCCTGGTCAATCACCTGCTGCTGTTGCAGCAGACGCAGTACCAGGTTACGACGCTCCAGCGCCAGTTTCGGGTTGCGCCACGGGTTATAAATGGACGCCCCTTTCACCATGCCCACCAGCAGCGCCTGCTGGTCAAGGCTGAGCTCTTCCACCGGACGGCCAAAGTAGTACAGGCTCGCCAGCGGGAAGCCGCGGATCTCGTTATCGCCGCTCTGGCCGAGGTACACCTCGTTCATGTACAGCTCAAGGATACGATCCTTGCTGTAGCGCGCATCCATCAGCACGGCCATGTACGCTTCGTTGGCTTTACGCCAGTAAGAACGCTCGCTGGAGAGGAACAGGTTCTTCACCAGCTGCTGGGTAAGCGTACTCGCCCCCTGCACGGTACGGCCCGCAGTCAGGTTCGCCAGCACCGCACGGCCGATGGAGTAGAGACTGATACCGTCGTGCTCGTAGAAATGGCGGTCTTCGGTTGCCAGCAGGGTATCCACCAGCAGATCCGGGAAGCCGTTACGCGCCACGAACAGGCGCTGTTCGCCATTGGCGGACGAGAGCATGGTGATCAGACGCGGATCAAGACGGAAGAAACCGAACTGGCGGTTATTGTCCATGTTCTCAATGGTTTCCAGCCGATCGCCGTCAAAAGTCAGACGCGCGCGCACCTGCCCCTCTTTGCTGTCCGGGAAGTCGAACGGGCGGCGGATCATCTCAATGCTTTTCGCCTGGACGGTAAATTCGCCCGGGCGGGTCATTTTCGTGACCTGACGATACTGCGTAGCTTGCAGCAGTTTCACCATCTCGTTCTTGCTGATGGACATGTCCGGCTCAAGGTTCACCATGCGACCATACACTGCCGCCGGCAATTGCCAGACTTTCCCGTCGATACGGCTGCGGATCTTCTGATCCAGATAAACGCCGTAAATCGCGATCAGCACAACAAAAACAATGAACAGCTTCAGCAGCAGCCAGAACCAGCCGCGCTTCCCACGAGGCTTACGCCCTTTGCCTTTTCCTTTACGCGGCATGGGTTCTTCATCCTCATAATCGTCTTCATAGTCATCGTCATACTCCTCATCTCTGAGGCGACGACGGCTTACCTTTTCTTTCGCCGGACGCGCGGGTTTTCCCTTACGTCCTATTGGCTCGCGGTCATTCCCCGCCATGCTTTTTCTCCGCAACTTTCAGGCGCAAAGGCCAGATTTTCTTTTCTTCCACAGGCCTGTGAAAGAAGAAATCTCTCAAAATTGGTTTTCTCCCTCTCTCCGTGGGAGAGGGCCGGGGTGAGGGCATCAGGCCGCACTTTCCCCACTACGAATATTTCTTCGTCCGCCGCGTCGGCGCCGTATTCGCCGGATCGTCCGGCCATACGTGTTTGGGGTAGCGCCCTTTCATCTCTTTCTGCACTTCACGGTAGCTCCCCGCCCAGAACGCTCCCAGATCGCGGGTGATCTGCAACGGACGATGCGCAGGCGAGAGCAGCTCAAGCACCAACGGCACCCGCCCTTCCGCAATAGACGGCGTGGTTGCCTCACCAAACATCTCCTGCATCCGAACCGCCAGCGCCGGAGGATTATCCTCATGATAACGAATGGCAATCCGGCTCCCGGTGGGCACAGTGTAATGCCCAGGAAGCTCACTATCCAGACGTTGACGTAATGACCAGTCCAGTAAATTCTGTAACGCGGTCTTAACATCAAGCGCCTTAAGGGCGCGCAGAGAGTGCACGCCGCTCATTTGCGGCAGCAGCCACTGCTCAAGCGTCGCGAGCAGCGTCTCATCATCCACCGCGGGCCAGCCGTATTCCGGTAGCCACTTCGCGGCGCAGTGCAGACGAATGCGATACTGTTCAGCTTCCGGCGTCCAGTTCAGGACGTTAAGGCCCTTTTCCCGAATGCCGTTCAGCATTGCCTGGTGTAACTCTTCTTCCGACGGCTTCGCCAGCGGTTTCGTCCCGAGGATCAGTTTGCCAATCTGACTACGCCGAAACGCCTTTAGCGTCCCCTGAGCGTCATCCCATTCCACGATGTCCGATTGCTGGAGCAGCTGCGGGTAGGTACGCGTCAGGGCATCTATGTCCACGGCAATCGCCTGTAAAATACGGGCATCAGGAGACTGGCTGCCCTGAAGCAGGAGCGGCGCGATCAGCCATTCATGTCGCGTCAGGGCATCATCGCTGTCCAGCATCGCCCCCATGCCGTTTGCCAGCTGGTAGCGTCCATCCAGCCCGCGGCGGCGCGCAATCCTGTCCGGGAAGGCCAGCGCCAGAAGGGAGGCAATCTTATCGCCGTCAGGTGAACCGCCCCGGCAGTTCAGGCGTTTGCACAGCTGCTGCGCCCGCTGCTGCCAGTTTCCCTGATTGCGCGAAAACGCTTGCCCCAGATCGCTGCTGCCTCCGCGCGGCGGCTCCTCAAGAATAGCCGCCAGTTTCGCCGCTGTGGCAATTTCATCTTCGCCCTGAGCGGCCACCAGCATTGCCGCCAGACGCGGATCGTTGCCCAGCGCCGCCATTTTCTGACCGCGCGCCGTCAGACGTTCACCTTCCAGCGCGCCAAGCTGGGTGAGCAGGCTGCGCGCGGCGGCGAGATTCACGACAGGCGGCGGATTAAGCCAGGTGAGCTGTTCAGGATCCGGGCAGCCCCAAAGCAGGAGATCCATCACCAGCCCGGAAAGATCGCTTTGTAAAATCTCCGGCGTGCTTTGCTGTGCCGCGCGTTCAGCCTGCTCCGCGCTGGTCAAATGCAGGCAAATACCCGGCTCAAGACGCCCCGCACGGCCCGCGCGCTGCACCATTGACGCCTGACTGATGCGTTGTGTCAGCAGTTTAGTCAGCACGGTGCGCGGATCAAAGCTCGCCACCCTCTCCTGCGCGCTATCCACTACCAGGCGAATGCCTTCGATGGTTAAACTGGTTTCGGCAATGTTGGTTGCCAGCACGACTTTACGCTGCCCCGCCGGGGCGGGAAGGATGGCTTTACGCTGCTCGGTCAACGACAGGGCGCCATAGAGCGGGCAAAGCAGTACGTCACTGCCCACCCTGGAGGCCAGCCGCTCCTGCACGCGCTGAATCTCCCCCACGCCGGGCAAAAACAGCAGCAGCGAGCCGGGCGCCTGGCGAAGCAGGTCAGCAGTGGCAATAGCTACCGCTTCGTCAAAGCGCTGATGGGCAGGAAGCGGCTGATAGCGACGCTCAACAGGAAATGCCCGTCCTTCTGAGCTGATGACCGGCGCATCGGGTAATGTCTGTCGTAGCCGCTCGTTATCCAGCGTCGCCGACATAATCAGCAGCCGCAGATCGTCGCGCAGCCCCTGCTGAACGTCGAGCAACAGCGCGAGGGCCAGATCGGCCTGCAGGCTGCGCTCGTGGAATTCATCCAGGATCACCAGCCCGACGCCGTTCAACTCCGGGTCGTTTTGCAGCATGCGGGTAAGAATGCCCTCGGTGACCACCTCAAGCCGCGTGGACGGGCCGACGCAGGTTTCGGCGCGCATCCGGTAGCCTACCGTTTCACCCGGTTTTTCATTCAGCAGTTCCGCCAGGCGCTGCGCCACGTTGCGCGCGGCCAGCCTGCGCGGCTCCAGCAGGATAATTTTCCCGGCAATCTTACCCTCTTTAAGGATCTGCAGCGGCAGCCAGGTAGATTTACCCGCCCCCGTAGGCGCGTTAAGCAAAACCTGCGGGGCATGTTGTAAGGCAGCGAGAAGCTCAGGAAGAACGACGGCGACCGGCAATGAGGACACTAACAGCTCCAGAGGGTTAACATTAGTCGGCGTACATTGTAGCATCGGCGCATATCATTACCGAGTCCCCCGTATGTCTGATTCGAAACGGCTGTTTTTTGCCATTGAATTGCCCACCACCCTACAGCGGCAAATCGTTCGCTGGCGCGCGGAACATTTTCCACCGGAAGCGGGCCGACCCGTTGCGGCGGCAAACCTGCACCTGACACTGGCCTTTTTGGGTGACGTGAGCGCCGAAAAACAGCGGGCATTAGCCGCCATGGCCGGGCGTATTGCCCAGCCGGCGTTTACGCTGCACCTTGACGATGCGGGTCAGTGGCTGCGTTCGCGCGTGGTCTGGCTGGGTACGCGCCAGCCGCCGCGCGGGTTGTTACAGCTCGCCAATATGTTGCGCGCGCAGGCAGCGCGCAGCGGCTGTTACCAGAGCCCGCAGCCGTTTCATCCGCACGTCACGCTGCTGCGCGATGCCGGGCAGGCCGTTGCCATTCCGCCGCCGGGTTTTCACTGGGCTTTTCCGGTTAATGAATTCGCGCTTTATGAATCCGTCTTTGCACGGGGACGCACCCGCTACAGGCCGCTACAGCGCTGGACGTTGGGCGACACCACAAGGAATTCCGATGAAGTTTAGTCCTGCACTCCAGTCCGCCACGCTGATCCAACGCTACAAACGCTTCCTCGCCGACGTAGTGACGCCGGAAGGCGAAGAGCTCACCCTGCACTGCCCCAACACCGGCGCCATGACCGGTTGCGCCGCGCCGGGTGACACGGTCTGGTATTCCACTTCAGAAAATACTAAACGCAAATACCCCCATACCTGGGAAATAACCGAAACGCAAAACGGGGCGTTTATTTGTGTTAATACTCTGCGTGCAAATCAGCTGGTTAAGGAAGCGCTGACGAATGGCGCCATTCCCGAACTGGTGGGTTACGGTACGCATAAAACAGAAGTGAAATACGGCGATGAAGGCAGCAGAATTGACTTCATGTTACAGGCGGAAGGCCGTCCTGAGTGCTATATTGAAGTAAAATCAGTGACGTTAGCGGAACAGGAAAACGGCTTCTTTCCGGATGCGGTAACGCTACGCGGGCAGAAGCATCTGCGAGAGCTAATGAGTGTTGCGGCGGCGGGCAAACGCGCCGTATTGCTGTTTGCGGTGTTGCATACAGCGATTGAACGGTTTTCCCCTGCCCGCCATATCGATCCTAAATACGCACAACTGTTGAATGAGGCACAAAAGCAGGGGGTAGAGGTTTTAGCTTATAAAGCGGAACTTTCTGCCGATAATATGACTCTGAGATCGTCTCTTCCCATTGTCTTATAAGGGATTAGACGATTGATGAATAAGTGTTCTGGCCGCGTGCGCAAATACGCTTTTCCTCACAGGCTTGTCAAGTGTTACGTTTAGATAATTGCCATACGGAAAAGCATCTGCTATTTATAGCGACCTGATTTTTCCCCCAACACGGGGATCGATAGTGCGTGTTAAGGAGAAGCAACATGCAAGAAGGGCAAAACCGTAAAACATCGTCCCTGAGTATTCTCGCCATCGCTGGGGTGGAGCCGTATCAAGAGAAGCCGGGCGAAGAGTATATGAACGAAGCCCAGCTGTCGCACTTCAAGCGTATTCTTGAAGCATGGCGTAATCAACTCAGGGATGAAGTGGATCGCACCGTTTCGCATATGCAGGATGAAGCTGCTAACTTCCCGGATCCGGTAGACCGTGCCGCTCAGGAAGAAGAGTTCAGCCTCGAACTGCGTAACCGTGACCGCGAACGCAAACTGATCAAAAAGATCGAGAAAACGCTGAAAAAAGTCGAAGACGAAGATTTTGGCTACTGCGAATCCTGCGGTGTTGAAATCGGTATTCGTCGCCTGGAAGCGCGTCCAACCGCCGATCTGTGCATCGACTGTAAAACGCTGGCCGAAATCCGCGAAAAACAGATGGCCGGCTAACGCCAGCGCTGTTTATACACTTCAAAGGCGGGAGTCTCTCCCGCCTTGTTACTGTTGATATGTCTGAATCACACTATATCGGGCGCTTTGCGCCATCTCCTTCCGGTGAATTACACTTCGGCTCATTAATTGCCGCGCTTGGCAGCTACCTGCAGGCTCGCGCCAGTCAGGGTAAATGGCTCGTCCGCATCGAAGATATTGACCCTCCGCGTGAAGTTCCCGGTGCTGCAGACACCATTCTGCGTCAGCTGGAACATTACGGTCTTCACTGGGACGGCGACGTTCTGTGGCAGTCACAACGTCATGAGGCTTATCGGGAACGTCTGGCCTGGCTCAGCGCTCAGGGGCTCTCCTATAACTGCACCTGCACCCGCGCGCGTATCCAGAGCGTGGGAGGTGTGTATGACGGCCACTGCCGCACGCTGAATCTTCCCCCGGAAAATGCCGCCGTACGCTTGCTACAGCGCGCGCCCGTCACCCGCTTCCACGATCGGCTCTCCGGTGAGATTAGGGCGGATGAACGTCTGGCATGTGAAGATTTTATTATTCACCGTCGTGATGGTCTGTTTGCGTATAACCTGGCGGTGGTCGTCGACGATCATTTCCAGGGCGTGACGGAAATTGTGCGCGGGGCGGACCTGGTCGAACCGACCGTACGGCAAATCTCGCTTTATCATCAGTTTGGCTGGACGGTGCCGGATTACATTCATCTGCCGCTGGCGGTCAATGCGCAGGGCGTTAAGCTCTCCAAGCAGAACCACGCCCCGGCCCTGCCAGACGGCGATCCGCGTCCTGTTTTGATCGACGCGCTGCGATTTCTCAACCAGAATGTAACCAACGAATGGCAGGATCTGCGCATTGACGAATTGCTGAAAATAGCCATTGCCAACTGGACGCTCGCGGCAGTGCCAAAAATCCAGCATTCTCAAATGCGTTGCGCTGAGCTATGATTAGCCGCTTTTTTCATAACAAAACACACTACGAGGTGTACCATTTTTACCCGAGTCGCTAATTTTTGCCGTAAAGTGCTAAGCCGCGAAGAGAGCATGGCGAACGACGCTATTGCACAGCCACACATGTCGGTTATTCCGCGTGAGCAGCACAATATTTCCCGCAAAGATATCAGTGAAAATGCCCTCAAGGTACTCTATCGTCTGAATAAAGCGGGCTACGAGGCCTATCTCGTTGGCGGTGGGGTGCGTGATTTACTGCTGGGCAAAAAACCGAAAGATTTCGACGTGACGACCAGCGCCACGCCCGAGCAGGTGCGTAAATTATTCCGCAACTGCCGTCTCGTTGGCCGCCGTTTCCGTCTGGCTCACGTGATGTTTGGGCCGGAAATCATCGAAGTGGCGACCTTCCGCGGCCACCACGAAGCGGGTGCATCCGACCGCACCACGTCACAGCGCGGCCAGAACGGTATGCTGCTGCGCGACAATATCTTCGGCTCTATCGAAGAAGATGCCCAGCGTCGCGACTTCACCATCAACAGCCTTTATTACAGCGTGGCGGATTTCACCGTGCGTGATTACGTCGGCGGCATGCAGGACCTGAAAGAGGGTCTGATCCGCCTGATCGGCACGCCGGAAACGCGCTATCGTGAAGATCCGGTGCGCATGCTGCGCGCCGTGCGTTTTGCCGCCAAGCTGAACATGCGCATCAGCCCGGAAACCGCAGAGCCGATCCCGCGTCTGGCGACGCTGATTAACGACGTGCCGCCTGCCCGCCTGTTTGAAGAGGCGCTGAAGCTGCTGCAGGCCGGCTACGGGTTCGAAACCTACAATCTGCTGCGCGAATACAACCTGTTCCAGCCTCTGTTCCCGACCATTACCCGTTACTTCACCGAAAACGGTGACAGCCCAATGGAGCGGATGATTGCGCAGGTGCTGAAAAATACTGACACCCGCATCCATAACGATATGCGCGTGAACCCGGCATTCCTGTTTGCGGCAATGTTCTGGTACCCGCTGCTGGAAACGGCTCAAAGAATCACCCAGGAGAGCGGCCTCGCCTATTACGATGCCTTCGCGCTGGCCGCGAACGATGTATTGGACGAAGGGTGCCGCACGCTGGCTATCCCAAAACGTATTACTACCCTGGTGCGCGACATCTGGCAGCTTCAGCTGCGCATGTCCCGCCGTCAGGGCAAACGTGCCTGGAAGCTGATGGAGCATCCAAAGTTCCGCGCCGCCTTCGACCTGCTGTCGCTGCGTGCGGAAACTGAACGCAATCAGGAGCTGCAGCGCCTGGCGCAGTGGTGGGCCGAATTCCAGGTTTCCGCCCCGCCGGAGCAGAAAGATATGCTGACCGGGCTGGATGAAGAACCTGCCCCGCGTCGCCGTCATCGTCGTCCGCGCAAACGCGCACCGCGTCGCGAAGGGACAGCATGACCCTTGCGTATATCGCCATCGGCAGCAATTTAGCCTCTCCGCTGGAGCAGGTGAATGCTGCCGTACAGGCGCTGGGTGAGATCCCGCAAAGCCGTATCGTGGCGGTCTCCTCCTTTTACCGCACGCCGCCGCTAGGCCCGCAGGATCAGCCTGATTATCTGAACGCCGCCGTGGTGCTGGAAACATCCCTCGATGCCGAAATGCTGCTGGACAATACTCAGCGCATCGAACTGCAGCAGGGGCGCGTACGCAAAGCCGAACGCTGGGGGCCGCGCACGCTTGATCTCGATATTATGCTGTTCGGCCATGAGGTGATTAACACTGAACGCCTCACCGTACCGCATTACGACATGAAAAATCGTGGCTTTATGCTCTGGCCGCTCTTTGAAGTGGCGCCCGATCTCACCTTCCCGGAAGGCATCCCGCTCAAGGCCGTTCTGGACAACCTGAACGCGGAAAGACCCGCTCGCTGGTGATCCTCTTCCCTCACCGGTTGACCACAGAATAATTGTGGTTAATCGGTTGCCTAAAATCATTGTTCCCTCGAATGTTACTGTTAGAATGCGCAAAGATTCGCTTTTGGGCTATCAGGAAACAGTATGAAACCAACCACCATCTCCTTACTGCAGAAATGCAAACAGGAAAAAAAACGCTTCGCCACCATCACCGCGTATGACTACAGCTTCGCCAAACTGTTTGCTGAAGAGGGTATCAACGTCATGCTGGTCGGAGATTCGTTAGGGATGACGGTACAAGGACATGATTCAACCCTGCCGGTCACGGTCGAAGATATTGCATATCACACCCGTGCGGTACGCCGCGGTGCGCCAGGCTGCCTTCTGCTTTCCGACCTGCCTTTTATGGCCTATGCCACGCCAGAGCAGGCATTTGAAAACGCGGCGGCAGTGATGCGCGCTGGCGCTAACATGGTCAAAATTGAAGGCGGCGCCTGGCTGGTGGAGACGGTGAAAATGCTCACCGAACGCGCCGTGCCGGTGTGTGGTCATTTGGGCCTGACCCCGCAGTCCGTCAACATCTTTGGCGGGTATAAGGTGCAGGGCCGCGGCGACGCAGCGCAGACGCTGTTTGAGGATGCCCTGGCGCTGGAAGCCGCAGGCGCCCAGCTGCTGGTGCTGGAGTGCGTGCCGGTTGAGCTGGCGAAACGCATCACCGACGCACTCTCCATTCCGGTGATTGGTATTGGTGCAGGCAACGTGACCGACGGTCAGATTCTGGTGATGCACGACGCCTTTGGTATTACTGGCGGGCATATCCCGAAATTTGCCAAAAATTTCCTCACTGAAGCGGGCGACATGCGCGCTGCGGTCAGGCAGTATATTGCCGACGTTGAATCCGGTGTTTACCCGGGTGAAGAACACAGTTTCCATTAAGGAGTCTCGTTGTGCTAATCATTGAAACCCTGCCGCTGCTTCGCCAGCATATCCGCCGCGCGCGTCAGGAAGGTAAACGTATCGCACTGGTCCCGACCATGGGCAATCTGCATGACGGCCACATGAAGCTCGTCGACGAAGCCCGTGCGCGAGCAGATATCGTGGTGGTCAGTATCTTCGTGAACCCCATGCAGTTTGACCGCGCCGACGATCTGGCACGCTATCCGCGCACCCTGCAGGAAGATTGCGAGAAGCTCAAAAAACGCCACGCGGATATCGTCTTCTCTCCTGCACCGGCGGACGTTTACCCGCAGGGTACCGAAGAGGCGACCTACGTTGACGTCCCGGGTATTTCCACCATGCTGGAAGGAGCAAGCCGTCCGGGCCACTTCCGCGGCGTCTCCACCATCGTCAGCAAGCTATTTAACCTGGTGCAGCCGGACGTTGCCTGCTTCGGTGAGAAAGATTTCCAGCAGCTGGCGCTGATCCGCAAGATGGTTGCTGACATGGGTTACGATATTGAGATCGTCGGCGTACCGATTGTGCGTGCGAAAGACGGTCTGGCACTCAGCTCGCGGAATGGTTATCTGACCGCCGAACAGCGTAAAATCGCGCCGGGCCTGAGCAAGGTTATGAACACCATGGCAGAGCAGATGCTGGCAAAAGAGTTAACAGCAGAAGAGATTATTGCCCTTGCCGAGCAGGCGCTTAACGATAAGGGCCTTCGTGCTGACGACGTACAAATTCGTGATGCTGATACGCTGCTGGAATTAACTCAGAACAGCAAGCGCGCAGTCATCCTGGTGGCGGCATGGCTCGGCCAGGCACGCCTGATTGACAATAAAGTGGTTGAGCTGGCGTAGTTCTTCACCCTTGATAATTAAAGGTAAACGTAATGATTCGCAAAATGCTGCAAGGTAAACTTCACCGTGTGAAAGTCACCCAGGCCGACCTGCACTATGAAGGCTCCTGCGCCATTGACCAGGATTTTCTCGACGCGGCGGGTATCCTTGAAAACGAAGCGATTGATATCTGGAACGTGAACAACGGTAAACGCTTCTCTACTTATGCGATTGCCGCCGAGCGCGGTTCTAAAATCATCTCCGTTAACGGCGCTGCGGCGCACTGTGCGGACGTGGGCGACATTGTGATCATCGCCAGCTTCGTGATGATGTCTGACGAAGAAGCCCGCCGCTGGCAGCCTAAAGTGGCCTACTTCGAAGGCGACAATGAAATGAAGCGCACCGCAAAGGCAATTCCGGTTCAGGTTGCCTGATTCTAACAAGGAGCGGAACCCTCTGGATCCGCTCCTTAACAGGAAAAAACACATCATTGTGAATTATGTAAATAGCATCTCTTTACTCATTTCACTTATTTTGACCTCTCTTTTCGCGTCTCCTTTCTTAAATAAACATTCCCCTCAGTTATATGCGAATGGGGAATGATCAATGCCATTAATAATCCAAGCCTGCCAATACCACATCAA
This sequence comes from Enterobacter cloacae complex sp. P17RS, assembly GCF_014895885.1. Taxonomy (NCBI): domain Bacteria; kingdom Pseudomonadati; phylum Pseudomonadota; class Gammaproteobacteria; order Enterobacterales; family Enterobacteriaceae; genus Enterobacter; species Enterobacter cloacae complex sp. P17RS. The sequence continues at coordinate 74,707 of NZ_JADBQK010000021.1, forward strand.
CGCAATAAAAAATAATCCCCAGTGTTTTTTTGAGATCATTTTCAAGATCTTTTTCAATGACTTATCAATCTTTAATTTTTTCTAATTATAACTTTTAGTAATTCTAAATACCCAACGTATACAGAGATCCCTATCATCATTTTGCTTGTATTAAATCATTACAATGTTTTTTAAATGGAATTTCAATTATGTTAAAAAAAACGTTATTAGCTTCAGCTGTAGCTTTGTTTGCAGTAGGTTCTTTTTCAGCAATCGCAGATACGGATCTTGGTTTAATCACCTTTGATGGTGCGGTAACAGACACAACATGTAATATTTCCACCTCCAATGGTGAATCACAAAACAATATTACTATTACCTTACCCGTCGTTAAAAAATCTGAAGTTGAATCCACAACTATTGATACTGGCGTCGGTTCCAAAAACTTTGAACTGCTGCTCACCAATTGCCCTGAGACATTAAAGAATGCCTCTGCAAGCTTCATGTCAAAAAATATGGGCGCTATTGCGAACGGTACTATTGAACCCGATGCTAACGTACAAGGCTCTGCAACCAACGTTGCACTTGCCCTGTTTAACAATGCCCCAACCATTTCATCTCGTATTATGGTAGGCCAGCCTGACAATAATACGCAGAAAACAGACCTGAAAGCCGGCTCCGGTAAACTGTTCTACCGTGTTGCTTATGTCCCTGGCTCCAACTGGGTGAAAGATACTAGCCCTGTACAGTCAGGTAAAGTCAGCGCCAACGCTTACTTCACCATGAGCTACGAATAATTTTATTCGTCCTGTTAATGTGCCCAGCCGGGCACATTTTTTCGTATTATTTGAGAGTAGACATGTACTTACTGAATATTAAGAGCGGATTAAAAGCCCTGCTGCTGGCCTCGGTGAGCGTTTTTGCTCTTAACGCCAGTGCAGATATTGTGATTTCCGGCACCCGTGTCATTTATCCAGAATCGGCAAAAGACGTAACGGTGTCTATGGATAACCGTGGCACCAGACCTTTACTGGTACAAACCTGGCTCGATGACGGAAGAGATACCACTAATCCTCAAGAGCTGAAACTTCCCTTTATTGTCACGCCTCCTGTATCGCGTGTAGAACCGCAAAAAGGGCAAACGGTCAGAATCACCTGGCTTGGTCAGTCATTGCCAAAAGATAAAGAATCCCTGTTCTGGTTTAACGTTCTGGAAGTTCCGCCAAAGGCAAAGGAAAGCGATACGCAAAGCATGCTTCAGCTGGCATTCCGTACCCGCATAAAACTCTTTTTCCGGCCTACAGGTTTGAAAGGAGAACCGACAGATGCGGCTAAAAATCTTAAATGGACTGAAACCCGGCAAGGTCAAAATATCGTTTTAAGTGCGAAGAATGATTCACCTTATTATGTATCACTGGCGGGGGCAACGCTTATTGCTGGTGCTAAAAGTTACGATATTGAAACGCATTATATTGAGCCATTCTCAAGCCAGACTATGAACGTAAAAAATCATAACACCCTGGGGTATAACAAAATCACCTGGCAAGCCATCAATGATTTCGGTGGAATTGATAAGTATGAATCCATACAGAATTGATTATTTATCCGCCTCGTATCATTCGGAATAACTATAATTAGCTTAACTCTGGGACAGAGTACATCATGCGGTTTAAACGTTCACTACTATGTTTATCGATAAGTGCGGTATTGCCGTTTTGTGCATTTGCTGCTGAAAATAATAAAGAAGAAGACGTGCAGTTTAACGATCAGTTTCTTTATAACACCGGTACATCAATTGATGTCAGCCGTTTTTCAAAAGGCAACCCTGTTCTTGCCGGGACGTATAAGGTGAAGGTGGTTATTAACGGAAAACCTTCCATTACCACGGATCTTGTGTTTAAGGAGAATGGTACACCGCGCGCTACGCCCTGCATCACGCGTAAACTGCTCACCCAGACAAATGTAGCAACCGAGCAACTTAAACCAGCCGGAGATGATTCCGAAGATACGTGCGTCTCTGTGTCAGACGCCTATCCCGGCTCACGTGTGGCTTACGATCCTTCCACACAGGAGTTGGACCTTTCTATTCCCCAGGCTTTCGTCATTCAGCGCCCGGCGGGATTTGTCGATCCTTCACTTTGGGAAGACGGGATCCCGGCGGCGATGCTCTCCTGGGATCTTAACGGCTGGCACGCGGACACGTCTGATTACAGCACCGATACGGCCTACGCAGGGTTGCGCTATGGAGCAAACCTGGGCCCGTGGCGGCTCCGGGCACGAGGTAATCTGAACTGGGATCGGGATTCCGGTACTCATTACGCCAGCCAGGACATTTATCTCCAGCGTGATATCACGCCGCTGAAAGCACAATTTATCGCGGGAGATTCCTACACCCGTGGAGATGCTTTCGATTCCATTAGTCTGCGCGGGGCGCGTTTATATAACGATGATCGTATGCTTCCTAATGGCATATCGACTTATGCGCCGGTGATTCGGGGTGTGGCAAACAGCAACGCCAAAGTCACGATCGCCCAGAGCGGAAACACGATTTACGAAACCTCCGTCCCGCCGGGGCCCTTTGAAATCTCAGATCTCAGTACGACGGGTTATGGCAGCGATCTTATCGTCACTGTAGAAGAAGCGGATGGCAGCAAACGTTCCTTCTCGGTCGCGTATTCCTCGGTCGCGCAAATGCTGCGCCCGGGCTACTCCCGATGGGATGTCGGCGTGGGTGAACTGCGTGACGATAACCTACGTGACAAGCCAAAGGTAGGTTACGCCACGGGCTATTATGGATTAACCAATACCTTCACAGGTTATGCGGGTCTGGAGTACACCGATAGCGATTTTTACGCCGCATTGGTGGGTTTGGCTATGAACACCCGCATTGGCGCATTCGCCTTTGATGTCACGCATTCTGATGCCCGGATCGACGGCTTACGGCACCTTAAGGGTGAGAGTTATCGTATCTCCTACAGCAAACTCATGGAAGCCACGAATACCTCTTTCAACGTAGCAGCATACCGGTTTTCGACATCTGACTATCTCAGCCTGAGCGATGCAGCTTCCTTGACCAACGAGATCAAATACCGTGACAGGGAGCTTAACCCTGACCGTGATAACAGCGATGTGTACCAGACTTTCCAGCGCATGAAGAACCAGATCCAGGTGAACATCAGCCAGCCGTTGGCCTTTAACGGTCTTGATTTGGGATCGCTGTATGTCAACTCCACCTGGCAGGACTACTGGAATGAAAGCAGCTCATCAGCGCAGTACTCGGTTGGCCACAGTCAATCGTTAAGCTGGGGAAGTTACAGCCTCTCCGTGCAGCGCACCTACAACGAGTTCGGGGAAAAGGATGATAGTGTCTACCTGAGCCTCACAATTCCTTTCGACACGCTGATGGGTAACGGCAAGCGTGCAGGCGGGTTCTCGTCCCTCACCACGGGCATCGGCAGCGATCTAAAAGGCGGTGGAAGTTTTAACGCCAGCGCCAACGGCAACACCGAAGATAACCGGTTCAGTTACAGCATAACCGAAAGCACCACGCGTAACGACGATACATTAAATCAGCTAAGCGGTTACGGGAGTTATAACGGCCCGCATGGACCGGTGAGTCTTTCCGTCTCCGCATCCGATGACGATAGCCGACAATATTCCGCCAGCTATAGCGGCGGGATGATTCTGCACTCTGGTGGCATAACACTCGCCCCTGGCAGCATTAGCGAAAGCGATACGCTTGCGCTGATTAAAGCTGAGGGAGCAGAAGGTGCCCGAGTCTCCATCGGTAACGGTGAAATTGGCTCTTCAGGCTATGCCCTTATGCCCTATCTGTCTGCCTACCGTGAAAACAACGTCGGTCTTGATATCAGCGATATGCGCTCTGACGTTGAAGTGAAAAATACCCGTTCCACTACTGTCCCTCGTAGCGGTGCCGTTGTGCTGGTTAATTTTGAGACCGATCAAGGGCGTTCAGTGTTAATGGAACTGACGCGTGACGACGGTGGGTTTATTCCGCTTGGTGCCGATGTTCAAACTGAGCAAGGCGTATCCGTAGGTAGCGTAGGCCAGGCCGGGCAAGCCTGGATTCGCGGAATTGAAGATAAAGGATTGTTAAAAATCGTCTGGGGAAGTGAGTCCGGCACATCCTGTACTGTCTCCTATCAGATTCCGCCCAATGCGAAAAAGATTGGACCAACAACGCTGCTGACAGGCCAGACCTGCCGCATCACAGTATTATAAAAGGAGTTAGAGCATGCTTTTTAAACCTGGGAAAAAAACAGGATTATGGGTATTAAGTTCGAGTCTGATGGCGCTGTCGCTCGGAACATACGCCGATAATCTCGATATTACCTTTACCGCTAATATCCGTGACACCACCTGCGATATGAAAATTGAAGGTGGCAGCGGTGATGGCTCCAGCAACGTTATTCCCATTGGCACCGACGGCAAGGTACGCCTGGATTACATCATCCTCAAAAATGCCAAAGCAACAACAAATTTTAAACTCAAAATGGTCTCATGCCCTTCGAGTCTGACAAAGCTGAACACGACCATTAGTGGTAGTGCCAGCCCACTGAATACGGCAATTAAAAACTCACTCTCCGGTGAGGGCAGCGCAGAAAATATTGGCGTGGCGATTTCCCGCACCGCCACTCCGGATGCCCCTTTTGTCATTAATTCATCCACTGATACTCAGCGCCTCGTCTGGTCGAGCGGAGAAATAAGTGCTGGCGAAGTTCAACTCCTGGCGACGCTGGTGGAAACTGCAAGCGGGCAAGGAATGACCGGCAACTTTAGCGGTATCGCTACGTTTAATTTCACCTATGAATAACTGGCGCAATACGGAGCGTTAATATGAAAAAGAAAATGACATCACTGGTGTTTGCGATGACTGCCATCCTGCCTTCCGTTTGTTTAAGCGCCATTACGGGTACGACGAGCGTTCAGGCCACCTTTACGTCCACCATTGAAGCCGGAACCTGTAATGCCGAGATTCAGGATGCGAGCGGGGCTCCTATTAGCATTTTGCCGTTTGGCGATGTATTTAAGTCCGATCTGGTGAGCCAGAACCGAACAGGGGCATTCAAAATCGCGTTCACTAACTGTGCCGGGGTCAAAAATGCCTCCGTTCAAGCCACGCCGGGCGCTGGCGGGTCCTGTACTGGCAATGCCAAAAATGGGAACTCATATGCAGCCGGGCATAACGTTGGTTTTGAAATCTGGAAAGGTTCTGTCGACTCAGGTTCCCTGCTGAACTGCGCCACGGCTCCAACCTCTATTGTCAACCTGTCTAACGGGGCGGGAAAATTTGAAATGGATGCGCGCATCGTTATTGCTAAAGATAAAACCATTTCTGACGTGACCACTGGTTCGGTCAGCGCCCCTGTGACTTTTATCGTGACCTATCAATAATGTTTATTAAGACTGATAGCTTAAACAGGATGTTCCACTCCCGCTTAAACTTTAGAAGTGCGATGTTATGGCTCGCCTGCTGTCTGGGGTTTCCCGCAGCAGGTTTTGCCTCGAGCCTGGAGATGGATATGACGGCAAACATCATCAACAATACGTGTCAGGTAAGTATTCCGAATGATGGCAAAGTTATTTTACCGATCGTTGGCAAAGGTTGGTTTTATAACTCCGACGGCAGCCCACGGCTACAACCCGGTGACGCAGCTGGGGGAACTCGCTTCGAAATACAGCTGAAAAGCTGTGCGGAAAGTGAATCTGGACTGGCAAAAACCCTGCATTTTGAGTTTAAACCTCAAAGTGGGATAGTTATCGGAAGCTCTCAACAGGTGTTCGCCAATGAAATTCCCGCCTCCGGGGGAGGAGCAGAGAACGTCGGCGTTGTGATTTTCTCAGAAAAAGACAATACCAATGTGGTCAATGCGTCAGGAACGTCAGATGTTATTTTTGATGTATCTAACCAAACCGAAAGCCAGTATTTAACAAATTATAATTTCTATGCCCGTTATCAAGACACAGGGATTGTCAGCGCGGGGAAAGTTACCACAAGCGTGCTGGTCAGCGTTACTTACAATTAAAATATACCAAGCATCGGATATAAGGAATTTTTGAATGTGTTATATAGCAGGAGCCGGAACAAGTCATTTCTTCATAAAAGGTGCAGGCCTTGCTTTGTCAATTCTTGCAATAAGTTTTTCTGCATCGGCCGATTTGTATGAATGCAAATTTAATGGTTACAGTGTTCAGCCTATTTCGGATGTCAAAGGTGCAAAGCCCAAGATCGTTCCCCTGGAGAGCGTCAGCGCGCCAACAAAAATAAGCGGCCTTATTGATTTGCAGGTGACTCCGGGCCTCTACTCCTGGTGCTCAATGGGTAGAGATGGCGAGCGCGTCTATCAGAAAACGGACAGTACACTGGTCGTCGGTGGCGTGGACGGAAAAGCACTCTTTAAAACTAACGTAACGGGGATCGCCTATACGCTGGCCATGTACCCGACCAACAACGCTTTTAATGCCTTTTTCCCTTCGACTACAGGAAGTTATGTAGAAACGGCCAATCAGGGGGATAATTCAGATCTGGTTAAAGCAGTATGGTGGTATGCCCGTATGGAATTTTATCAATTACCCTCATATGCTGGCGTGCCCGCAAGCGTCACACAGATTGGTCCAGTGGCCGGGAATATTGGCAATATTGTCGTAGGTAACCCCTGGAGCTCAGATGAAAGTGACCATCCACGTCCGTTAATCACGATACCCGATATGGCCTTCAATGTTCCTGTTGAAAAACCGACCTGCACTCTTACGGCTCCTAAAAGCGTAGATCTGGGGGAGTATGATGTTTCCGATGTCGAGAACGATAACACGCAAAAAGTCTCTGCTACCGTGTCAGGGAATTGCACCAACACTCGCAAAATTACGATGAAGTTGACCACCAGCAAGACAACCGGGACTGATGGCTCTTTACTCGCGAACACCGCATCGTCGAATGCGGCAAAAGGCGTGGGCGTGTTGCTGAAGTGGCCGGACAACAGCCTGGCGGTGCCTAATTCAACTAACAACTATTCGACAAAAGGGAACACTATCATCCCGTCATTTAGCGAGTCTCTCACGGCTCAGTTGGTTAAATCTGGTACAGAAAAAGTCACTTCAGGAACGTTCAGCGCCATCGGCACGTTGCAGATTACCTACGAATAGCTTATCCCTGCGGCTGATTGCTGATCAGCCGCGACATCGTCTCCAGCGAATCCGTTCTTAAAATATAGAGTCGTTTGAGTAAGAACGGATTATCCCCCGGCTTCACCTTACCCTTCACCGTGGTCACGGCCAGATGGAAACCGGCATCATTCGCCGCCTTGATCGCCTTATTGTCATAGCCGCCAAAGGGATAAGAAAGGTAGAGCACACGCGGGTTGAACTGTGACAGCGCGCGACGAGAACGCTCAAAATCAAACAGGATCACGTGATAGCTGCGGCTCAGTAAGATCGGGTGTTTATACCCGTCCACGCGGTGCAGGAAGTGAGTGTGCGACTGAATGTCGAACACATCCTGAATGCCTTTGATTTCCTGAACGCTCATAAACTGCAGCGATTTCGGATCCCACTTCTGCGGATGGCCTTTAATACGTGACGAAATGATAAACGCCGTCGCGTTGAAGCCATACTCTTTCAGCACAGGATACGCGTAACGGCTCACCGACTTCAGGCCGTCGTCAAAGGTAATCACCACCGCCTTCGCGGGCAGGTTCATCTTGTTGCGCACGTAGCCTTCCAGCTGATACATCGTCAGCGTGGTGTACCCCTGGTCGCGAAGCCAGGTCATCTGGTTGCTGAACGCGCGCACGCTGGTGGTGGTGGAGGTATGACGAAAACGGGTGTTCTCCTCATCGCGCAGGATATGGTGATAGGTCAGAACCGGAATGCCGTTATCTTCCTGCGCGTCCAGGCTGCTTATCCACGCCAGGCGGTTGCCGATGCGGATCTGATACCAGGTCTGATTCAGACGGTCTTTAAGTTTGTTCAGAATGGGATAACGCAGGTTGGCGCTCAGAGTACCAAAGGGCGCGCTTCCGCTGCTGGGCGCGTTATAGACGGGCGTATCTTTCCAGGTGATGAGGTTCTGGTTACTGAGCGGCTTGTTCAGGTCGCCCAGGCTGTCCTCAACGCGTTGCTTACCCTGCACTTTCTCAAGGTGGTCTTTATCAATAAAGCCGGTACCGAACCCGAAGCGAAATTCGTAATAATCCGCCGCCGCGGGAAAGACCGCGATGATCTGCCCTGCGCGAATATTGCCCACATTAACCACAGAGTTACCTACCTGAGCCCAGATGGCAGCATCCTCAGTGGTTTGCATATATTGAGCAGGAAGCCCTTGCTGACTTATCAGGCTGGCAGACGCCCCGCCGGAAACCAGCAGCAAAAGGAGAAAGAACACGCGCATGAACATAGGATATAAATCGACACGGGAAATCAGTCGCCATTGTAGCAAAAGCGACATCAATACCAATGTTTAATGCTTATACAGATCGTGAAGCAGAACGAAAGGCGGGTTTTTCTGCTGCTGGTGCCACAGGCTGCTCACCTCCGGCTGGCCCTCCGCCACGATAGCGTGCCGAAACTCTGCGCTGCTCAATGAGGCGCGAAGCGGATAGAGGGCTTCGAGTAAAGGCAGGCTGATACCGGAGATCACTTCACAATTATCATGCTTGTGGCTCAGCAAAGCGGCCGCGCGGTAAGGCGCCGCGCCGGATTTATCGGTAAGAAAAATCACCCCATCACCGGTATCCGTTTCATGCAGGGCATCGCACATCATCCGGCTGAGCATGTTGGTGCTCAACCCGCGCCAGTAGTTAACCACCCGGCATTGCGCCAGCGGGCCAAATTTGGCCTCAAGCGTATCCAGCATGTCCTGCGCTCGTTCATCGTGGCAGGTGATCACCCATCCGAGCATAACTCTCTCCTTAGCAGGCAAGTAGTTTAGCGGAGTGAAGGTTTGCTTACGGTGATAACCGTCAAAGAAAGTGCCCGGCAACCAGAGCGTCGCCGGGCAGAGGGTTAACTACGCAGACCGCGCCCGCGCTGGATCAGATACCAGCACAGCAGGTAGAAGGCGATGATGAATACCACCAGCACCGCCACCGTGGTAAACAGCGGAACATCGGTAATGCCGAGGAAGCCAAAGCGGAAGCCGCTGATCATGTAGACGATCGGGTTCAGATGCGACAGTGCCTGCCAGAACGGCGGCAGCAGCGTCAGGGAGTAGAACACCCCGCCGAGATAGGTCAGCGGCGTCAGCACAAAGGTCGGGATCAGGCTGATGTCGTCAAACGTTTTAGCGAACACCGCATTCAGCAGACCGGCCAGCGAGAACAGAATTGCCGTCAGCAGCAGAGTCAGCGCCACGAACAGCCACGAGTGTACCTGGAACGGCACGAAGAACAGCGAAATCGCCGTCACCAGGATGCCCACGCACAGCCCGCGCGCCACGCCGCCGCCCACGTAACCGGCTATGATGACGTGCGTTGGCACCGGCGCCACCAGCAGCTCTTCAATATTGCGTTGGAACTTAGCGCTGAAGAACGACGAGGCCACGTTTGCGTAGGCGTTGGTGATCACCGCCATCATAATCAGGCCCGGCACGATAAACTGCATATAGGTAAAACCGTGCATCTCACCAATGCGGGAACCAATCAGGTTGCCAAAGATGATGAAATAGAGCGTCATGGTGATGACCGGCGGTACCAGGGTTTGCACCCAGATACGCATAAAGCGGTTAATCTCTTTCGCCCAGATACTTTTCAGCGCGACCCAATAAAGATGCGTCATGCCTTGTCTCCTTGTTTATCCTGCACCAGAGAGACAAACAGCTCTTCCAGTCGGTTCGCTTTGTTACGCATGCTTAAAACCTGAATCCCCTGCGCGCTCAGCTGGGAGAACACGCTGTTGATCCCCTGCTCGCGCAGCACTTCCACTTCCAGCGTTGAGGTATCAACCAGGCGATACTGGTACCCTTCAAGCTTCGGTAGCGGGCTTTTTGCCGCCAGATCGAGAATAAACGTTTCGGATTTCAGCTTGGAGAGCAGATCCTTCATCGAGGTGTTCTCCACCAGCTCGCCGTGCTGAATGATGCCGATGTTGCGGCATAGCATCTCTGCTTCTTCAAGGTAGTGGGTGGTCAAAATGATGGTGGTGCCTTTGTCATTAAGATCCTTTAGGAAACCCCACATAGAACGACGCAGTTCGATATCCACGCCTGCGGTGGGTTCATCAAGGATCAGCAGCTTCGGCTCGTGCATCAGCGCACGGGCAATCATCAGGCGGCGCTTCATCCCTCCGGACAACATCCGCGCACGTTCGTTACGCTTTTCCCACAAATCGAGCTGTTTCAGGTACTTTTCGCTACGCTCAAGCGCCTCTTTACGCTCAACGCCGTAATAACCCGCCTGGTTAACGACAATCTGCTGCACCGTCTCAAACGGGTTGAAGTTGAACTCCTGCGGTACCAGCCCCAGCTGGCGCTTGGCGTTTACCACATCTTTTTGCAGGTCGTAACCAAAGACGCTCACCCGTCCGGACGTTTTATTCACCAGCGAGCTGATGATCCCGATGGTGGTGGATTTCCCCGCCCCGTTCGGCCCCAGAAGCGCGTAAAAATCCCCAGCCTCTACTTTTAGGTCTATCCCGCGTAGCGCCTGAACGCCACCCGGATAGGTTTTTTTAAGCTGCTCAAGCTCCAGTGCAATTGCCATGAATTTAACTTACCTTCAGTTCTTACACACGTTGTGTGGTTTCATTAAAAGTCGGGTTACCCTATAGTAGCGCAACGCAATTACTTGGTTACAGGTCGCTAACCTCCATGAACGACATAGATACACTCATTAGCAACAATGCACTATGGTCAAAAATGCTGGTGGAGGAAGACCCCGGATTTTTTGGAAAACTCGCACAAGCCCAGAACCCGCGCTTTCTCTGGATTGGCTGTTCAGACAGCCGCGTACCTGCCGAGCGCCTGACCGGCCTTGAGCCCGGCGAACTGTTTGTTCACCGCAACGTCGCCAACCTGGTGATTCATACCGATCTCAACTGCCTTTCCGTGGTTCAATATGCCGTTGACGTCCTGGAAGTCGAGCACATCATTATTTGCGGCCACTACGGCTGCGGCGGCGTGCAGGCGGCGGTTGAAAACCCGGAACTGGGTTTAATTGATAACTGGCTGCTGCACATCCGCGATATCTGGTTCAAACATAGTTCACTGCTCGGCGAAATGCCGCAGGAGCGACGCATGGACACGCTGTGCGAGCTGAACGTGATGGAGCAGGTATATAACCTTGGGCATTCGACCATCATGCAGTCGGCGTGGAAACGCGGGCAGAAGGTATCAATCCACGGCTGGGCGTACGGTATTCACGATGGCCTGCTGCGCAATCTGGAAGTCACCGCCACCAATCGCGAAACGCTGGAGCAGCGTTACCGTTCGGGGATTGCCAACCTCAAGCTTAAGCATGTGAACCATAAATAAAGCCGGGGGTTTTCGCCCTCTCCCCGTGGGAGAGGGTCGGAGTGAGGGCATCAGCCCGCAATTACTCGTCCAGCAATACCACTTTCCCAACATACGGCAGATGACGATAACGCTGCGCGTAATCAATGCCATAACCCACCACGAACTCGTCCGGGATGGAGAAACCGACAAACTCCACCGGCACCTGCACTTCACGACGCTCCGGTTTATCCAGCAGCGTACAAATCGCCAGCGATTTCGGCTCGCGCAGGCTCAGGATCTCGCGCACCTTTGAAAGGGTGTTGCCGGAGTCGATAATGTCCTCAACGATCAACACATCTTTGCCACGAATATCTTCATCCAGATCTTTCAGGATTTTCACATCACGGGTTGTGGACATGCCGCTGCCGTAGCTGGAAGCGGTCATAAAATCGACCTCGTGCGGTACCTGCACTTCACGGCACAGGTCTGCCATGAACATGAAAGAACCGCGCAGCAGACCAACCAGCACCATTTCGCTGCCGCTGTCCTTGTAATGCTCGGTGATTTGACGACCCAGTACGGCGATACGCGCTTTGATCTCGGCTTCCGGGATCATCACTTCAACAGTATGTTTCATATTACTAACCAAATGATTTTGATGAAAATCTTTCAATGCGGATGAATCTTGCTCCGGCATCGATACGCAAGCCAGCCATTATATCAGTAAATGGATAAGCCTGGCGTATGAGTTATAAAAAGCAAATATTGTGATTCCGATCACACTTGTTAACACCTATAATTAGTTGCTAGCAAATTATTAACAAAAACTGACGAGTACACTTTCTATGGCTGAAACAAACACTAAACAGCCGCGTCTACTGGTGACACTAACAGCGCTATTCGCCGCCTTCTGCGGCCTGTACCTGTTAATCGGTGGCGTCTGGCTGGTCGCGATCGGCGGCTCCTGGTACTACCCGATTGCGGGCCTGGTTATGCTTGGCGTAACCGTCCTGCTCTGGCGTAGAAAACAATCCGCACTGTGGCTGTATGCCGCCCTCCTTCTTGCCACCATGATCTGGGGCATCTGGGAAGTCGGTTTCGATTTCTGGGCCCTGACGCCGCGCAGCGACATCCTGGTCTTCTTCGGTATCTGGCTGATCCTGCCGTTTGTCTGGCGCCGCCTGATTGTCCCTTCCAGCGGTGCCGTTGCAGCCCTGCTGGTGGCGCTGTTAATCAGCGGCGGCATTCTCACCTGGGCTGGCTTTAACGACCCGCAGGAGATCAACGGTACGCTGAACGCGGAGTCCACGCCTGCGGCAGCTATCTCGCAGGTCGCTGACGGTGACTGGCCAGCTTATGGCCGTAGCCAGGAAGGTCAACGTTACTCCCCGCTGAAGCAGATCAACGCGGACAACGTTAAGAACCTGAAAGAAGCCTGGGTATTCCGTACCGGCGACCTGAAAATGCCGAACGATCCGGGTGAACTGACCAATGAAGTGACGCCAATTAAAGTCGGCGATATGCTCTACCTGTGTACGGCGCACCAGCGTCTGTTCGCGCTCGATGCGGCTACCGGTAAAGAGAAATGGCACTTTGATCCACAGCTGAACTCCAACCCGTCCTTCCAGCATGTCACCTGCCGCGGCGTCTCTTACCACGAAGCGCGCGCCGATAATGCCAGCCCGGAAGTCATTGCCGACTGTCCTCGCCGCATTATGCTGCCGGTGAACGATGGCCGTCTGTTTGCCATCAACGCTGAGACCGGCAAGCTGTGCGAAACCTTCGCCAACAAAGGCATTCTGAACCTGCAGACCAACATGCCGGACACCACGCCGGGTCTGTATGAGCCAACCTCCCCGCCAATCATCACCGATAAAACCATCGTGATTGCCGGTTCGGTAACGGATAACTTCTCTACGCGTGAAACCTCCGGCGTTATCCGTGGTTTCGACGTGAACACCGGTAAACTGCTGTGGGCTTTCGACCCGGGCGCGAAAGAACCAAACGCGATCCCGTCTGACGAGCACACCTTTACCTTCAACTCGCCGAACTCCTGGGCACCAGCCGCGTATGACGCGAAGCTGGACCTGGTCTACCTGCCGATGGGCGTATCCACGCCGGATATCTGGGGCGGTAACCGCACGCCGGAGCAGGAACGTTATGCGAGCGCTATCCTGGCGCTGAACGCAACCACCGGTAAGCTGGCGTGGAGCTATCAGACCGTTCACCACGATCTGTGGGATATGGATATGCCGTCCCAGCCGACGCTGGCGGACATTACCGTTAACGGTAAAACCGTGCCGGTCATTTACGCTCCGGCTAAAACCGGCAACATCTTCGTGCTGGATCGCAGCAACGGTAAGCTGGTTGTGCCTGCCCCGGAAAAACCGGTTCCGCAGGGTGCGGCCAAAGGCGATTACGTCAGCAAAACCCAGCCGTTCTCTGACCTGAGCTTCCGTCCGAAGAAAGACCTCAGCGGTGCAGACATGTGGGGTGCCACCATGTTTGACCAGCTGGTGTGCCGCGTGATGTTCCATCAGCTGCGCTATGAGGGCATCTTCACGCCGCCGTCTGAGCAGGGTACGCTGGTCTTCCCGGGCAACCTGGGAATGTTTGAGTGGGGCGGTATTTCCGTCGACCCTAACCGTCAGGTGGCGATTGCCAACCCAATGGCGCTGCCGTTCGTTTCCCGTCTGATCCCACGCGGTCCGGGTAACCCGATGGAGCAGCCGAAAGACGCGAAAGGCAGCGGGACCGAAGCCGGTATCCAGCCGCAGTATGGCGTACCGTTTGGCGTTACCCTGAACCCGTTCCTGTCTCCGTTTGGTCTGCCGTGTAAACAGCCAGCCTGGGGTTACATCTCCGGTCTGGATCTGAAAACCAACCAGATCGTCTGGAAAAAACGTATTGGTACCCCACAGGACAGCATGCCGTTCCCGATGCCGGTTCCAGTGCCGTTCAATATGGGTATGCCAATGCTGGGTGGTCCAATCTCCACAGCCGGTAACGTGCTGTTCATCGCGGCAACCGCAGATAACTACCTGCGCGCGTATAACATGACCAACGGTGAAAAACTGTGGCAAGGCCGTCTGCCGGCCGGTGGACAGGCAACGCCGATGACCTATGAAGTGAATGGCAAGCAGTACGTTGTCATTTCTGCGGGTGGTCACGGTTCGTTTGGTACGAAGATGGGCGACTATATTGTCGCGTATGCATTGCCGGACGAAGGCAAATAAAAGCAAAACGGCAACGAAAGTTGCCGTTTTTAGCAATGCAGGCCGGGTAAGGCGAAGCCGCCACCCGGTTTTTTTTATACGGTAAAACCGAGCATCATCCCCGTATCTTCATGCTCCAGCAGATGACAGTGCGCCATATAGGCAAACTCTTCAGGCGCTTCGTGGTCGAACTTCACCAGCACCTCGCTGACGCCGCCTTCCACTCTCACCGTATCTTTCCAGCCTGCTCGATGCGCTTCCGGCGCTTTACCGTTCTCAGACAGAATACGGAACTGCGTGCCGTGGATATGGAACGGGTGCAGCATCATGTCCCCTTCACCTGAAACCACCCAGCGCTCAAACTGCCCCTTCGTGGCGGCAAACATCGGCGTGTTCATATCGAACGCTTTGCCGTTGATCTTGTTGGCGTTGTGGAAATCGAACCCGTGACCGCCGTGATCCATACCGCCCATTTTGCCGTGGTCCATATTCATGTGGCCCATCATCTGGCCGTGGTGCATTCCCGCCATGGCCTGATTGCCATACTTTTTCATCAGCGCCTGCATGCCCATCATGTCGAGCATCGGGTCCATGGAGAGCTGAAGCTTACGCTGCGTGAGCCCATCCAGCGACGGGAGCGCAGGCAGCGTGGCTAAGGTGTCCGGCAGCGTGCCGGAGGCGGTGATCTGTAGTGGCTGAATGCGCAACACCGGATGCGGTTTATCAAACGGCGCGACGGCCATCCCCATCTGGCTGACAGGCAGCGTTACCAGGTCAAACGGCTTGCCGTCGCTGATGTCCACCAGCACTTCGAAGCGTTCGCCCATCAGCATCGGCAGCTCGCTCACTTTTACCGGTTCCGGCAGCAGGCCGCCGTCGCTTGCCACCACGTAAAGCGGGCGCTTATCGCTAGTGGCGAAGTTCAACGAGCGGGCGTTACAGCCGTTAAGCAAGCGCAGGCGCAGCCAGCCTTTCGGGGCGGCGTGCTGCGGATAGATCGCACCGTTGGCCAGCAGCGTATCGCCAAACCAGCCGACCGCCGCGCTCATCACGTCCAGCTGGTAGTCAATCTGCCCATCAGCGCTGAATTTTTTGTCCTGCACAATCACCGGCACATCGTCGATACCCCACTGTTTTGGCAGGCGCAGGAGACTGCTTTCGTCATCCTCAATCAACACCAGTCCGGCCAGCCCCATTGCCACCTGATGGCCCGTTTTGCCGTGCTGATGCGGGTGGAACCAGCAGGTTGCCGCCCGCTGGTCAGGGGTAAAGGTTACGCTGCGTTTCCCCCCAGGCTTGATAACACCCTGGGGACCACCATCCACTTCGCCCGGGACTTCCAGCCCGTGCCAGTGCAGCGTGGTCTCCTCGGCAAGCGTATTGTGGATATCCACCGTCACCGCTTTCCCTTTGCGTAACTGAAGCGCCGGGCCGAGCAGATTGCCGTTGTAGCCCCAGGTTGTGGCGCTGTGCCCACCGAAGGAGGTTTTACCGGCCTGAACAACAAGCTGAATACGGCTACGGGCGTTTGCGGTCAGTAAGTCAGGAATGGGTAAGGCAGGCCTTTCAGCCGCAAAAACCGCGCGGCTCCAGAGTGGTAATGCGCTGGCAACACCCAGCACAGCGGAATATTTTAAAAAATCACGACGTTGCATGTTCATTTCCTTATTTCCAGCAGGCGATCTTTTGAGCATAAACCCTCCCCTTACCGGAAGGTCAAGTAAAGCGGCAATAATAAAGATCGTCGCACTGGCATCAAGTGTGCTAACGTTAATTTTCCGTGAAGAAGTGGTAGAAGCAATGAAGACGTTTTTCAGGACAATTTTGTTCGGAAGCCTGATGGCAATGTGTGCGAACAGCTATGCGCTCAGTGAAAATGAAGCGGAAGATATGGCCGATTTAACGGCGGTTTTTGTATTCCTGAAAAATGATTGTGGCTACCAGAATTTACCCAACGGGCAAATTCGCCGCGCGCTGGTCTTTTTCGCCCAGCAGAACCAGTGGGATCTCAGCAATTACGACAGCTTTGACATGAAGGCGCTCGGTGAAGACAGCTACCGTGACTTGAGCGGTATTGGCATTCCCACGGCTAAAAAATGCAAAGCGCTGGCCCGCGATTCGCTCAGCCTGCTCGCCTACGTGAAATAACCTTCCCGACGCCCTCTGTTCAACCTATACCCGTGCAACCACGGTTATAGTTAGCTATCATGTTTCGCTCATTTTTTGTGAGCGTTACGGATGTTAACAAAGGAGGAGTCCGCGTATGGCCGACCACACGTTGTGGCATGAAACACTGCATGACCAGTTTGGTCAGTACTTTGCCGTTGATAACGTGCTCTATCATGAGAAAACGGATCACCAGGATCTGATCATCTTCGAAAACGCCGCCTTTGGCCGCGTGATGGCCCTGGATGGCGTTGTGCAAACGACCGAGCGCGACGAGTTTATCTATCATGAGATGATGACCCACGTTCCGCTGCTGGCCCACGGACACGCGAAGCATGTTCTGATTATCGGCGGCGGCGACGGCGCAATGCTGCGCGAGGTTTCACGTCATCGTTCCATTGAAACCATCACCATGGTTGAGATCGATGCGGGCGTGGTCTCTTTCTGCCGCCAGTACCTGCCCAACCATAATGCCGGCAGCTATGACGATCCGCGCTTTAATCTGGTTATCGACGACGGCGTTAACTTTGTTAACCAGACCACGCAGACCTTCGACGTGATTATCTCTGACTGTACCGACCCCATCGGCCCTGGCGCGTCGCTGTTTACTTCCTCGTTCTACGAAGGCTGCAAGCGCTGCCTGAACCCGGGCGGGATCTTCGTCGCACAAAACGGTGTCTGCTTCCTGCAGCAGGACGAAGCGCTCGACAGCCATCGCAAGCTCAGCACCTATTTCGGTGACGTCAGCTTCTATCAGGCGGCAATTCCGACGTACTACGGCGGGATCATGACCTTTGCATGGGCAACGGATAACGACGTGCTGCGTCATCTCTCTACCGAAATTATCCTGGCCCGCTTCCATCAGGCCGGGCTCACGTGCCGCTACTACAATCCGGCTATTCATACCGCAGCGTTTGCTCTGCCGCAGTACCTGCAAGACGCATTATCCACTAAGGGGGTGAGCTAATTGAAAAAGCTTAAACTACATGGCTTTAACAACCTGACTAAAAGCCTGAGTTTTTGTATTTACGATATCTGCTATGCCAAAACAGCGGAAGAACGCGATGGTTACATCGCCTATATCGATGAACTCTACAACGCCAACCGTCTGACCGAGATCCTGTCAGAAACCTGCTCGATCATCGGTGCCAATATTCTGAACATCGCACGACAGGATTATGAGCCCCAGGGTGCCAGCGTCACCATTCTGGTCAGCGAAGAGCCGGTCGACCCGCAGCTTATCGACAAAACTGAACACCCGGGTCCGCTGCCGGAAGTGGTCGTCGCCCACCTCGACAAAAGCCATATCTGCGTTCACACCTACCCGGAAAGCCACCCGGAAGGCGGGCTGTGCACTTTCCGCGCGGATATTGAAGTGTCGACCTGTGGCGTGATTTCCCCGCTGAACGCGCTGAATTATTTAATCCACCAGCTGGAATCGGACATCGTCACGATTGATTATCGCGTGCGCGGTTTTACCCGTGATATCAACGGCATGAAGCACTTCATCGACCACGAGATCAACTCCATTCAGAACTTTATGTCCGAGGACATGAAATCGCTGTATGACATGATGGACGTGAACGTGTACCAGGAAAACATCTTCCATACCAAGATGATGCTTAAGGAGTTCGACCTTAAGCACTACATGTTCCACACGAAGCCGGAAGATTTAAGTGAAGAAGAGCGCAAGGTCATCACCGACCTGCTCTGGAAAGAGATGCGCGAAATCTACTACGGCCGCAATATTCCGGCCGTGTAAGTGTTGCCCGGAGCAGGGACGCTTCGGGGAGTTACTTCTGTTTCATGAACTCACGATAGGCATTCACTACCTGCAGGAAGTCTTCCACGCCGCACAGCGACAGGCTCTCTTCGTCGTAGTAGCTCATCCCCTCTTCCATCTCATCCCCTGAAAACTCAAGCTGGTTGGCGCGCACCATCACCTCTTCGCCATCCATCCACAGGGTGTACTCATGCCCGGCACGTTGCCAGGAGCGTTCACTGCCTTTCACCGTATTTGCCGCCTGTTCGACTTCATCAAGAAGGGCGAGATTTTCTTTCACCTCTTCGTTAAACCAGTGTCCAACGGCTTCGTGCCCCATCGACATGCGCACTTTCACCACACCGGTGATGTCGCGCAGAAATTCGTAATCCATAGCGTTTTCCTCTGCAAAGCCATTAGGGTAATTATCGCAGCAGAGGGAAAGAAAAAAAGCGGGAGAGTTGGGAGGAATGAAAATAAAAAGGTGAGAGCAAGACCCTGCGGCCTGATGCCCTCACCCCGTCCCTCTCCCACGGGAGAGGGTGCAAATACTAAAAACCGTCTCGTAGAGACGGTTTTGCTGATTATACCGCCGTCTGGAAGATCACCCCGTCAGCCTTCTCGGTGTACTGAGAAAGCTGGTCGAAGTTCAGATAGCGATAGGTATCCACCGCCGTCTTATCCACCTGCGCCACGAAGGTCTGGTACTCTTCCGGCGTTGGCAGTTTGCCAATCAGCGCCGCAACCGCCGCCAGCTCCGCAGAGGCCAGGTAGACGTTCGCACCAGTACCTAAACGGTTCGGGAAGTTACGGGTAGAGGTGGAAACCACCGTCGCACCGTCGGCTACGCGCGCCTGGTTACCCATACACAGGGAGCAGCCAGGGATTTCGATACGCGCTCCGCTCTTACCGAACACGCTGTAGTAACCCTCTTCGGTCAACTGAGCCGCGTCCATACGGGTTGGCGGTGCCACCCACAGGCGGGTCGGCAGCTGGCCTTTGTGGGTATCCAGCAGCTTACCGGCGGCGCGGAAGTGGCCGATGTTGGTCATACAGGAGCCGATGAACACTTCGTCGATCTTATCGCCCTGCACGTCAGAGAGCAGACGCGCATCGTCCGGATCGTTCGGCGCACACAGGATTGGCTCTTTAATATCCGCCAGATCGATGTCGATCACCGCCGCGTACTCTGCGTCTGCGTCAGCTTCCAGCAGTTGCGGATCCGCCAGCCATTTCTCCATGCCCTGAATACGACGCTCCAGCGTACGACGATCGCCGTAGCCTTCTGCGATCATCCACTTCAGCAGCACGATGTTGGAGGTCAGATACTCAATGATCGGCTCTTTGTTCAGCTTGATGGTACAGCCTGCCGCAGAACGCTCGGCGGAGGCGTCGGTCAGCTCGAACGCCTGCTCCACTTTCAGATCCGGCAGCCCTTCAATTTCAAGAATGCGGCCAGAGAAGATGTTTTTCTTGCCTTTCTTCTCAACGGTCAGCAGGCCCTGTTTGATGGCATACAGCGGGATCGCGTGAACCAGGTCGCGCAGAGTGATGCCCGGCTGCATTTTGCCCTTGAAGCGCACCAGCACGGATTCAGGCATGTCCAGCGGCATTACGCCGGTCGCTGCAGCAAACGCCACCAGGCCGGAGCCCGCCGGGAAGGAGATACCGATTGGGAAACGGGTATGGGAGTCACCGCCGGTACCCACGGTATCCGGCAGCAGCATGCGGTTCAGCCAGGAGTGGATGACGCCGTCACCTGGACGCAGTGACACGCCGCCGCGGTTCATGATGAAGTCTGGCAGCGTGTGGTGCGTGGTCACGTCAACCGGCTTCGGATAGGCCGCCGTGTGGCAGAAGGACTGCATCACCAGGTCAGAAGAGAAGCCCAGGCACGCCAGGTCTTTCAGTTCATCACGGGTCATTGGGCCAGTGGTGTCCTGAGAGCCCACGGAGGTCATCTTCGGCTCGCAGTATGCGCCAGGGCGAATACCGGCGACGCCGCACGCGCGACCCACCATTTTCTGTGCCAGCGAGAAGCCGCGGTTGCTTTCTGCCACGTCTTTCGCGTGACGGAAAACGTCGGAGTGCGGCAGACCCAGCGCTTCACGCGCTTTGGTGGTCAGGCCGCGCCCGATGATCAGCGGAATACGGCCACCGGCACGCACTTCGTCAATCAGCACGTCGGTTTTCAGTTCGAAGCTTGCCAGCAGCTCGTTGGTTTCATGGTTGCGCACTTCGCCTTTATACGGGTAGACGTCAATCACGTCGCCCATGTTCAGGTTAGAAACATCCACTTCGATCGGCAGCGCGCCCGCATCTTCCATGGTGTTGAAGAAGATTGGCGCAATTTTGCCGCCGAGGCACAGACCGCCGCCGCGCTTGTTCGGCACGTGCGGAATATCGTCGCCCATGAACCACAGTACGGAGTTGGTGGCGGACTTACGGGAAGAGCCGGTACCCACAACGTCACCGACGTAGGCCAGCGGGAAACCTTTTTGTTGCAGCGCTTCGATCTGTTTGATCGGGCCCACCACGCCCGGCTGATCCGGCTCAATGCCTTCACGGGCGTTTTTCAGCATCGCCAGGGCGTGCAGCGGGATATCAGGACGAGACCACGCGTCCGGTGCCGGAGACAGGTCATCGGTGTTGGTTTCACCGGTCACCTTAAAGACGGTCACGGTAATTTTTTCCGCCAGCGCAGGGCGGTTCAGGAACCATTCGGCATCGGCCCAGGACTGCATCACCTGCTTCGCATAGACGTTGCCCGCTTTGGCTTTTTCTTCTACGTCGTAGAAGTTATCGAACATCAGCAGCGTGGAAGAGAGCGCTTTAGCGGCAATCGGTGCCAGCTTGTCGTTATCCAGCGCGTCAATCAGCGGATGAATGTTGTAACCACCCTGCATGGTGCCGAGCAGTTCAATGGCTTTTTCAGGAGTAACCAGTGGGGAGGTGGCTTCGCCTTTGGCGATAGCAGCAAGGAATCCGGCTTTTACGTAGGCAGCTTCATCTACGCCAGGCGGTACGCGGTTGATCAACAGATCTAACAGGAATTCTTCTTCGCCCTTAGGCGGGTTCTTCAGCAGCTCGACGAGCGCGGCCATTTGGGTTGCATCTAAAGGTTTGGGTACAATTCCCTCGGCGGCACGTTCTGCTACGTGCTTACGGTATTCTTCTAGCACGACGGTTCTCCTCGCTCTCATTGTCATATGCGGCGGGCGTTCTCTTCACGCTCCTGTGAGACAGCAGTTTGTAGGGTAAATGCCCGATACCGCGTCGGGCAGCATAGCAGGATTTCTGCACAGTGTTAATCCGTTTACAAAAAAGCAACATTAAAAAGTTTGCTGAATCGTTAAGCATGGTGTAGCGGGGAGGAGAGGTGAATTTTGGGGACAAAAAAACCGCCTGATAGCGGTTATTTTGTTGCCTTGCGGTGGTAGCACACCGGGTTGGCAGATTTGCGGCAATGCACTCGGCATGAATAATGCTCCTGAGTATGCAGATCCGCAAGCACATGTTTTGTGTTTACGAGCCGCCATCCAGTTTCGAATGTAAAAGGATGAAACTGCATTTCACCTCTTTTCAGTCAATTTCGGCTGTAATACTGTTGCCCCCGGCCTGCTTCGCTGGTGTAGCAACCAGTCACCGGGCCCGGAAGCAGTTCCGTAACCTACGCGGCAATGTACTCATTTGCCTAGTTCTGCCTTTTCCGGTGAAGAAGGAACCCGCGTAGCCTGTACAGGAACGCACGCAATGGAGATGCGAATCACTGCGCTGATCGTTGCAATTGGTTTACTGCTTACCGCGCTGCACGGTGGCTGGAACATATCCGACATCACGGTGCTGTTTGTCGTCAACCTCGGCAACTAGCTGCTGGCCGCTCGTAAGAGCGGCCTTCTGAATTCCCGGCGCCTTTTCCCGCATCGCATATAATTGTGTAATAAATACTCACACTCTTTATCCGGACGTACCGGACGCTTCCCAATAAAAGTCAAAACAGTAAAAGACGGGTGAATAATACTCACGCCAACCGTAACGCCTCACGGCACAGCGCCTGTCTCGTTGGAGTCATTTTATGAAGTTGCCCTTTAAGCCACATCTGCTTGTCCTTCTGTGCAGTGCCGGGCTGTTTGCCGCCTCAGGCGTCATGTTTGTCAAAAGTCGTGCAACGGAACCCGTTGCGCCAGCCCCCGTCGCGCAACCACCGTCAGCGCCTACCGCAGCCCAGCCGGCCCCTGTCGTCGCGCCAACCTACACTGCCGCGCAAATCGATCAGTGGGTTGCCCCCATCGCGCTCTACCCGGATGCTCTGCTGTCACAAATCTTGATGGCCTCGACCTACCCGGCCAACGTGGTTCAAGCGGCGCAGTGGTCCAAAGACAACCCCAAAATGGAAGGGGACGCCGCGATTCAGGCCGTTGCCAGCCAGCCCTGGGATCCCAGCGTAAAATCCCTGGTCGCGTTTCCTCAGCTTATGTCGCTGATGGGAGAGAATCCGCCGTGGGTACAAAATCTGGGCGATGCGTTTCTCGCGCAGCCGAAAGATGTAATGGATTCCGTTCAACGCCTGCGCGCGCTGGCGCAGAAGACCGGCGCCTTGCAATCTACGCCTCAGCAGACGGTCACCACGGTAACGAAACCCGCACCGGCAAAAACCAGCACCACCGAGTCAACGTCAACCACCACGTCCGCACCGGCCCCGACGGTGATCAAAATCGAATCTGCCGATCCGCAGGTCGTTTATGTTCCCACCTATAATCCCAATACGGTTTACGGGACCTGGCCTAATACCGCCTATCCGCCAACCTATCTCCCGCCGTCACCCGGGGAGCAGTTTGGTAACAGCTTCGTCAACGGCTTAGGTTTCAGCCTGGGTGTCGCCACTACCTATGCCATTTTCAGCAATATCGACTGGGATGACGACGATGACTGGGACCACCATCATGACGGTGACTGGGATAACCACAGCGGGTATAGCCGCAACGGTGATAACAACATCAATATCAACGTTGAGAACTTCAATAAAATCAGCGGACAGCGTCTGACGGACGCCAACCGTACCTGGCAGCACAACCCGGCCTATCGGGAAGGTGTGCCCTATCCTACGAACCAGCTCAACACCCGTTTCCACTCCACCAGCACGGCGACCGGGCTAAGCTCAACCCAGCAAAAACCGGTTAACCGGGATAGCCAGCGTCAGGCTGCCCTGAGCCAGATGGAGAAATCCACGGGTAAAACCTTTCCCCAAACGGCACGTCCCGGCACGAAAGATCTGCAGCGTCAGGCCTCAAGTGAACAGCTGAAGCAGATTTCCCAGCGAAATAACTACCGTGGCTACGACACCAAACCGCAGACGGCAAAGCGGGCATCCACGCAGCAGCGAGAAAATCGTCAGGCAGCAAGCCAGAGACAGGAGAAACGGGTTTCACAACCTGCGCAGCAACGCGCTCTTCAGCAGCGAAACGGTCAGCTCCGGGCCAATGCACTGAGCGGCAACGACAGCCGTTCCGCCAACTGGCAGGCGCAGCAGCAGCGTGGGGCGCAAAGCAGACACCTCGCCGCTCGTCAGCAGCAGCTACGCCCGGCAGCGGCTGGACGTGCTGAACACCGTGAATTCCGTCATCGCTAAGGGAGCCGACATGAAACGTAAATTACTCAGTGGAATGGTGTTGTTCATGGTCTCGGCGACCGTCATGGCGCAGCAATCCTTCAGCTCACCAGAACAGGCTACCAATGCGCTGGAAAGCGCCATCCGCGATCAAAACGAAAGCGCGATGAGCAACCTGCTCGGTGAGAACTGGCGCGACTTCCTGCCCCCTGAAGGCGTTGATCCTGACGCAGTCGATCGCTTTCTGCGCGACTGGAAAGTCCGTCATAACACCATTGTCGAAGGCGATAAAGCGCATCTGGTTGTCGGAGACAGCGGCTGGCAACTTCCCATTCCGGTGATCAAAACCGCCTCCGGCTGGCAGTTTGACATCAAAGAAGGCGCCGAGGAGATCCTGACCCGCGAAATTGGGCGCAACGAACTTGCCGCCATTGAAGCTCTGCATGCCTACGTGGATGCGCAGCAAAGCTATTTTGCGATGAACCAGAAATACGCGCAGAAGATTGTCAGTTCTGAGGGGAAAAAGGACGGTCTGTACTGGCCCGTCTCGCCCGGCGAAGCGCCAAGCCCGCTTGGCCCGGCATTTAGCCCTAAAGAGCCAGGCGCGGGTTACCATGGCTATCGCTTCCGCATCCTGCCAGATAATCACGGTTTCGCGATGGTGGCGTGGCCTGTCAGCTATGGTCAGACAGGCGTCATGAGCTTTGTAATTAACCAGGACGATCGAGTCTATCAGCGAGATCTTGGAAAGGAAACGGAAGATGCAGTGCAGGCAATCGGGCAGTTTACATCAGAAAATCCCTGGCAAAAGGTAACGCCTTAATCACTGCCCGGCGAAAGTGCTGGGCAGCGGTCACTTTTAATTCAAATTTTATTTAACGAAGCTATAGGTGATATTGCCTTGTAAATTTGCCGGCATTTTTGAAATGTCGGTTCTTGCCTCTACGCCCCACTCAAAGACTTGATCATCATCACGCAACGCGATAAAGCGATAGCCACACGAATAGATAGCGCGAATGTTGTATAATTCATGAGCTACCGGGGTAGTATCTCCGCCTTCGTATTTATCTCCCCAGGCTAATACAGTGCCATCACGACGAAGCGCCGCAAATGCATTCCAGGCACCGCCTGTCAGAGAAACTACATTTGTTACATTTTGGGGCATACGATTAGCGACATGCCCCCAGCAGTATACGTCTCCATCTGATGTTAAAAATGCATAGCTGCCATTAATAGCAGCCTGAACATCGATAATATTAGTCAGACACGCAATTTCTTGTGGCAGCTCGCTTAAGTAATACGATTGTCCCCAAAAAACCACACTACCATTTTTTCTCAAAGCAATGAAAGTTGTATCAGTGCTATGTATAGAAACAATGTCCGACAGGTTTGCTATATTGTCTGGTATATCAGCACCGTATTTAGCACTTCCCCATGCAAAAATATTGCCTGTAGCCCTGAGCGCCACAAATGTACCAGTATTACTGTGTAATGCGATAACATCGTTAACTTCTTTTAAATGAATCGGCAACTCGCCTCCGTATGCACCATCCCCCCATGCGATCACGTGACCATTTTGGGTGATTCCTGCAAAGGCATATTCCGTAGTCTGGATAGCGACGAAATCCTTGCGTTCAGCAATATCTTTCGGAAAATCTTCACGAGGCGCACCGTCTGTCCACTGTACTACCTGATTGTTAGCCCGCAACGCAAGATAAGAATTGCTTCCGCTATCATACCCATATTCAGCTACTTTAATAGCTACTATGTCGGTCAGTGCTGCAATGTGATCCGGCAGAGGATTATTACCATCAACAGACCAGGTAAAAACCTGTCCATTAGAGTTAATGGCGGCAGAAATTTCTCGCCCACCGTAAATAGCCCTAACATTATGATTACGATCGCTGGTCGGAGAAGTACCACCGCTTTCTGGCACACCCCACGCTTCAACAACACCATCATTTTTAATAGCGGCCAATGCGCCACCTGAACCACCAATATTGCTGATATTAATAACGTCACCCAGACGATAGATATCAGAGTTTGCCAGCAGTCGCACGTCGGGACGTGTATCGGTAAAAATGGGGCCAGTATGGCGAGGTGTGGATTCATCCTCATACCACCAATCAACGCTCACGGGCAGTAGAGTCTCTTTATCAAGCGCAATCAGTTTGTGTGTTGAACTTGCCCAAGCATTTCCTAATTGCGTTCTGGCTCCCATAACTTTTAAATCACGAATATCAGATATTGAAACATAACTATTCATAATACATCCTTTTATTGAAAATATACCTTCGAAATAGTTATATACCCTTTAAATATTATGTCAAACCGCTAAATCAATTTTTAGAATATTTTTCCAAACGATATTGATATGAATTTTATATAATAATAATCAATATTGAACTCTAAAACATTTACCTAACAAATTACCGTTAAATGAAGAGGGGAATATTTTATTATATAGTATT